>NZ_CP098755.1:3071000-3417500 GCF_023746555.1 Brevibacillus ruminantium
TCGCTTTTACCTGACACCCGCGCAAGATGGCTTTGCTTAGCAATTCAGAATCGAGCTCCCACAGTTTCTCCGCATGCTCCTCCAGCCAGGAGACAAAGCGCTCATCGGCTATAAGACCGTGCTTCAGCACTTCGGCAAAGCCTGCTGCTCGCTCTCGCTCTGGCAGTGTGGAAATAGCCGCGGTATCATACAGCACCATACGCGGTTGGTGAAAGGCGCCAATCAAATTTTTGCCCAAAGGGTGATTGATCGCTACCTTGCCTCCTACCGAGCTGTCATGCGCCAAAAGTGTGGTGGGCAGCTGTACGAACGAGATCCCCCGCATATAGGTAGCTGCCACAAACCCGGCCAAATCTCCGACTACACCTCCGCCCAGCGCGAGAATCACCGATTTGCGGTCTAACCCTGCCTGTATCGCCTGTGTCATCACTGTTTCATACATGGCGATACTCTTTGACTGTTCACCTGCTGGAATCACGCAGGCATGGACTGGAAAACCGGCGGAGATCAACTCATCCTGGAGCAGCGAAAGATAGCGCGGGGCAACATTTTCATCCGTAATGATGAACAATCTGGTTCCGCCAGCTATCCCACCCTCTTGCAACAGGGTGGCCGCCTGCTGCAAAAGACCTTCTCCGATGATAATCGGATAGGATCGCTCCCCAAGCTCAACGCGCAGGATTTCCCGGCGCATTAAAATTTCTCCGTATAAGCGCGATATTGGCTGACGTTTTCCAACATATCGTCCATCGAGTCGGAAGGAAACTTCTCGCACATCGCAGAGGCAATTTCCCATGCGACAACTGCTTCGGCCACAACGCTTGCAGCAGGTACCGCACAGCTATCTGATCTCTCAATGCTGGCAGAGAACGCTTCGCGCGTATCGATATCAACACTCATCAATGGCTTGTATAGAGTAGGGATCGGTTTCATGACACCGCGAACAACGATCGGCATCCCGGTCGACATGCCACCTTCCAAACCGCCAGCGCGATTGGTTTTCCGGCTGTAACCCGTCTCTTCATTCCACAAGATCTCGTCATGAACCTGGGACCCCGGCTTGCCGGCTGCTTCAAAGCCGATACCAATCTCGACCCCTTTAAAAGCCTGAATGCTCATGACTGCTTGAGCCAATCGTCCATCCAGCTTGCGATCCCACTGGACATGGCTGCCGAGACCGATTGGCACACCATCGACGATCACCTCAACGATACCGCCGAGCGAATCCCCCTCTTCCTTTGCCTTGTCGATCGCGGCCATCATCAATGGAGCCGCTTCTTCATCCAGGCAGCGTACAGGCGATTCTTCTGTGCGAGTGATCAATTCATCGAGCGGCAAGTCTACGCGTTTCGCCACAACATTGCCAATCTGCAGCACCTGGCCGCCGATACGGATGCCAAAAGCCTCCAGCAATTGTCTAGCAACTGCGCCAACAGCCACGCGAATCGTCGTTTCCCTCGCGCTCGAACGTTCCAGAATATTTCGCATATCACGCTGATGATATTTGATAGCGCCGTTCAAGTCGGCATGTCCTGGGCGCGGACGGGATACCCTGCGCTTTTCCTCAGCACCCTCCACCGGCTCTGCGCTCATGATCCCTTGCCAATGTGTCCAGTCGTTATTTTCCACAACCAATGTGATCGGGGCGCCGGTCGTATAACCGTGTCTGACACCGGAGAGAACTTTCACCTGATCTTTTTCGATTTGCATTCTCCTGCCGCGGCCATGACCTTTTTGGCGTCTTGCCAACTGCTCGTTAATTTTATCGACAGAGAACGGCAGGTTGCTTGGTACCCCTTCGATGATCGCTGTCAATTGAGGGCCATGTGATTCCCCTGCTGTTAAATAACGCATTTTTCGCTTCCTCCATCCTGCAGGCAGCATTTGCTTTTCCCTCACACGGGTCGCTGTCCTTTATCACTTTTAAGCGTTATAATATCATACCTCCACCTTGGTGGAAATACAAAAATGGAAACCTCTAAACGAAACCTTGCCTCATAGGCAAAACGCTTCTCAAAAAAGAGAAGCGTCTGCCACAGAATTGATTAATAGTGGTCGGCAATGAACACCGGCTTCGAGGATAGGGATCGGCGGAGGTGATCTGCCCTGAGCAGGTCATCCAGCTGGGTCTTCTCAGCGCCAAGGATTTGCCCGCACTCCTGGAGCGTTATCAAGCCACGCCGGTAGGCTTCGATGACTTGTTGCTTGTCCATTTGCTTCCTCCCTGAAAAGGTTGTTAGGCCTAGTGTTGGGAAAAAACAACAGGGATATACTTGCCAACGCCTGCTTTACCCTAATTTTCGGTAAAAGAATGTGTCTTCGGTTTCAAACTGGTACTGCTGCGGTTGAAAAATCTGCTCCGTGCTTCCCACGAACAGCACTCCACCTGGTCGCAGGGCGCGGCTGAACTTTTGGTACAGCTCATGCTTCGCTTCTTCTGTGAAGTAAATCATCACGTTGCGGCAGATGATCAGGTCAAATCCGCTCTCAAATGTGTCTGCGAGCAGATTGTGCTTGCGAAAGGTTACGCGATTTTTGACTTCATCGGAAATCCGATAGCTCAAACTGTCCTTTTGAAAATATTTCGTCAGCAGATCCTTTGGGCAGTCCTGCAGAGCCCGATCCGAATAAACACCTTGCTTCGCTTTGGCAATGGCTCCTTCGTCAATATCCGTCGCCAGCAAAGAGGCCTCCCAGCGGTGACGCATCAGGATCAGGGAAAGCGTATAGGGCTCTTCTCCTGTCGAGCAGGCCGCACTCCAGCATTTCAGGCGTGGAGACTGTCTAACCAATCTCGGCAGAATCTTATTCTCCAGAACCTCCCAGCGTCCCGGATTGCGGAAAAATTCCGAGACGTTGATGGTCATTCTATCGAGAAATTCGTAGAAGAGCTCCTTATCTTTGGAGATCGCTTCGAAATATTGGGTAAAAGAAGAATATCCCCGCTTGATTCGAAGCGAAGTAAGCCGACGTTTCATTTGTGCTTCTTTATAGAGGGCAAGATCAATTCCGGTCATTCTTTTTACATTTGCGATGAATTGGAGAAAATCCTTATCATCCATGCTACGATATCCCCTTTCGACGACTTACCCTTGCGATTCGCCTTTTTTTGACAAAATCCTGCCGATTTCTGTTGCAGATTCTCGAAAAAAAGAAAAAGACCCCATTTTTGGAGTCTGTTTTCTCGCAATGTGGCACTTCGTTGTTTGCGTGATTAGATCCAACGTTGGATCGTTTTTTCGTAGGAGAGTACTTCTCCTTCGCCAAACCATAGGTTGATCTCGCGCTCAGCGCTTTCAAGGGAATCAGAACCGTGGATGATGTTCATGCCAACGGAAGTAGCGAAATCGCCACGGATGGTTCCGGAAGCAGCATCAGCCGGGTTGGTTTTGCCCATCATGGATCGAGCAGTAGAAATCACGTTGTTTCCTTGCCATACCATTGCGAACACTGGGCCGGATGTAATGAAGTCCACCAGTTCACCAAAGAACGGGCGCTCTTTATGCTCAGCGTAGTGCTCTTCAGCCAGTTCACGGCTTACGTTCATCAGTTTAGCTCCAACGAGTTGAAAGCCTTTTTGCTCAAAGCGGGAAACGATCTCACCGATCAGGTTGCGTTGTACGCCATCAGGTTTCACCATCAGAAACGTTTTTTCCATCGTAAGGTTGCCTCCAATATAGCTATGTATTGGTATTGTTACACCATCAGAAATTCTATCAAAGAATAGAGGGGCAATCAACCTGCTCCTCGTGAAAAAACATTAAAATTTGCGGTCAATAATGAAATCAGCTACACCGACCAGGGATTTTTTGGTGGAATTGTTCGGGAGATCCGCTATAATATCCCGGGCTCTGCCGATATATCTCTCGGCCAACTGTTGAGAAAAGGCGATCCCTTCATCTTTCCGCACCAACTGAATGGCCTCGTCTACATGGTCCCAAAACATGCCTTCCCGTATCCATTTCTGAAATTGGTCCCGAGCCTTCCCGTAATGGGCTGTATACAAAGTTGGCAAGGTGACGTTCCCCTGAAGCAAGTCGCTCCCGGCCGGTTTTCCCAATTGCTTTTCCGTGCCCGTAAAGTCAAGGATATCATCTCTGATCTGATAAGCCATGCCGACGTTATATCCATACCAGTACATTTTCCGAATAAACTCTTCCTTAGCGCCACTGGCAATCGCTCCCATTTGACAGCTGATCGCAATCAGAAGAGCCGTTTTCCTTTTGATTCTTCTCAGGTACATACGGAAATTCTGGTCCCAGCTATGCAAGGCACGCACCTGTTCAACCTCGCCCTTTACCATCTCTACGATGGCATCAGCCAATACCTGATGCAGGCGCGGTATCTTCAGCTCCGTGACAATCGAAAGCGCTCGGGCGAGGATATAATCGCCCGTGTACATCGCTACCTTGTTGTCCCATTTCGTTTTCACGGTGTCCTTGCCCCGGCGCTTGTCGGCATTATCCACCACGTCATCGTGAACAAGAGTGGCCATGTGAATCAATTCGAGAGGTACCGCCACATACTTCAGGCGCTTCACATCATAATCTCCCCATTTTCCCCCGAGCAGCACAAAGACAGGACGCATGCGTTTCCCTCCCGCCTTCAACAGATGTGTAGAGGATTGATACAGGTCTTTTACCTCGGTATCGATGGACTGCTCCAACTGATTCTCAATGTACTCTACATCTTTTTTCATTTCAAAATATATATCGACTAGGTTCATCCGCTCCACCTATTTTCATTCAACGTAGTTTTTGCTGCCCTGCCCTCTCCCACACATTCACCTTTACTGGTTCGGGGAGCAGGCCCTGTTCCGCTGCACAGCGGAAATAATACTCCAGTCCAGCTCGTTGTTCATCGCCGAATACGTGCTGCAGGCCTTGGAAATATTGGCGCCAATCCGCCTTTTCACCGCCGTAATGGTTATGGACATACTCAATCAACGGTTCGGGATTCTGATGAAACTGCTTCTTGCTTTCCATAAAAGCGTCGTGAACCTCGCTCAGCAGATCTGTATGCTCTGCCAATACAGCCTTGCGAACGGCCCACAGTGCAAACGTCATCGAATAGCCGGTAAATCGATTCCACAGCTCTCCCAGATCGTAAATCATGTAGGGTACCCGCTGACGAATCGCCATGATGGCATCATCACCGATCAAGAGCGCCCCATCTGCGTCCTTCATCATCTCTGCCAACACCGGTGCCTGTGTAACGTAAGAGACATGATGACCGTAAAACTTCTGTAAGATCACTTTTAGCAAATTGATCGAGGTGGCTGATGTATTGGTCAGTGCGATACGCGCTCCATCCAATTCTTCAATTGGCTTTTTGCTAAAGAGGAAAATGGACCCTACTCGTCCTTTTGCACTGACTGACAAATCAGGCAGGACTAGGTATTCCGCGGCATGCTCAGCATAGCTAAACGATGAAATCGGCCCAACGTCGATCTCTCCGCGAGCCATGGCCTCATTCAATTGAGCAGGTACTTGCCGAATAAACGCGATTCGATCCTCAAAGTGAGCCTGGTCAAAATGGAAATAAACCGGGAGTGTATTGGTGTAGAGGATTTGCCCAATGCGTAGGGATTTTTGCATGTTCTCATTCCCCCCAGCGCCGAAACAAAGCGTGTGGAACGTCAAGTGCGTCCAACGTCTTGCCTACGACAAAATTGATGAGGTCATCCATCGTTTCCGGCTTCTGATAAAAGCCTGGCATCGCCGGCAAGATTTTAACCCCAAGTTGACTAAGTCGAAGCATATTTTCCAGCTGAATTGCGTTTAGAGGCGTTTCTCTGGGCACTAGCACCAGTTTTCGCCCTTCTTTTAGCATCACGTCTGCCACCCGCTCCAGTAAATTGCCAGAGGCGCCATGCGCGATCCCAGAGAGGGTCCCCATCGAACACGGGACGACGATCATACCCTGGCAGCGATAGGAACCGCTTGCTGCCGGGCAGTTAAAATCTCGCAATCCCCAGTAGTGAAGCTCGCCAGAAAAATCCTGCTGGAGCTTTTCCTTCAGTAGGCCCGGGCGATCGTCCGTCGCCCAGTCAAGTTCATCGTGGAACACCTGCCATCCGGCTTCCGTGATCATCAGATGAACGGTATGCCCCTGTTTCAACAGCTCCTGGACCAGCCTCACACCGTAAATGGCGCCACTCGCCCCCGTTATGCCGACTGCCCACGCCTGTTTGTTCATGATATCACCAGATCAATCATGGTGAACGTAAACATGACAAGGCTTAAAATTCCGTTCATATTAAAAAACGCGACATCGAGCTTCGAGAGGTCAGTCGGCTTGACCAGCGTATGCTCGTACAACAGAATCGCGCCAGAAATCAGCACACCAATCAAAAACCAGATGGACAGATTGGCAATCATGTAGAGCGATAATAGACCAAAGAAGGTGACGACATGGCAAGCTCTTGCAATGAGCAGCGCTTTTTGAATCCCGAATCGGCTCGGCATGGAATACAGGCCTTCTTTGGTATCGAATTCCGCATCTTGACAAGCGTACATGATATCAAATCCGGCTGTCCAGAAGAGTACACTGATAAACAGTAAAAGACCGGTCCCGTCTACCTGGCCTGTCGTCGCTACCCATCCGCCTAGCGGACCAAAGCCAATCGCAACGCCAAGCACAAAGTGGCAAAGCCAAGTAAAGCGTTTGGTATAAGAATAGAGAATCAAAACGAAGACTGCGAGCGGCAACAATTTGACTGCCAACGAATTCAACTGGAATGCCGCAAAAAATAGAACCGCAAAGGAAACCACAATAAAGAAAATCACTTCAAAAATGGAAATAAGGCCGGCAGGTATGGCCCTGGTAGCTGTACGCGGATTTTTCGCATCAATAAAGCGGTCAATCAAACGGTTCAGCGACATCGCTGCACTGCGGGCTCCGACCATCGCAACCGTTACCCAAAAAATTTCCATCCAGGTCGGCCACGTATTCTCTACTACAATTTTACCCAAAACAGCTCCCATAAAAGCAAACGGGAGCGCAAAAATGGAATGCTCGAATTTAATCATTTCCAAAATAATTTTCAATTTACGAAGACTCACGTCATACACTTCCTATTCACTGAAGAGATACCGGATGATGGGTCAAGGCTTTGTCCCTATATGCAATGCCGCCACTCCACCCATGAACAGCTTGACCTGAACCGGTTCCAGACCAGCCTTCTGGAACATGCCAGCAAGCTCCCGGCTGTCAGGAAAATTCGTGAGTGACTGCGGAAGCCAGGCATACTCCTCATACTTATTCACTGTCCATTTGGCAACCAACGGCAAGATTTTGTAGAAATAGAGATAAAATAGCTGACGATATGGATAAAAGGGAGGCTTAGACACCTCAAGTGAAACGACCTTGCCGCCGGGCTTGACCACACGAGCCATTTCATTCAATACGGTTTGAATGTCCGGGACATTGCGCAGCGCAAAACCGATCGTGGCGTAGTCAAAAGAATTGTCCTCATAAGGCAGTTTCATCGCGTCGCCATTTACCAGATTTACCACTCCGCCGACGCCTTTATTCGCCACCTTGTAGGCACCCACATCTAGCATGTTCTGACTAAAATCCAGCCCGACGACGCGCCCGTCCTTGCCAACTGCTTCTGCCAGGGTAATGGTCCAGTCACAGGTGCCGCAGGCCACGTCGATGGCCGATTGTCCCGGCTTGATATTCATCTGCTTCATCGTATAATTACGCCAAGCGACATGACTACCGAAGCTGATTACATTGTTCATCTTGTCGTATTCGTCGGCGATGCTTTGGAATACATTGTGAACGTACTCTGCTTTTTCTTTCATCTGTGTCTCGTTCAATGGCTTCACATCTCCTCAACTACCCGTCTCAGACGATTGACACGATGCGAGTAACGAGAAGTAATCCAGGCCAGAACATCCTGAGCCTCAGTCTGATGTAGGGTTCGCAATAACTGCTCGCACATGTCCAGCATTTCGGTTGCTTTGGAATCGATTACAGAAAGCACCTGTCCAATCGTTGCCCCCGGTTTTTGCAGCAGAAAACGGGAAAAACCAAAGGGAGCCTGTTCTTGCCACTTTAGCTGTTCCCACTCGCTGATCATATTCTCTACCGCAGCCGTATCTTCCAGCAGCGACGTCCAGAATTTGAGCGTCTCCTCCGCCCCTGCATACTTTTCAACCACCGCTACATAAAGACCCGTATCAATGTCCGTTCGCAGTTTTAAGTACTCTTCGGAAGAAAGTCTTCCCTCTTTGTCTGCCAGATAGAGCTTCATTTTGGCTTCGTTCACTCGTTGAATCGCGTCTGCCAGCACGCGGATCGCTTCGATTTCTCCAGCACTGGCCAAAAGCTGATAGTAATGGCTGCTGTAGTAATCACCGGCCAGCACGGTTAACTGCCGGTTTCGCTCGTCGACCAACGTTTCGCCGTACGTATTTTTGACGGTTTCATGCATGTCCAATCCAAGTTGCATGAGGCCGGTTGAGATCGAGATCGTGCGTGCCCGCTCTTTGTCCATTCCCCGGTCGAGCAGAAAAAGATACAACAGCGCTAGGCGGTTTTCAGCCATGGCCGGGATGTCTACGTATTGTTCAACGTAGGATATGGAGATTCGTTCGTAGATCTGGTCGATAATCGCACGGATCTCATCTATGAATGTTTTCTGTTCTTTGCTCATGCGTCCTCCTCCACAACCTGGTCATTCCCTTTCCGTTCGGTTTTACCCTGATACCGATTGTCGGGCAAAATACCATCCCTACCATCATACCATACTTCTTCCGTCAAGGACTAACCCTCTCATAAAAATAAGGGTCAATCAGTACGGAGAACCTGGAGCGGACATGCTCTTCAAAGTTTTGGATATCATCGGGGGCTGCCATCGAGACAGCCCGCTTGGGTCGTTCTGCCTCGATGGCAACCAGCAGCTTGCTCGTTTTGGCTTTCTCCTCTTCCTTCTCCAAAAGTCGGAAAAAGATGTGTTGAACATTCCCCGTCAAGCGAAATACGTCGTACGTCAGACCGTAAAAATCCTTGTATACCCGATTGATTTCGATGCTGTCCTGGGGACTCACTGTCAGATCGACAAAAACCGACGGATTTTCCCATTTTACACGCTTAATCTTATAATGTGTGGACAAGAATGTAAACAAATCCACGACATTTTGTTCACTCAGATCGACGGGTCGTGACGCTTGAAATGCAGGCACATCCATTTGTCGTATGGACAGTGCCGGAATAAAGGACAACATGGCAGCCAAAAAGGCGGACATAGCGATGGCAACAAAGAGTCTGCGCGGCATAGACATCCCTCCTCACCATCATTGTACAAATAAAAAAAGCAGGCTATGCCTGCTTTTCATCTGTCGTATCAATAATCCCGTGATGCGTATAGATGACTGCTTTTCCTCTTACCTTGATCGCGGAGGTATGCTCAGTGAACTGGGCAAGCATGACCTCACCCTTGTCCAGTTTTTCTGTATGGTGGAAGCGAGTATCCGAACCTCTTGTCAATCCAATCACATGGACACCATTTTCTTTTGCTCGCACGATAAAATAGTCTTGTTGTGTATTCGGTTTATCTGCCACCCTGTATCCTCCTTACTAGTGATGCTCTTCCTTCCAGTTCCTAGGATGTCCGATTCTGATCCAACCGTTTCATGATCTTGTCCACGTATTTTTGTGTTTCAACCGGAAGCTGACTGAACTTGTTTTCCAGCTCTTCATCCGTATCAATGCCAAGGCGGTTAATGCGACCAGGTCCAGCATTGTAAGCAGCAAGAGCTACCTTTACATTGCCATCATAACGATCAATCAATCCCCGAAGGTATTTGGTACCTCCGTTCAAATTATCCTCCGGATTGTAAACATTTCGGACATGCAGCGATTGGGCCGTCGCATCCATCAGTTGCATCAATCCTTTGGCTCCCGCCCTGGAAACAGCCCGAGGATCAAAATTGGACTCTGCACGAACCACTTCCCTAACCAGAGCTTCGTCCACACCATGAGAGCGCGCAGCGCGACTGATTTTTTCCAAGATGTCCTGCTTGCTTACTTCCGTGCTGTCATCACTTCGAATGCCGTATGTATCAAATGCTCGATCAAAATTCCATTCTGGAGAACCATCAAGCTCTGCGATAATCTGTTCGGCGCGAATAACCCTTTGTCCACCTGTTACTTCCATCTGCAGCACATCTGCAAAAGAAAGATCAGAACCAGGAATGGACGCAGGTTGTATTCCGCCGCCTGTCTCAGTCCGAATCGCTGCAGACAGATTGGGTGGTAAAGACATCGTCATCTTCATCATTGAACAACCTTTCTGCTTGTCTTGCTTCACTCTATTATAGAGAAGATAAACCTGGAAGCCAATAGGCAGTTTTCAGACAAACGGTTATGACCGTGAAAAACGTCAAGATGTTTCAATCCCCCAAAGAGAGGGGACGTTTTTTACAGAAAAGAAGCCCCCTGCCCGTCAAGAGCTGGAGGCTACTTTTATAAAAAAATCGATTCTATGGTCGGAATGCAGGGATTTGAACCCTGGACCTCACCCACCCCAAGGGTGCGCGCTACCGGGCTGCGCCACATCCCGTTACAAGCATGCAAGAACAAAAACGATATAATCGTTTAAAATTTTACCATCATTTTACCATAAATAAAGGCATTTCATCAAGAAAAACCGCCTTCATGAACGGTTTGTCAGCATAGCGGTTTGCCCAACACTGATTCGTGATGATGGTCGGAATGCAGGGATTTGAACCCTGGACCTCACCCACCCCAAGGGTGCGCGCTACCGGGCTGCGCCACATCCCGACTGTACATCACAACTATACAAAATTTTAGTCCTGCTGTCAAGAAAAATTTACTATTTAATCAGGCTGAATACCTCAGCGCGTGCCGCCGGATCATTGGCAAAAATACCACGAACCGCTGATGTCACCGTTTTGGAACCGGGCTTTTTCACTCCGCGCATTGTCATGCACATATGCTCGGCCTCCACGACTACCACGACCCCATGCGGGTCCAGCTTGCGAACAATGGCATCCGCAACAGTAGACGTGATCCGCTCTTGCAGCTGTGGTCTTTTCGCTACTGTCTCTACGGCGCGAGCCAGCTTGCTCAACCCTACGACGCGTCCGCCACGCGGAATGTAAGCTACATGCGCCTTTCCGAAAAACGGAACAAGATGGTGCTCACACATAGAGTAGAAGGGAATATCTTTTACGATAACGACTTCCTCATGGTTTTCACTAAAAATCGTATCAAAGTACTTCTCTTCGTCTATACGCAATCCTTCAAATACCTCGGCGTACATCTTTGCTACTCTTTTGGGTGTATCTAGAAGACCTTCGCGATCCGGGTTCTCTCCAATCGCTTCGAGAATCATTCGAACAGCCGTCTGAATTTTTTCCAAATCGACACTCATATTCGTACCTCCTCTTCCTACAGCGAAACAAGCCAATCTTACCATACAAACCATGAAAAGACAAAATCAATGATGGCTCGAAAACACTTCGGATGTACGGCCAGAAAACGTGAAAAAATCCACATCATATCAATGTGGATTTTTATGTAAGTGATACTTTACAAACAATTACTTGATGGAGTCCTTGAGTTGTTTTCCTGGTTTGAAGGCAGGAACTTTGCTGGACGCGATTTCGATTTCTTCGCCTGTTTGCGGGTTGCGACCTTTACGTGCAGCACGCTCGCGAACTTCGAAGTTACCGAAGCCGATCAATTGGACTTTATCACCTTGTTTCAGTGCGTCAGCGATGGCATCGAGAACTGCATCAACAGCTTTCGTTGCATCTTTCTTCGTCAGCTCAGTGGTCTCAGCCACTTTTGCAATCAGTTCTGTTTTGTTCATTATGTTCACCTCCCCTCAATGAAGGTCGAGTCATAGGTATTACATTTCTTTACCGAAACCCAGCGTTTTATACGCTTTTGGGTGTTTTTACCGCTCTGACAAGCTTATAGTAATACACCATTCTTTGAAATTCAAGCCCCCACCTGTCGAATTTAAACGAAAACAAAGAAAAAAGGCTTCCCGTCATACTGGGAGCCTACGAATTTCTCCTATTTTTTGATTCCATTGACCTATTTACAGGATGATCGCGATGAGTCCGCCCGAGCCTTCATTGATGATCCGTCCAAGCGTTTCCTGAAGTTTATAGCGTGCATTGTCAGGCATCATCGTGATTTTTGCCTGAATTCCTTCGCGTACAATCGAATGAAGGGATCGGCCAAAGATATCGGAATTCCAAATAGAAAGTGGATCCTTGTCAAAGTCTTGCATCAGATAGCGAACCAGCTCCTCACTTTGCTTCTCCGTTCCGATGATCGGCGCGAATTCAGACTCGACGTCCACTCGAATCATGTGAATCGAGGGTGCCGTCGCTTTCAGCCTGACACCGAAACGCGGTCCTTGTCGGATGAGTTCAGGTTCGTCCAAGGTCATCTCGTGCAGAGACGGCGCAGCTATGCCGTAGCCCGTGGTGCGAACCATATGAAGCGCTTCCGCTACCTGATCATACTCTTTCTTGGCATGAGCAAAATCCTGCATAATCGTCAGGAGATGATCTTTGCCGTTTATTTCAACACCGACAATCTCCATGAGGATGCGGTCGTACAGCTCATCCGGTGCATACAGATCAATCTCGGCGATGCCTTGCCCCATATGCATGCCGGTCAGCGATGCCCGCTCTACGAAATCATATTCGTTGAAAAAGCTAACGACACGGTCGACATCCCGCAGTCGGCGAATATCCTGAACGGTTTCCTTCACGGCATCTTCGTAGTTCTGGCGCAGCCAGTGTCCGTTTTCCAGTACCATTACCCAGCTTGGCAAGTTCACGTTTACTTCATGGACAGGGAACTCAAACAGCACTTCCTTCATCAGCATCAGAATTTCTTGCTCGGACATGTGATCGACAGACAAAGCCAAGACAGGAACATCGTATTTTTCCTGGAGTTCCAGTCGCATATGCTCCGTCTCCTCCGAACGCGGACGAGTCGAGTTGACAACGATCACGAAAGGCTTGCCAACTTCTTTCAATTCATTGACTACGCGCTCTTCCGCCTCGATGTAACTGGCTCTTGGGATTTCGGCAATACTGCCGTCTGTCGTGACCACAATGCCGATCGTCGAGTGTTCCGTGATGACTTTTCGTGTTCCCACTTCTGCTGCTTCTTCAAACGGGACCGGCTCTTCATACCACGGTGTATGAACCATGCGCGGGCCGTTATCGTCTTCAAAGCCTTTTGCTCCTTGAACCGTGTAGCCGACGCAGTCAACGAGGCGAACGTTAATGCTGAGTCCTTCCGTAACGTTTACCTGGACGGCTTGGTTGGGAACGAATTTAGGTTCAGTCGTCATGATTGTTCGCCCGGAAGCGCTTTGCGGCAGCTCATCCGTTGCCCGGATCCGCTCTGCCTCCGATTGAATATTCGGGATGACGATCTGCTCCATAAACCGCTTGATAAAGGTCGATTTTCCCGTGCGAACCGGCCCGACTACCCCCAGGTAGATATCCCCGCCCGTCCGTTCGGCAATGTCTTTAAAAATATCGACTCGTTCCACCATCGATGACCTCCTTCTATTTGTCTATTGTTACACTATGACCGTTTTTCCGAATTATCCCTGACCGCCAGTATTTTCCCGTGAACTCGTACTAGTATCTTGGACAATATCAATATATGTGAGAATCAGAAGCATAGAACAAAAAAAGCAGCTCATGATGAGCTGCTTTTTACCTGATTTTTAGCAAACGTGGCTCCCCGTCCACCATTTCATAGGGAAACGACTTGGCTGGAACAAACATCGATTCTCTCGCCATTACGTAGCGCGGATCCGTCTGGTTGGGGACTTCTGCTTTTGAATTGCGCAAGACGGTGGCAATATCTGCTGCGTAATCAATCCCCACCTCCCCTTTTTCATTCATAATCAATGGCAAAAGGTAGTTCCCTGCTGTTGCCTGGACCTGAACATCCTTCATGCTCAGCTTTTGGAAGTCTATGGAAAAGTAACCATTTCCAATCTCTGATTTAGTCGGCAGTTTTTCATAATTCCGCTGATAATGATTGACCGCTGTCTGGATGTCGCCCACTTTGCTGACCATCGCCAAGTTAATCATTCTGACGGTCGGCTTCGTCTCTACATCTATCAATACATATTTGTAAATCCCGCCCTTTTCAAAAGCATTGGCAGGTGCATCCGGCAAATACTTGGGCTTTAGTTTGCGAAAATCAATTTCGTATTTCTCAAATATCGGCGTGTTCAGTTCCTTTGTAGCGATCGGGAGTACACCGGTATCCTGCTGAAATTGCTCCACCGCCTTTTGCGTGGCCTCGAGGTAGAATTCACTGGGGATCTGGTTTTCCTGTCTCCGTTCTTCTGGATACATGCAGCCCCCTAAAAGTGCTGCCACGATTGCAATCATTACGGGAAATATGCCTTTTTTTTGAAAATCTACCCACATGTCAAGTACCTTCCTTGCTACCATTCTTCTTCATTTTGTATTCGCTCCCGCTCCAGCGCAGCTTGTACGACTGATTTCCATTTGCTTTCCGGAATCCGAATTGTGCAATCTTTTCCGGTCGCTTCAGCCTGGCAGGCGAGTCGTACCCCGCCTTTCAGATCAGCTTCCGGCATTTTTCTTTTCTCCAGCGATGACGGCTGACTGATTTCGCCGCTCTCCACTACGACCCGGCACATCAGGCAGGAAGCGTGCCCCCCGCAACGCTGCGGAATGACGATCCGGGCAGAACGTGCCGCACTGATGATGCTCTGGCCAGGCCGTACTTTAATCGACTTTCCAGCGGGAAGAAACGTTATTTTTCCCACGTCTGTTCACTCCCGTCAATATGGGCGGTGAGCCAAAGTAACATTGCCCTCGCAAATCACTTTGATCTGACAGCCGAGCCGATACCCTTCGGCTCGCTCCGCTTTTCTCAGGCGGAGCTTTTCCGCCTCTGTTATTTCGTTCAAAAACTCTGCGCCTTCTTGGACGTGCGTCCGGCATTGCGCGCATATTCCACGCTCACACGCGTATCCCCAGGCCAATTTGTGCTTTTTCGCAATCGAAACAATCGTTTGGTCTGTTTCCAAGGGCATTTGGTGGCTCCCATTTCGTGTCAGCAATGTCAATTGGTTCATGTTTTGTCTCTCCCTACGCAAAAATTACGATAATGATCATGACAAAGGTAACCAGAAGCATCAAGAAGGCTATGGTCTTCAAGGCAAAACGAAGCACGCCATTTGCCGTTTTTCGTGCAAAAATCATCAGAAAATTGCAGATGAACATGAGCGCAATCGCCACCAAGGATATGTTCATCTTGGTCATCGGATCGATAGGCATGATCTGGACAGCATCCTTTTCTCTTTATGTTTTGCTTTATTATACCATACTTCTGTTGTTCTCCGCTTGTTCGGCTAGAACCTCGACCTAGACGTTCGCATAGACTATGTTGACGAATTAGCCCAATGGAGGGATACGGATGGCCACGAAAAAATGGCGCAATCCCTACGCGCCCATTCCCAGCAAAAAGCTGAGTGATCAAAGTACGGATGTTTCCCTGGCCGTGACACCCAAAAAAGTGGTTCAAGCGGTTGATTTGCGCACTTCCGTGTCAAAAATGCGCAGTAATATCAAAGGAATCAGCAGCACCATTCGACAGGTAGAGGAAACGATGGATACCCTGTACGGTGCAATGGAGATGTTTGATACCTTTGGAAAACGAAAAAATGCTCCCGAGAACCAGGGAGACAAGCAGACCGCGAAAAAGCAGCTCTCTGAAAACCGCTTGGCTGCAGAAGAGGTCGGAGAGGACATGGAGAACAGCGGAGCGTCAAATCCTTTAGGCAATATTGATATTGGACAGATTCTCGGTCTTTTGCAGTCACCTCTGGTACAAAGTCTGCTGACCTCGACAACAAACGCTGTGACCAAACGAAAAAAAGAGGGATAATCTCCCTCTTTTTTTCTTGAATCTGCAGACCAGCCATGTCCCTGTAGAGCCATGATTGTTCCTAGTGATACTGTATGACGATTTGTCAAGCATGGAACGGACATAACCGCCCATTTCTCTATTAACGCAACAGTTTGGTCAATGACGCTACATCGTTTAAACGAATCTCCTGATTGCGAAACATTTCTACAACCTGGTCTTCTTTTTCCGCGTCCAACGTCTTACCGGTCATCGCAGCCAGCGAACGAATCACTTGTCTCAATTTATCCTCGTCTTCAAAATCACTACGTTGCAATTGTCCAGCCAGCGAACGCAATTTCCCCTGGTCCACTTGATTTGCAGCCTGATTTTGCAGTTTCTCAAAAAAACGGCGAGACATATTGTTCTCCATTGCTCAAGGCCCTCCTTGCGACATTTGATGTACAACAACAAGGTATGTGCAAATGCCCAAAAAGGTGAGCGATCTTCATTTATCGCAAATAGGGTCCGAGAAACTCGTTTTCGTACGTCCGCCCGCGGCCCATCAGTTCTTCCACACCTTGGCGCGGAGACGTCCCCTCAAATAATATCCGGTACAATACGTCCGTGATCGGCATGCTGACTTCTTCTCGCCGAGACAGCGCATACGATGCATTGGTCGTACGCACACCCTCGACGACCATCCCCATCTGTTCCAATACCTGGTCAAGCGGTTTGCCTTGGCCCAGCAGATATCCGGCACGCCAGTTGCGGCTGTGCTTGCTGGTGCAGGTCACCACCAAATCTCCAATTCCTGCCAAACCTGCAAATGTGAGCGGCATTGCCCCCAGCTTGACCCCAAGTCTTGTGATTTCTGCCAACCCTCTGGTCAAGAGTGCTGCTTTGGCGTTGTCTCCATAGCCCAAGCCATCTGACATACCTGCTCCGAGAGCGATGATGTTTTTCAAAGCACCGGCCAGCTCGGCACCGATCAAGTCTGGGTTTGTATAGACGCGGAAATAGTTGTTCATTAAAAGGTCTTGGGCACGCAGCATATTTTGCTCGGAAGCGGAAGCGACTACCACGGTGGTGGGAGAACGCAAAATCACTTCCTCGGCATGGCTTGGCCCACTCAAAACGACCAAGCTGCTGGCGATGGACTCCGGAATTTCTTCTCCGATGACCTCCGACATTCGTTTCAGTGTTTCCATTTCGAACCCTTTGGTCGCATGGATCAACAATACGTCGGGATCTAAATAAGGTGCCAATTCTCGCGTGACGGTGCGCATGGCATGAGAGGGCACGGCCAGTAATACTACAGGCTTGCCCTGGACAACCTCTCTTACATCGGCAGAGGCGATGATCTGTTCGGACAGACGAACATCGGGCAAGTACTTTTTGTTTACATGATGTTTATTGACATGCTCAGCCAGTTTGGAATCCCGCATCCATAAGCTCACGCGATAGCCATTGTCGGCAAAAACGGATGCCAGTGCTGTCCCCCAGCTTCCGGCCCCTACGACTGCAACATCTAGACTCAAAGCTTCCCCCTCCACATTCATGCACTTCCCTATCATTCATCTGGAAGAGCAGAAAACAATTGATTATTTTGGATACTTATTTCAAAGGACGGGAACCCTCACCCAGTTTTCTTTCCCTACCAGATAGAAGATTTCGGATATTGCTGTAATGACGTACGTAGGCAAACAGAGCCAGTACAACACTGACCCAGATAAATGCCGGATCCTTTCCCAGCACGAAGAGAAAAATCGGCAGGACGGTGACCAGCACCAGAGATCCGAGTGATACATAACGAGTTACCGCAATAATCAAAACGGTGATGACTACGGAAATAAGAAAGGCAAGCGGAGAAAAGCCGAGTGCCACGCCGACAGTCGTTGCAATTCCCTTTCCTCCGCGAAAGCCAAAAAAGATAGGCCAGTTATGTCCAATAATGGCAAATAAGCCGGATAAGGCATACGCGAGTGCATGTCCGTCCGTCAGCCAGTGAGCCAGGCCCATGGCCGCCAATCCCTTTAACGCATCCAAAAGCAACACGAGGATTGCCGGTCCTTTCCCCAGCACGCGCAACGTATTGGTCGCGCCTGCGTTACCGCTCCCATGCGATCGGATATCTATGCCTGCAATTTTTTTGGCAATGAGGTAACTGAAGCTGATCGATCCAATCAGATAGCTGATCACCAAGGACAAAAACACCATGGAAATTCCCTCTCCCTATGTTTTTTTGCGCGTCCAAATCCGTACGGGCGTCCCTTCAAAGACAAACGCTTCCCGTATCTTGTTTTCTATGTATCGCTCATAGGAGAAATGCATCAATTCCGGATCGTTGACAAATAGGATAAACGTTGGCGGTTTCACTGCAGCTTGTGTCGCATAATTGATCTTGAGTCGCTTGCCGCGGTCAGAAGGCGGTGGTGTCATCACCGTCGCATCCGTGATCAGATCGTTCAGCACGGCAGTCGGAACCCTCATGGCGTGCGATTCTGCTACTTGATTGACTTTAGGCAGGATGGTATGAACACGCTGCTTCGTCTTGGCGGATACGTACAGAATCGGTGCATAGTCGAGGTATTTAAATTCCTCGCGAATCAATTCTGTAAAACGAATCATGGTCTTATCGTCTTTTTCCAGGGCATCCCATTTGTTGACGACGATGATAACAGCTCGTCCGGCTTCATGTGCATAGCCGGCGATTTTTTTGTCCTGTTCGATAATTCCTTCCTCACCGTTAAGGACAACCAGTACGACGTCTGAGTCTTCGATCGCGCGCATGGCTCGCATCACACTGTATTTCTCCGTGGCTTCGTAGACTTTTCCGCGTTTTCGCATACCGGCCGTATCGACGAGTATGTAGTTTTGTCCATCTCTCTCAAACGGTGTATCAATGGCGTCGCGTGTCGTACCTGCGACATCGCTGACAATCACACGTTCCTCACCCAAGATGGCGTTGGTCAGGGAAGATTTCCCCACGTTGGGTCGGCCAATGATGGAAACGCGAATCACGTCATCGTTCTCCAGATCTTCCCCGCGATCCGGGAAGTTGTGGATAACTTCATCCAGCATATCACCCAATCCCAGGCCATGGCTTCCGGATATGGGGAAAGGCTCTCCCAGTCCCAGCGTATAAAAATCGTAAATCTCGTTTCGCATTTCCGGGTTATCTACTTTATTGACAGCAAGCACAATCGGTTTTCCTGTGCGGTTGAGCATTCGCGCCAATTCCAGATCCGCGTCTGTCACACCTGTTCTGCTGTCGGTGATCATGATAATCACATCTGCTTCATCAATCGCCAATTCTGCCTGATGACGCATTTGCTGAAGAATTTCGTCGGTCTCTCCGAACTCAATGCCGCCTGTATCAATGACATGAAAGTATTGATCAAGCCATTCGCCTTTACCGTACAAGCGGTCACGCGTAACACCCGGCTTGTCCTCTACGATGGCAATCCGTTCTCCGACGAGTCGATTAAAAATCGTGGATTTGCCCACGTTGGGTCTCCCCACAATGGCTACCACTGGCAATCCCATAGTTGACACACTCTCTCTCGTTTTACGTTTTAACTAGACAATCATACCATACACTGCTCGTGACTCTCAATGATTAGCGGAGTCAACCTGCCTTTTCAGACTTTATCCCTGATTCTCCGGGTCACGATCTCTCTGCCCAATTCGCAGGAGTTGACGCAGAACCAGCCAACCTCCCGCAAGCAGACTCCATAAAGATAGGGTGCTCCACAGCAAATCTTGGGCATACTCCCCGCCGATTAGACAGGAACCGGAAAATCTCCATTCAAACAGCGCATAGAGCACTTCTCCCAGGGTCAGTGAATACAGCAGCAAAAACAATTGCGTAAGACCGGAACGGCTAATCGTCAGAACGGCGAGAAAAGCCACTACCGGCAGCATCCAGCTTTCATCCCAAATCGCGAGAACCGGATCGGTAAACAAAAGCCAGCGAAACCAGAAAAGGGCGACACCCAGACATCCTCCCAAGATGACCATAAATCTCTTCCGACTCTGGCGCTGCTTGGCATAGAGCCAACCGGCACAGAGAAATGGCAAGATCATTCCACTGATATGAACGCGAACCGACGGCAAAAAAGCGATCTTCCAACTAACAAACGCACAAATCAGAAATACCGTCACGACTGCTAATGCTTCGGCACGTCGAATCCCCCATCGATCGAGAACTCGATCATATACACCCATCCAGATTAAGCAAAGAAAACACCACTGAATGAGGACTGTCAGCGTCCCTTCGTTCATGTCCATCTCCCTCAAGATGTGGTTGTCCTCCCAAAGTATGCCTCAATCTCTCTGCTTTCATGAGTCAGGGAAAAGAAGCCTAACATTTCGCGTGTGACTGGCGTCTTGCATAATGATCGAGTTGCCAGCCACGAAGCGTTGCCCTTTCTGCTGTCCTGCCGGTGATCAGCACAGGCGCGTCCCGCAGCTCTGCAAGTGATGCTGTTCCCAATGCCGTCATCGCCACTCTGATCTGATGATGCCAATGATCCACCTGTCGCAAGCATTCATCCATCGTCTTTGTTTGGACCAACCGGAGCATTGCACCTGCCATTCCAACAGCGGAAGCACCCAGTGCGATTGCTTTGACCACATCCAGACCGTTTCGTACCCCTCCTGTGGCCAGGAATGATACCCCTTTTCCCTGCCATGGCCGTGTCTCCAGCAAGCTCTCCGCCGTGGTAAATCCCCACTCTTCAAACATGGACATCTCCAGCGAATGACGCCGGTTCTCCACTTGGGCAAAGTTGGTACCGCCCCTCCCACCGACATCAATAATCGTAATCTCTGCTTCGACAAGCTGTTTGATCGTCTCGGCAGACATGCCAAAACCTACTTCTTTCACGATAACGGGGACGGAGAGTTGTTGCTTGATCCGCTTGATATTCTCCAGATATCCGCGAAAATCACGGTCCCCTTCTGGCATCAATAGCTCTTGCATTACGTTCAGGTGGATTTGAATGGCGTTTGCTTCTACCATTTCCAAAGCGATTTGTGCCTGTTCCACTGTGGCCTCGGCTCCCAGGTTGGCAAAGATCAGACCGTCTGGATTTTCCTTCCGAACGATCTGATAACTGGGCAAGACAGATGGATCTCGAATCGCTGCCATCTGTGAACCCACAGCCATCGCCATTCCTTTTTCACGTGCGAGGATCGCCAGCTTTTGATTCACCTCTGTTGTAGCTTCCGCCCCACCGGTCATTGCGTTGATCAGAATCGGCGAAGAAATGGTAAACGGAGAAAGTGATACTTCTAATTTTGTGTTTCCATAAGATATATTCGGTAAACTGTTTGGAGGAAATGAAACATCGTCCCAGATGTTTTCCTGATCCATCCCTGTAGCCAGTGCATGCCGAATATGATCCAGTTTTCGCTGTGATCGATCCATATCCACCCTCCCTTTGATCGAGCAAAAAAGGGACACGCTTTCGCGCATCCCCCGGTTTCTTACTTCAATTTGTCTTTCAGATCACCAAACAGCTCTCCAAGCGTGACTCCCAGCGGCTGGTTGTTTTCTTGCTGGAACTGTTGCTGTTCGCGCTTGCTTGCACGTTCTGCCTGCTCCACGCGATCCTCTTCAACGGCACGGATGCTGAGGCTGATGCGCTGTTCACTCGGTACGACATCCAGTACTTTCACCTGGACCTGCTGTCCTTCTTTCAGAACCTCACCCGGCGTGGAAACGCGGCGGTTCGCAATTTGTGAAATATGCACGAGACCTTCGATGCCCGGTGCTACTTCTACAAATGCGCCAAAGGATACGAGGCGTTTCACTGTTCCGCTGACAACTTCTCCCGACTTGAATTTTTCAGCTGCTTCCGCCCAAGGTCCTGGTTGGGTATCCTTGATGCTCAGGCTGATTCGTTCGTTGTCCTTGTCGACCTTGAGAACTTTTACCTGAACCTTGTCGCCCTCTTTTACCACGTCTGAAGGCTTCTCTACGCGGTTCCAGGCCAGCTCGGAAACGTGTACCAGACCGTCAACCCCGCCGATGTCTACGAATACACCGAAATCGGTCATCCGTTGAACGGTGCCTTCCAGCACTTGACCCGGCTGCAGCTTATCCAGAATGGAGGCTTTTTGCTGTTTCGCCTCGTCTTCCAGAACCGCTTTATGGGAAAGGATTACTTTGTTCTTTTCCTTATCCATTTCAACCACTTTCAAACGGAGAGTCTTGCCTTTGTAGTCGCTAAAATCTTCTACAAAATGGCGCTCTACCATCGAAGCCGGAATAAATCCACGGACACCCACGTCAACGACGAGGCCGCCCTTGACGATCTCCTTCACAGTCGCTTCAATCACTTCACCGGATGCCATTTTTTGCTCCAGGTCATTCCAGGAGGATTCCATCGCTACGGCCTTTTTGGAGACGACCAGTTCCTCTTTTTCATCGTTCAGCTTGATTACTTTTACTTCAAAAGTGTCCCCGACGGCTACAACATCGGACACTTTTTCCACATGCAACGGAGAAAGTTCACTGATCGGAATCAGCCCGTCGTATTTGTAACCTACGTCTACCAAAGCCTGTTTATCTTCTACCTTGGTAACCGTAACCTTAACTACATCCCCCACGGAAACAGTTGTTGCATCCGTCAGGCTTACGTTGCTTTCTTCCATCATGAGTAAAACCTCCTTCAATACCATCAAGTCCGAGCTTCTCAGGAAGGTATTTAAAAAGGGAGGAAACCAAATGAGAGCATGATTTCGGGAAACAGGCTGCGCATGGATGGAGCCGGTTTGTCCTCCTTTTTAAACATCCTCTAAAAAAGAAGCGGGATCATGTATATTTGTAACTGCCGCCTTGTGGCAGACAGTTAGCTGACGAGCCAAGAAGTTCCAGTAAAGTTAGTATTCTACCCTTTGCTGATTCTATTCTGCCTTCTCATCATCAATGTTGCTCCAACAGTGATTTGATGTGGCTCATGATCAGGTCCGTTGTCTCCCGCATCGTCTCGGAGTCCGTTTTTCTTTCCCGATACTGGGAAATGTCAACCTGCTGTCCGTAAACGATCTTGATTGGGCGGAACAACTTGTATGGCCCCTTGATGGCCACGGGAATCACTGCTGCATTTGATTTCAGGGCAAACATCGAAACACCAGACAGGCCAGAGCCAAGCTCTCCACTCTTGCTGCGTGTGCCTTCCGGGAATATTCCAAAGATTTTCCCCTCTTCAAGCAGTTTCAGTGTCGCGCGAATCGCGGCACGGTCACCTGCTCCTCTTTTGACGGGGAATGCTCCAAATTTGGTAATCAGAAAGGAAATGACCGGGATGCGAAACAGCTCTTCTTTTGCCATGAAGTGCACTTGTCTGTCAATACCGCTCCCAAGAAGCGGCGGGTCCCACAAAGAAATATGATTGCAACAAAGAATAACAGGGCCTTCCTTAGGTATATGTTCGGCACCTATCACTTGCCAACGATAAAAGACAGAAAAAATAAAACGGAAGAAGGCGCGAAATGAACGATAATAACTCACTGGCTATTCACCCGATCGCTTGCAGATTTCTAGGATCCGCTCCACCACTTGTGGAATGGTCATCCCGGTGGTATCGATGAGAACAGCATCATCTGCCTGTCTGAGAGGAGCAACCTCCCTCTCCATGTCCCGCTTATCCCGCTCCGCAATCTCTGCTTCCAGGGCAGCGAGGTCTGTCTGATGTCCCTTCTGCAGCAATTCCTGCAATCTTCGTTCAGCTCGCTCACGGATGGAGGCAGTTAGAAAAATCTTCACTTCTGCATCGGGCAGTACATGTGTACCGATGTCTCTCCCATCCATCACGACGTTGCCGGCAACTGCCAGCTCGCGCTGCAATACGAGCATTTGCTCGCGGACTGGTGCATAGCTTGCCACAACAGAAGCGAATTTGCTTACTTCGGGAGTCCGAATTCGATCTGTGACATCCTCATCGTTCCAAAAAATGTGTTGCTGGTTATCAGTATCTCGCTTCAGCGTGATGTGATTTTGTTTCAGCAAATCGGAAACGGCTTGTTCCGCTTCCACATCGACTTGCTTTGTAATCACAGCCCATGCCAATGCGCGGTACATCGAGCCGGTGTCGATGTATAGGTACTCCAACTGCTCTGCTACCAATTTGGCTACTGTACTTTTCCCTGCTCCCGCTGGGCCGTCTATTGCGATATTCATTCTGTGCTCACCTGCTATGTACGAGTGCTGGAAAGAGATACAAACAAGAAAAGCTTCTGTCGAAGCCCCTTCATGCCTTTCTCAACTCTCTATGTTAAGTTTAATAGTACCATAGTATGGAAGCATGCGCAAACCTTAAGGTTTATGCGAGACCCCCTCCAGCCTCTCTGTCTCCACTAGCACGGAGCGCGCCGGTTCTATCGTCAGCAGCAGCTCTCCTGCTATCAGCAAAAAAACACAGAGACAAATCAGGAGGATCAATCCTTTTTCCAAGCGGTTGGAAAATCGGGCAAAATGGCGGTTAAAGTCATCTTCCATCCGGTAATCACCCTTTTGCTTTTGTTACTCCAGTACTCCCTTTTTTCTCATCTCCAGTTGTCTCTCGTAACAAGCACGGACGACCTTGGCCCGATCCGTTTCTCCAATGTGTGTGAACTTCACTGAAACCCATTGATGCTTGCCTTTTTCTCCGGGCGGCTTCACCCGAACGACTTCTCCTTCCCCGTAAGCGTGCATGATTTGACCCGCTTTATTTGGCAGAGAGAGCCAGATCATCAGCTTATCCTTCTCCATCAGGCGATAGGATTCCTCACAGGTAAAGGATAGACCGCCACCGCTCAAATCTATGGTTCGCGCCAAAAAATGATACTGCCTGATCGAATCTTCCAGCCTGACCGCAATCTCTACGGATGTGTGAATGCGAAGATAGTCACGTCTTTGATTGCGTTTAACCGCCTCTTTTTGCGGAAGACTCATGTACAGCACCGGGATGTTTTCGTTCTGTCTCCCGATGACTGACGTACGAAACTCATATCTGGAACCATCTTCGCCAATGTACCAAACATTGCACTGGGTACCCGCCTGCAAGGGAGCCATCCGTCCGGTTTTTTCACTGATCGGCAGTTCTATGACAGCGATGTCATCCCTCAGATCAGCTACCCTGGATTTTAATGTCTGATCCCTGTTCTCTTCCCAGTCATCGGCGAGGTCAAGGCGGATGGTTTGTCCGATTTTTGGCAGCATCATGGTATGTCTTTCCTCCCTTTTACTCCTCTTCTCTTCATTATAACGTCAGGAGGTAAAAAACAGCAAATGGGGAAAGCCGCAATTCTTCAGCTTTCCCTCTTCACTCTTGGCTCTTTTTATTCGGTTGCCCGGCTTTCCTTTCCGGTGGTCATCTTCACGATTTCTTCCTCTTCACCCGTGAGCGCATTAATGTACACTTTATAGGCATTGCCATCATAGCCACAGTTCATTTCCCAGCAGAGGACCTCGTTTCCATCATTTTTTCCTTCGATCAACGCCAAACGCTGATCTGTTACTTTTAAACCCGGGTTTACTTTTTTCTTCGCTTCTTCTGCTGTCAGCTTTGGCTTTGGCAAGGTTCTCGGCTTGTGATTAAACAGGTACTCTGTCGAGTTAAAGCTGACCACTGTGCCGTTGTCCAGTGCAGTTTTCACGGTAACGGCATCCGGATAGATGCGCACCTTGTCCTTTTCCGGCACAAAGGTGAGGACTGCCATCCCTTGGTAACCGTCCTTCTCTGCCACTACCATGTTGGAATAGCCATGCGCTTCCAGAAACTTTTTGGCGCTGGCTTCCGCTTGTTCCACACTCAGCCGGTGCTCTCCGACATTCCGTTCATTCATCAACCAGGCGACTTTACCTCCACGCTTGGTGACGTCCAAGTGGATCGGAGTGCCGGATTTTCCTGAAGTGATTCTGACACTGTAAGCGGAGTACTCCTCTGCCTTTCCATTCTGTTCCACTTCTACTTTTGCCTGTGACGGATGCACGCCTGTGAAATCAAGCGCAATTTTTTTCGCCTCTTCCAGCGAGACCGGCTTGCCATCGATCCCTTTGATCCGTTGCTTCTTCTTTTTGTCGAGACTTTGGATGCTGGTGCCCCAGTCTACCTCAGGGAATTCCTGTACGTTTTTCTCGATTGTTCGGAAGCCGTCAATAATCGTATTGTCGCTCTTCTTCTCATCCGAGGCCATTGCTGTCGCTACATCCATCCAACGCAAACGTTTATCGAGTACATTTGTCTGAACATGCCTTAGCTCTTTCTGGATTTTCTTGGAATTCTTGTGGAGACTTTTTAAGGTTGCATACTCCCTGTCTGTCAGCGGACTCTTTGCCAAATCACGAACCGCAACCCTGTAGGAGAAATCGGCTACATTGGAGAGAAATTCTTCCGTATGGTTAAAGGGCATGAGCGTAAGCGGAAGCTGACCGACATCTGATCGGGCTGCGTAAGCAAGTCTCCATACATTGGTCAAAGACGGAGTCATTTGGTTTCTTGAATTAATGACCAAGGATTTTTCCAATTCATCGTGAAGCTTGTCAATATGGTAGGTCAAGTCATGAAAAGCCCGCTGATACTGGTTTTCTGCCTTGATTAGGATCGAGTTTTTCTCATTGTGCTCCTGGTATCCCCACACCCCTGCTCCTACTAGGCCAACCAGTGCTACAGGCAAGAGAATTCGTGCTGCTACTCCATATACCATGTTGTGTGATTCCCCCCTTCAATTCTTCGCGGCAAAAGTAGGTCACTTCGCACCTTGATAATCCTTGCTCCCACAAGCAAGCATCCTCCTTGGCATATCATTCAATCTTTGCATAGTGTTAGTGGAGCCGGAAATGTTTATGCACGAATGCGCCAAAGGCAAACAAAAAAAGAACCGGCTATTTGCCGATTCTCCCGGTTCCCACAAAACCTGGAAATCCATGAAATTGGTTTCGGGGATCAAGACTCCTCGTGGATCATGAAATGTCTATCGTTGTTGCATAGACACTGTTTAAAGCCGGTGTCCACCTCACCGGAAGGCTCTTTTCTGCCCCGAAGCGTAAATTTTTCTCCACAGACGTTGCAGCGAATGGTCACTTTCGTTCGTTGGTTCCTTGCCACAAAGCTTCTCCTCCTTCGTATTATTGTGGACGGGAAGTCAGGGTTTTAGAACCGAAATCATGAGCGCGCTGCACTTTTTTCAATCCCTGCCACCATAACAGGAGCATAAAGGGAACAATAAACCAAAACCAGTAACGCGTCGTCAAGAAAATGGAATTGTACAATGCGTGCAGCAAAATTGGCAGGCAAAGGGAGGTCCATAAACGCCGGAGCTCCAGGACAGTGGAGCCGGAAAATTTGGCCTTGCCAAGGTAGTACCCCATCCATACACCAAACAGAGCATGGCTGGAGACAGGCAAAAGCGCACGCCAAAAAGCAATGTCAACGCCATTGATCACCAAATAAAACAGGTTCTCCAGAGTCGCAAAACCAAGAGAAACAGCAACGGCATAAACGATTCCGTCATAAGGCTCATCAAATTCCACGTGTTTATATACAGTAAAATAAATGACCATCCACTTAAAAAATTCTTCTACCACCGCGGACTGGAAAATACTGGCAAAAATTTCATTTTGCCAGTTCCACTCGGTCTGCATAATATATTGCAGAACCATGACCGGAAAAACCAAGAGAACTCCAAACAGGAAGGAACGGATGACCAGGGAGATCGGCTCTGGCTCCAGATTGTCACGGAGATAAAAATAACTCAGGATGGCGATACCAGGGGCGATTGCCGCACCGATGACAGCAAGCATCTGAGTATTGCTCCTTTACATAGGACTGTATTCCATCGTACCATGAATACTGGTGACTTGAAAACCCGTACAGGAGAGAGCGTTTATGGAAAAGAAAATTCTGGTTATTAATACGGGCGGTACCATCGCCATGTCAATAGATGAAAGTGAAAGGGTCAAACCGCTGGAAGAACACGCGGTGGAAAAAATCGGCCCCCTGCTTGAGCGCTATGCAGACGTTACGATGATCAATTATATTAACCTGCCCAGTCCTCATATTACACCGGAGATCATGAACCAGCTCCGCCTCTTTATTCAGCAGGAGCTGAGCCAGCACGGCTATGACGGTGTCGTGGTAACGCACGGGACCGATACCCTGGAGGAAACTGCCTATTTCCTCGATTTGACTCTGCCCATTACCGTGCCGATCGTTCTGACAGGCGCGATGCGCAGCAGCAACGAACTGGGAGCAGACGGTCCTGTCAATTTGATCTCCGCCGTACGAACAGCAGCTGATCCGCAAAGTCGAAACAAAGGTGTGCTCGTGGTTTTCAACGATGAGATCCACGCCGCCAGACACGTGACCAAAACGCATACAAGCAATGTCGCTACTTTTCAATCACCACAGTACGGCCCCATCGGAACTATTGCCAAGAAGCATGTCAGCTATCATCATGCGCCGCTGGACAGAGAGTATTATCCCGTTGCCAGCCCAAC
Source organism: Brevibacillus ruminantium (assembly GCF_023746555.1). Taxonomy (NCBI): domain Bacteria; kingdom Bacillati; phylum Bacillota; class Bacilli; order Caryophanales; family Paenibacillaceae; genus Brevibacillus; species Brevibacillus ruminantium. The sequence goes on from NZ_CP098755.1 coordinate 3,099,400, forward strand.
AGCCAATGTCCCGTTGATGAAGGCAGTAGCCGGAATGGACCCGAACTGGTTTCAGTATCTGATCGAACAGCCTGTGGATGGGTTGGTGCTGGAAGCCTTTGGATTGGGAAATCTGCCGCCTACGATCCTTCCCGCACTCCAAAAGCTGCTGGACAAAGGAATTCCCATCGTACTTGTCTCTCGCTGCTATAACGGGCAGGTTCAGGATGTGTACGACTATGATGGCGGCGGTCGTCAACTAAAGGAAATGGGCATGATCTTCGGAGGCGGCTTGAACGGGCAAAAGGCGCGTCTGAAGCTGATGGTTGCCCTCGCCCAAACCAAAAACTTCGCCGAACTTCAACAACTCTTTGACCAATAAGCAAAAACCTCCTTGCTACCAAACAGCAAGGAGGTTGGGACTGACCCCATAACGTAAGACAAATTAAAACACCTTCAAGAGAATGCGACCATGTCGTAAGATATGGGGACAACTTGGAGGTGTTTTTCTGTGGCAACGAGAGTAAGCTATCCCGCGGAAATTAAGCTAAAGGCTGTTGAAATGAGGATGGCGGGCGTATCAGTGAGTGAAGTAATGGAACATCTTTGTATCAAGAACAAAACGCAGGTGGATACATGGTTACGTTGGTATAGAAACGGGGAAATTCACCGCTTTGAACAACCAGTAGGTAAGCAGTACACATATGGAAAAGGGCCAGAGGTTACATCTGAAGTTGAAAGATTGAAGCAGGAAAATCGCTTCTTAAAACAACAATTGGATGTCTTAAAAAAGTACAAGGAGTGGGAAAGGAGGTGTCACCAGAAGCAGTAGTCCAGTGGATGGATTCCATAAAGGGAGAGGTCTCTGTACAACAAGCGTGCCTATGGCTGGGCGTTGCTCGTTCCACCTACTATCGGTGGAAAAATCAAAGGAATACACAACCGGTTTCAAAACCACTCGTCACACGTATTCGTGAGCTGTGCTTAGCACATAAATTTCGCTATGGATACCGAAAAATCACAGCACTTTTACGCCGAGAGATGCAAGTGAATCATAAACGAGTGCAACGGATCATGAGAGAAGAAGGCTTGCAATGTCGAGTGAAAGTGAAAAAGCGAAAGGGAATCGGACAACCATTCCAAGTAGCTGATCATCTTCTAAAACGTGATTTTCATGCGGAACAACCATTGCAAAAACTAGTTACGGATATTACTTACCTGCCTTTCGGCAGCAAAATGCTGTATTTATCTAGCATCATGGACTTGTACAACGGCGAGATTATCGCCTACAGTATTGGAGACACACAAGATACCGGTTTGGTTTTAGATACGTTGTATCAGTTGCCCACAGTAACGAGTTGCATGTTACATAGTGACCAAGGTTCCGTTTATACATCCAAGGCATTTCAACAGGCTGTAAAGGAAAAGGGCATTACCATGAGCATGTCCCGTAAGGGTACACCTGCTGATAATGCCCCCATAGAATCGTTTCATTCCACGCTAAAGTCTGAAACGTTCTATCTTGAAGACTTTACCTGTACAACGACGGCCATCGTTGCACAGATTGTTCAAGACTACATTCATTACTATAACTCAATTCGCATTCAAACGAAACTAAACAACCAGTCACCGATTCAATTTCGGCAACTGGCTGCTTAATTGGCTAAGGTGTTTTGATCCCTGTCCTACAGACGGGGGGCAGTCCCGTTTTTTCATACCTATTGTTTTTATACCCAGCCGCGGAAACGGGACGCTTCTGCAGTTTTGCGCACCCCTACCATATAGGCGGCGAGACGCATGTCGATACGGCGTGTTTGTGCGAGGGAATACACATTTTCAAATGCTTTTACCAGCACTTTTTCCAGCTTTTCAATAACTTCCTCTTCCGTCCAGTAGTAGCCTTGGTTGTTTTGTACCCACTCAAAGTAGGATACTGTCACACCGCCTGCGCTTGCCAGTACGTCCGGCACGAGCAAGATACCACGTTCGGTGAGGATTTTCGTAGCTTCGAGAGTCGTTGGTCCATTTGCTGCTTCAACGACGATTTGCGCTTTGATGTTAGGAGCATTCTCAGCAGTAATCTGGTTCTCGATCGCTGCAGGAACCAAGATATCGCAGTCCAATTCCAGCAATTCTTTGTTGGAAATGGTGTTGGTAAACAGTTTGGTGACAGTTCCGAACGAATCGCGGCGATCCAGGAGATAGTCAATATCCAGACCGTTTGGATCGTACAGGGCACCGTAAGCGTCGGAAATACCGACTACTTTTGCACCGGCATCATGCATGAATTTGGAGAGATAGCTTCCGGCGTTACCGAAGCCTTGCACAACGACGCGCGCTCCCTTCAGGTCAATACCGCGGCGTTTTGCAGCTTCATGAATGCAGATGGTTACACCTTTTGCCGTTGCAGTCTCACGTCCATGAGAGCCACCGAGTGCAATTGGTTTTCCTGTAATAAAGCCTGGAGCATCAAACTCACGGATACGGCTGTATTCGTCCATCATCCATGCCATGATTTGAGAGTTGGTGAAAACGTCTGGAGCGGGAATATCTTTTGTCGGTCCTACGATTTGGCTAATCGCCCGAACATAACCACGGCTCAGGCGCTCCAATTCGCGGAAAGACATTTCACGCGGGTCACAAATAATGCCGCCTTTACCGCCGCCGTAAGGAAGGTCAACGATTCCGGCTTTCAAGCTCATCCAGATTGATAGCGCTTTAACTTCATCCTCTGTAACTTCCGGGTGGAAACGAATGCCCCCCTTGGCAGGACCTACTGCATCGTTATGCTGAGCGCGATACCCAGTAAATACCTTTACTTCTCCGTTGTCCATGCGAACTGGAATACGCACGGTCAGAACGCGCAACGGCTCCTTCAAGAGTTCGTACATTGCTTCCTGGTAACCTAATTTGTCAAGTGCTTCTTTGATCACCGTCTGGGTTGAATGCAACAGATTCATGCTCTCTTGTTGCTTTTTTTGTCCTTGGGTGTTTTCGGTTACCACTTCGTGATTACCCATTACTTATTCACCTCAAAATAGTTGTCGGTAAACCCATCGTTAAGTATACACGCTTGTATCAGGGATGAGAAGATGAAAATTCCCTTTCGATGTGTAATCGAAACTTTCGGACTGGTACCGACAGCCTGATATTCTCAAAAATAAGAAGGTCACGCATATGAAGAAAGCATTGATGTCACACGCTTTGCCGGTTGATTGCCCGCATGATTTCATCTGTTGATAGCTTGCCCGATTTTCCCATCACTCATTACGCTTTCTGCACCTGTGCCCTGTCAAAACCGCCGTCCCTTGCCTATAATAGAGTAAGTGAGTCCATTTCTTTTAGCGGAGGTCCCCATGAACAAGAAAAGAATTTTGTTCATTTTTGCCCATCCCGATGACGAGACGTTTACATCGGGTGTCACCATACGCAAGTACGCCAACCAACCAGATGTATCCATTCATCTTTTATGTGCGACCAGAGGCGAAGCAGGCAAACCGGGAGAGCCGCCTATTTGCACAAAAGAAGAACTGCCCGCCGTTCGAGAAAACGAACTTCGCGTGGCCGCTTCGATCCTTGGCATTACCACGGTTGACTTCCTGGAATACCAAGATAAACACCTCTCAGATGTACCTATAGAGGAACTGGCAGAAAAAATCCGGCAGTCCATCCAGCAATACCAGCCGCAAATCGTGATCACCTTTGCCCCTCATGGGATCTCTGGTCACCCCGATCATCAGGCGATTTCTGCAGCGACCGCGTACGCCGTCAAGCATGACAGTGAGCCTTTATCTGTTCAAAAGCTGTATTATGTCACACATGCAGCTAAGCAGGGCTTCGGCAACATAGCCCCTCCCTTTACAGACCCGCTTGAGAGCATTACGACGATCATCTCGGCTCCCGAGTACGTGTCAGAGGTTGCGCAGGCACTGGCGGCACATCGAACCCAGCATCTCTCGGTCAGTCGGGTATTCCCGGGTGTATTGGAGGGGGATACTGCGTATGTTCGCTCGGTCAATCATTTTATACTCGCGTACAGCGCAGCAGGACTCCCAAGCTCGACGGAAAAAGAAGCAGACCTGTTTTCAGGAATCTCGTATTGAATGGATGAATCAGGGAAACATACAGGTAGAGCACCTGGCGAATAACCAGGTGCTCTTTCACGCGCATGCAGCGGCGTCATTTATTTAACGAAAGTGTCGACAGATTTCCTTGACTGCATCGTCAGAAAAGACAACTTTCCCATATTCTTCCAATACATACACGGTAGTAGGTGTTGCCTCTCCGTATTCAGAAAGGATCGCAATCAACTTCTGGTAGCGCTCCTGATCGAGATCCAGCTCCTCCAGTACAAGGTAATATTTTCCTTGGTAAAAGTATGCTGCTCCTCCGTTAATCAGGAAAGCATTGATTCGATGAGCAGCTTCCACCAGATGCTCAAAGTCGCGGAAGGAATAGATCACGAGATCACTTTCCTCGAGCGTTACCTCGAGTTCATACATGTCCTCATCATCGTATTCTTCTTCTTCTTTATCAGACTTCGAGCCAGTTTTTCCGCGAGTTACGATTACGACCATTCCCTGTGCTGGCAAGGCAAACACTTCAACGGCCACAGGACCTGACACCTCAAAGCCAAGCTCATGGTAAGCCTGCTCCATCATGTCGTTGAACAGTTCATGAACTTTGGGAATGTCACGCCACATGTCCTCTTTTTCGATTCCTCTCTCTGACAGATCATCAAACGTCAGAAAGATTCGTATTTTATCTTGACCAAGGCGTTCAACACGCATGACCGTCCCTCCTCGCCATCCAGTCGTACTACAAATTATGAATGAGAGCCTGTAAGAGTTCTCCGCATTTTCCGACGAATACCTCGTAATAGATAACCCATTTTCCTTCCGGGTTATCACTATCATACCATATTTATGGACAAGAATATAGCAAGGGAAACCCATTGACTGCACGATCGCGCTGACGTGTCGAAAGCTAGCGAACCTGGAGTGCTGCCGTGTTGGCAGATGTCACTTCCTGCGCTTTCCCAGGAAACATTATTTCTTATGTATGCTCTTTCGCTGTACAGGTTTCTTGATGCATACGAGATTGCTCCTGCAATCGTTTATGTATCCAGATAGCTGCTTGCAATCCATCTCCCATAGCGATTGCGACCTGCTGTGAGTGAACCGTTACATCGCCAATTGCCCAAATTCCCGGGTGGCTGGTTTCTTTGGTTCGGGGATCGACCAGAACATGTCCTTTTTCATTCAGCTGCACCGACAAGGAGCGAAGGAGCTGGGACTGTACGCGTGCTCCCGGATATGCGAGAAAGATACGTTCCACTTCGATTTTCTCTCCCGATTCCAGCTCAACACCAGCGACTTTTCCATCTATATGCAGGATACGGGCGATTTGCTTCTGATGTTCCGTGCTTTTATCATGGAGAAGCACGAGCTGATCCGTGTAATAGGAAATCGCTTTTGCCATCTCTGCTACTTGTGCTTCCTTGCCAATGACCGCCGTCCTTTTGCCAACAGCTTCATATCCGTCACAATCGGGACAAATAAAAACGGAAATGCCCAAGCATTCCCTCAGTCCTTCGATCTGCGGAAATGGATCATCAATTCCAGTGGCAAGCACGATGGTTTGTCCTTGCAGGATTCGCTGACTTCTGGTTGTGAGGTGAAATAAACGGTCTGGTGTTTGTGCCAAGGAGATCACTTCATCCTGAACAAAAACAGCTCCCAAATTCGTTGCATATGAACGTCCAGCGTGACGCAGTTGTTCTCCGCTAACCCCCGCGGGGAATCCCAAAAGATTTCGGTATCCCCGAGAAGCAGAAGATCTTCCTCCCCCTGCATCTATCACTGCCACCCTTCGCAACGAACGGCATAGTTGAATGGCAGCTTGCCACCCTGCAATGCCTCCCCCGATAATCACCGTGTCAAAGGTCAACGTTCATTCCACCCTTGTCTCTTCATTTCCGTTTATTTTCTCTCATATGTGTGCTGTTTATTTATGGTGACAAGGGAATTTGGACAATTTGCCCTTCAAAAAGCTGTGATTCCGGACTGATCCCGTTGTAGCCGGCAATTTTTTTCACTCCGCTGTTATGCCCGTAATATAGGCGAGATAGCTGAAATAATGTTTCACCCTTCTTTACTTTATGCTGTTTTACTGTTGCTTGCGCTTTTTCCTCTTTTTCCTGTGTGACAGCTTCCTTGACGGTTGACTCCGGCTGGAGAGGAGCGGCGGGCGGCGTTGTATTGCCAGTATGGCTGACGCTCTGCTCTGATGCGTGATCACTAGTTGGATTCTGCTGATGTTCAGTCTCGGTGCCAGCGCTGGGTGTGATGATACCATCAACCGGTTCCGCTGATTGCGCAGTTCCGGTATTTCCTTCTGGCGAGGATTCCTGCGCTTGTACAGGCAAGGTTCCCGCAGTGGATGCCTGTTGATCTGGGGACCATGTTTGACCCGGTTCACCTTGCTTTTCCTCCATGGACACGTTTGCCGGGACGGACTGGCCTGCTTTGTACAGCTCCATGCAGATCAATAGAAAAAAGAGTGTTCCAAACACAGCCAGGCCCAAACGCAGTACCGCTTTTTTGGAAAATCCTGCAGCCTCAGGACGACGATTCGGACGCGATATCTTCTGCTTGTTTGCGTGCTTGTTTGTGTGCTTGTGCCTGAGACGGCGCGGAGGCAATCCCTGTGAAAGGCTCACCTGATCTTCTGCAAACTCTGCCATTAGCGCTGAATGCTCAGCTCTCCCTTCTTTTCCTGCTTGGTCTCCATCTCGTTCCCCATCTCTTTCCGGCAAATTGTGGTTTATATGCTCTGTCATTCCCGACTCCTCCTCTCGCGGGAAAATCCAAATTGAATATAGAAAGCAAGCAAAAGGTCAATCACGATATGCGCCAGTATCGGCGGAAGCAATTGGCCATCTGCCTGAAACAAATTTCCCAGCAGCCAGCTCGTCAGAAACACACTGCCGACGAGCAAGGGTTTGGTTAGATAGCGGACGTGCACGAGGGTAAACAGAAGACTTGTCCACAGGTTGCCTATCAGTGATTGGATCACCCCGCGAAACAACCACTCTTCTCCTACCCCGATCAGCGCGCAAAGCAAAATCGTTTTTCCTGGGGTGAGCCCGGTAAAAATCCGTTCATTCACACTTCCGTCGTCCTGCCAGCGAGGCGGCAGAAAGCGATCCATCGCAATACTCGACAGGACAACCACAAGAGCGATGCCGAGCGCCCACAGATATGCGCCGGCAGAAGAGAGCCGAAAGAGGGCTACAGAATTTTCCCAACCGTGAACGAGCAAACTCCCCGCCACCGCTATCATTATCACCACGAATTGTGTCAGCCACAAATGGTAACGCAAGGTGGTCTCGTCAATCATTGGGTGCTCCTGCTTCAAAAGTTGCTGCCTCCCTTTTTATTCGGCAAAAGCATTTCCAATGCCTTCCGTAAATTCCAACCCTGCGCCTCAGATTCTCTCGTTTCTGCCGACACCCGGTTGACGTACTTGCTTCGCTCCAGTCCACAGCGGGTACAGCAAGCATGAGAATGGGAAAAATCAGCCTCACCAAAATAGAGGTTGAGGTTTTTCCGAAAACAACCAGTAGCCTCCAGCCAGGAATAGATATCGGCCAGTTTTTTTCTTTTTTGCTTTTTGGGCAAGTCAAGCGCACTCAGCAGCCGTGCCGCCATTTCAGGAATCTGACGATGCTGCACTGAGCCACTCTCAAATCGAAAATCATCACGACCCGCAACCGTATTTCGAAGGATACCAGCTTGCTCTGCATAGAAAAACAAAAGCCCCGCCATCTCTTCCGGAATATCCGCAATGATCAGTTCTTTTATCGAAACAGTCTCTTTCCCAGAAACGAGGTGCAAAAAACGGATAAGCTGCTCTTCCGTAGGATACTCCTTTTCCTGCAGATGAGCGTGAATCAGACGGTCTTCCGGCGAATAGAACAGCCCCGCGTACCCCGCTTGACCATCACGTCCTACCCTCCCGATTTCCTGGGCATATCCCTCCAGACTGGACGGAGTATGATAGTGTAGGACATAGCGTATATTTGCTTTATCGATCCCCATGCCAAATGCGTTCGTCGCGACAATGACATCCAGTTCATCTCGCAGGAATTGCGTCTGGACGACCATCCTGTCCATACTGTTCATTCCGCCGTGATACCCATGCACCCGTTTTTTCCCGGAAAGCTGATATTCCGCGACCAATACTTCTACGGCTTGCCGGGTACTGCAATAGACAATCCCCGGCCCCTCCAAATCCTCCATCGCCTGGATTACCATGCTCCGTCGCTCCGTCTCCGATTCTACCGGCATGATGTCAATCGCAATATTTGCCCGATTTAACGGCTGCGACACCACATTTTCCGGGTAAATCTGCAGAAGCTGGCAAATCTCTGCTCTGACGCTTGGCGTGGCAGTGGCTGTCACTGCCAACACAGGGGGTGCTCCCAGTTGTTGGATCACAGCGGGCAGGCGCAGATAGTCTGTGCGAAAATCATGCCCCCATTGGGAAATACAGTGTGCCTCATCGATTGCAATCATCGAAACACCTGCCCGGAGCAATGCTCTTTGAACGGTGTTGTTTTGCAGTTTTTCCGGAGAAACATAGACCAGCTTATAAGCGCCTTGTGCAATTTGCATAAGAAGCTCACGCGTTTCTGCAGGTTCTTGGGTGCTGTTTACAAAGGCCGCTGGAATTTTCCTTTTTCCACGCAGTTGTTGGACCTGATCCACCATTAGAGAGATAAGCGGCGAGATCACAACCGCAGTACCTGGGAGAAACAAAGCAGGAAGTTGGTAGGTCATTGATTTTCCCGCACCGGTTGCGAGCAATCCCAAAACGTTTTTCCGGTTCACAATTCGCTCGATGATCTCCCACTGTCCCGGCCGAAAGGAAGAATATCCATAATAACGCTGAAGCAGATCGTGTAGTGTCTCCCGCGCTTCTGCGATCAACCCTCTTCCCTCCTTTTCGCCAGAGCGAGCCGGATTTGCAGGTAAGATACATTGGCTCCTATCCGGTCCTTGATCAATCGTAATCTGCTTGTCCCCAAATGATTACTCAGTTCGACAATTTGCTCTGCCAGCTGTGGAGCAAGGTAATCAGAGCAGCTCCATTCCGGGCAGCGCAGGGCGATTTCCACCAAATGGTCCTCCACCGTACTCGGTTTGATGCCCCGCCTTTTTGCAATCTCCTCGATCGATGTGCCCCTTTTGACCAGCATGTAGGTTTGGGATGCGCTTTCTGTCAAACGAGGATCATTGCTCCTGTCATCCTCCAGTAACGCAGAAAGCAAGGGAAACTGCTCCGGTTTCTCCCGTAGCAAGTGCAGCACGCGGGCCAGTCCAAAGCGGTGCTGAACGTGTATGTATGAAGATGCCTCCTGCCTCTCCCTACCCAGCTGGGTGAGAGTTTGACCCGACTGGGAAACCCCTGAAAAGAGACGAATGATGATTTCTTGCACCGATTCGGGCAGCGTCGACAGGCAATGGAACAACTCCGCTGACAATCCTTCCTCCCAGCGTTCTCGCTCTCGCCGGTCTGCCAAACGCTGCTTTACCCACTGCTGGACGCGTTTCTCCTGGACAACGGGTTGAAAGGAAAGATCTTTTTTCAATAAATACGAAACCGTCTGAACAAGCAGATGCAGCCGCAGCCAGAAAACCTCCAGTTTTTCCGGAATGTCTGCGCTTGTAAAGGGAGCAAACCAGTCCGGGAGGCAAAATCTCTCTGCCCCTTCGCTGGCAACTTGTTTTCCTTTATCGGTCACATAAAAGGACGGTTTTTTTCTGTCTCCGGTTGCAGGAATAGAGATGAACAACTCATCTGCTTGCAGCTTTTCAACAATTTTCGCCCAATCCTCTTTCAAAAGACGGGGAAACAGCCGATAATACGGATAAAGGCTGTATAAATGAACGTCCTGCAAGGTTTGATTGGCTTTTCTGCCACGGAGAATATAGTACAGGGACTGGACTGTCCGCTCATGGGCCAGGGGCATGAAACCGCCAAGCACGAGGGTGCAGACAAATGTCCATTCCCTTTCATTCAATGTTGGACTGCTCATGAAAACTCCTTTTCAACATCGGGTCGTCTCTTCGGACCTTGCCGGTCACGTTGCGACGAATCCGTTATTGTACCAACAACTGTGGAGGATTGTATGAACAAGCGTCTGTCTCGATCTGAATTTCTGTTTGCTTACATGATCATCATATCACTTGCTTGCCTGGTTGGCGGATTTTTTTTCGGCGCCTATTATATGAAATCGAAAATTGCCTCCGAGCAAGCAGCCGTTTTGGAACAACAAAGGCTGGAGGCCGAGCGAGAGCAACAGCTTCGCGAACAAAAGCTGTACAGCGAACAGGACTTTATCCGCTTTTACTACGCTATCTATGCTCCCTTCCTCGAGTTGAAACGAAATCATTTCGAAAAAATGGAAGCATGGCCTAATCTTGACCAGACAAAACGCAAAGAGACGCTCAAGTCTCTGATCGACGCCGCCAAACAAACAAGTACCAAGCTGGAAAAGGAAGTGCCTTTGCCCACTTCCCCGCTGCTGGTTCAGGCACACAGTCAGTTTCAGTCTGGAGCACGGGCTTATTTGGATGGTATGAAGCAATTACTGTCCGATCAAAATAGTAATGCTCTTACCCCCGATGAGATTACCATCCGCCTGGGGCTAACCAGCTGGTTTCAAGCAAATGAACAGCTTTACCACTCGCTGGCTGTCTGGGAATCGGCTTATGTAACCAAACAGCCGCTGCCGAAAGAAGTGCCTGACAACGTGAGCATCGACCAATGGAAGCGCCTGCCGTTTCATTACAAGACCTATATTGCTGCCCTTTCCATGACCGCTCACAAAAAATGGGGCGATTACAACCCTGAGGATCTTACCGCCCGTATGGATTTGTTGTTTGAATCTGATGATGTCAAAAATTTGGGTATCAAAGATGTAAACGCGGCTGTCAAGCTGTTAACAGCGACAGACGCTGTGCATAGCGGAGATTTCAAAGAGGTCAAAAACAAGCATTACAACCGCTTGAAAACCCCCGAAATTCCGCTTTACCAATAGTCGTTCATTTTTAGATGCGATTCATTCTTGAAATCTTTCCAGACACAGCATACAATGATTTATGACAGTGGACGTACCATTGGGTATGGGAGGTGAAACCACGATGACCACATGGGTAGACAAAGAAACTTGTATCGCTTGCGGTGCTTGTGGCGCAACGGCTCCTGACGTTTTCGACTACGATGACGAGGGCCTTGCTTTCAACAAGATCGACGATAACACCAACAGCGCTGAGATTCCTGACATCCTTTTCGACGACGTTCGCGACGCGGCTGAAGGATGCCCAACTGATTCCATTAAAGTGGAAGAGTAAGATTCCCAGCTCACAAAAAACCGCTCACTGCTCTTCAGCTGTGGGGGGTTTTTTCATTTTCATCGCATTTCCTCCCTTATTTATGGTATAATTTTCTCGCCAAAAACAAAGAAGGAGCATTAGAATGGGAAAAACACTTATTTTCGGACATAAAAATCCGGACACTGATTCCATTTGTTCAGCACTTGTCTATGCCGATCTGAAAACCAAGCTGGGCATGGAAGTCGAGCCTGTTCGTCTCGGTGAGATCAACAACGAAACAAAATTCGTGCTCGATACCTTTAAAGTGGAAGCTCCCCGCTTGATTGAAACAGCGGCAAATGAAGTCGATCAGGTTATTTTGGTAGACCACAATGAACGTCAGCAAAGCGTAAGTGACATCGATAAGGTACAGGTGACGGAAGTTATTGACCACCACCGCATTGCCAATTTTGAAACAAGCAATCCCTTGTATTACCGTGCAGAGCCTGTTGGCTGCACTACCACAATCTTGAAAAAGCTGTACAAGGAAAACGGTGTCGAAATTCCCAAGCATATCGCGGGCCTGATGCTTTCCGCCATCATTTCCGACACACTCCTGCTGAAGTCCCCTACCTGCACGGATCAAGATGTGGCAGCAGCGCGTGAACTGGCTGAGATCGCCGGCGTGGACTTGGAGAGCTACGGACTGGAAATGCTGAAGGCTGGCGCTGATTTGAGCGACAAAACGATCCAACAGCTGATCTCCCTCGACTCGAAGGAGTTCCAAATGGGGAACTACAAAGTAGAAATCGCCCAAGTGAATGCCGTTGACGTACATGATGTCCTGGCACGTCAGGGAGAACTGGAAGATGCCCTTTCCGCGATCATTGCCGAGAAAGGACTGGACCTGTTCCTCTTCGTGGTAACCGATATCCTGAACAACGACTCAATTGGTCTGGCGCTGGGTAAAGCTTCTCATGCTGTAGAAAAGGCTTATCAAGTCACATTGGCAAATAACAAAGCGGAGCTGAAAGGCGTCGTCTCTCGCAAGAAGCAAATCGTCCCAGTATTAACCGACACTTTGGCAAATATGTAATTCTGCGCTCCGTTCTCTTCGTGGGTGCCGGATACGGAAAAACTCTCTCTTACCGGAAATACGGAAGAGAGTTTTTCTTTTTCTTGCCGCTCAGCCGGTTCACCAATCGTTCCTGGACTAGTGAACAACTGGCCGCTTTTCTTTCAGTCCTCTCTCGGCTATGATAGTCTTAGGAGTAGCAGGCAGGGAGAGGGATGACCATGAACAAAGCCGACCGCATCAAGAAATACAGCAGGCAGGCTGCTATGTATGAGCGGAATCGGAAAGCCCATTCACTTGGCCAATGGCGAAGCCGATTGGTCCAATCTGCTCGGGGCAGGGTCCTGGAAGCGGCTGTTGGAGCCGGTGCCAACTTCCCCTTTTATCCAAAGGAAATGGTGGACGAAGTAGTGGCTGTTGACTTCAGCCCTGAGATGCTCAGGAAAGCAAAGGAAGCAGCAAAAGAGTACGGGATTCCTACAACTTTTATGGAATCGGATATGGACCATCTCTCCTTTCCTCCCGATTCCTTTGATACGATTGTGTCTACGTTGTCACTTTGCAGCTATGAAGACCCGCTGACGGTGCTGCACCAGTTCAACCACTGGTGCAGGAGTGGCGGGAATATTCTGCTGATGGAGCATGGATTGAGTTCGAATCGCTTGCTTGCGATCGCGCAACAATCGCTGGACCCTCTCATTTTACGCATCGAAGGCTGCCACCATAATCGGGATATCATGAATATTGTTGACCGCTCTGACCTCCGTTTGAAAACGGCAGAGCATTACTGGGCAGGCTGTATTCATCTGATTTGGGCAGAGCCAAATAAAAAGGATCAAACAGATCCATCAACACTTTCAGAAAACCCGAACATTTTTCAATGAATTTCCCATTTTCTAGGAAACCTAATCCTTAACGTTCGTTTTTTACCCCTTTCAGGCTCCCTTTTCCCTTTCAAACATAGTTATTTCACGAACAATAAATTCTATTTTAAAACTTTTGTTCATTTTTTCTGCTTTTTCATACTTGACGCTCTCCGCTACCCGTGATATCGTAGAGACAAATCTTAAAGAGTATGAATACTTGAACAGCGATGACGAAGAAACGCCTTGCCTGGAAACCCTCAGAGAGCCGATGGTTGCTGCGAATCGGTGGTTCCGCGTTAGGATAAGCACTTCCGAGTTGTTGCGTTGAACGGATGTCCCGGGCATCTCAGTAGACGCGAACGGTAGATCCGTTATCTCTACAGGTCATGTACCTGCCAAGGTTCTTCTTTGCGAAAAGAAGAACGAATGAGGGTGGCACCGCGAAGCTAAGCCTCTCGTCCCTCACCTGTTCCCGATTCTTAGGAGCAGTGTGAGATCGGGAGGCTTTTTATTATGTTCTCAGTTTTCATGCAAAGAATGGTATCAAGGAGGAGAGAAACATGTTTACAGACAAAATGATTTTGCGAATTCCTGGCCCTACCCCGATCCCGCCTCGCGTGCAGCAAGCGATGAATCAGCCGATGATCGGCCACCGCAGCGGACAATTTTCTGAGCTGTTTGCCCGCACAGAGCAGCGGCTTCGCCCCTACTTCGGAACTTCCGGAGAGGTGTTTATCCTCGCAGGCAGCGGAACCAGCGCTCTCGAAATGAGTGTTGTCAATACGCTCCAGCCCGGTGAAGAAGCGGTTGTTCTGGTCAGCGGTGCTTTTGGCGAACGCTTTGCAAAGATTTGCGAACGCTACGGCATTATCGTCCATCGCCTGGAGGTTGAATGGGGAGAAGCCGTCACACCTGAAGCACTCTCCTCTTTCTTGGCAGATAAGCCTCAGGTACAAGCGGTCTTTGCCACCTATTGTGAAACCTCGACCGGTGTTCAAAATCCGATTCGCGAGCTGGCCCACATCGTCCGTGAAAAGTCCAATGCCCTCTTTATTGTGGACGCAGTAAGCTGTCTCGGAGCAGTTGCTTGTGAAATGGACGCATGGGGTGTGGACATTGTCGTCACAGGCTCGCAAAAAGCTTTCATGCTTCCTACAGGTCTAGCCTTTCTGGCAGCCAGCAAACGCGCCTGGGATGTAATTGACAGCAAAAAGCCGCTCGCTTTTTATCTGGACCTGAAAGCCTACCGGAAAAGCCTGGCAGACAAGACCACGCCTTATACCCCGGCTGTATCGCTGATCTTTGGCCTGGTTGAGGTATGCAATATGCTGGATGAGGAAGGCTTGCCGGCGATTATCAAACGTCATGAACTGATGCGCGATATGACTCGCGCAGCCATGAGAGCGCTGGGCATTCCTTTGATGGCCTCCGAAGAATACGCAGCCACTACGGTTACCTCCTGCCATCCGCATGATGCTTTCGATGCCGAGCAGCTTCGCAAAGTGCTCAGAACCAAACACAATATCGTGATTGCAGGCGGCCAAGGCCATCTGAAAGGGAAAATTTTCCGCATTGGCCATATGGGCTTTTGCGAACCGCTCGATGTTTTGCAAGTCATTGCAGCCATTGAAATGTCTCTCCAACAAATCGGAGCTCCTGTCGAACTCGGAGCCGGTGTAAAAGCTGCCCAGGAGGTGCTACTTGCCCATGTATAAAGTATTGATTACAGACCCCATCAGTGAATTTGGTATCAAACAGCTATTGGAAGCACCAGATGTAGAAGTTGTCCGCAATACGAACCTCTCTCCGTCTGATCTCCTCTCCATCATTGGAGATTACGATGCCCTGTTGGTCCGCAGCCAAACCCAGGTAACCTCAGAAGTACTGGCGGCTGCCAAGAGGCTCAAGGCAGTTGGGCGGGCTGGCGTCGGTGTCGATAACATCGATGTCACGGCAGCCACCGAAGCTGGTATTGTCGTCATCAACGCACCGGACGGAAACACCATTTCCACCGCAGAACATTCCTTTGCAATGCTGATGGCAGTGGCTCGCAATATTCCGCAGGCGTATCGCAAGCTGGCGGATGGCACGTGGGACAGAAAGAGCTTCCAGGGTGTCGAGCTGAATCAAAAAGTAATCGGTGTGATCGGGATGGGACGGATCGGTACCGAGGTGGCAAAGCGGGCAAAAGTATTCGGGATGACCGTCCTGGCTTATGACCCGTTCCTGACCGAAGAACGGGCCCAGAAGCTGGGGGTTACGCACGCGACTGTGGATGACATTTGCCGCCAGGCTGATTTCATCACTGTGCACACGCCGCTGACCAAAGAAACGCGTTATCTGATCAGCAGCAAAGAATTCGACAAGATGAAAACGGGTGTTCGCGTCATCAACTGTGCACGCGGTGGCATTATTGATGAAAAGGCGCTCTACGAAGCCATCATTACCGGTAAAGTTGCGGGCGCTGCACTGGATGTGTTTGAAGTAGAGCCACCTGTTGATAACCCGCTGATCGGTTTGCCGCAAGTGGTTGTGACGCCTCACCTGGGTGCTTCTACAGTGGAAGCCCAGGAAAACGTCGCCGTTGACGTATCAGGAGAAATCCTCAAGGTGCTGCGCGGGGAGCCGTTCCGAAACGCAGTCAACCTGCCGTCCATCCCCCCTCACGTCATGGAGCGCATCGAGCCCTACTTTACCCTCGGGGAGAAGCTGGGACATTTCCTGGCACAGGTTACGGTTGGTTCCGTTCAGGAAATTGCGATCAGCTACAGTGGCGATTTGACCGAGGTGGATACGGCACCGCTTACCCGCACCGTCGTAAAAGGAGTTCTCTCCTTCCATCTCGGAGAAGAAGTGAACTTTGTCAATGCTCCGTTGCTGGCAAAAGCCCGCGATATTACCGTGACGGAGAAGAAATCCACACAAAATCGAGGCTTTACCAATCTGCTCACTGTCACTTTAAAAACGACGCAACAGACCCGCATGGTTGCAGGTACCCGCCTGAACGGTTATGGAGCGCGGATCGTAAAGATTGACGAGTTTGCGATTGACGTAGCACCGGAAGGATATCTGCTCTATATTCACCACAACGACCGCCCTGGCGTGATCGGACGAGTCGGTTCCATCCTGGGTGAAAACGGCGTAAACATTGCCACCATGCAGGTGGGTCGTCGCGATATGGGTGGAGATGCGATCATGATGCTGTCCGTAGACAAACCGCTTACGGCTGAGCTGCTGGATACCATGGGTGAACTGCCAGAAGTGAAAAGCGTCACCCAAATCGAGCTTTAATCTTCATTATTAGGCCTGGTCTTCTGGATCAGGCCTTTACCTCTGATAAAATTTGGTTATAATATTAGCATACAATTTAATCCCAGATTAATATCGTTCATTGAGAGGAGATTTATATGACCACCCAGGCAATCGTCGCAATCGGCATCTTTCTCATTACATACGCATTCATAATCAGTGAGAAGCTGCATCGGACCATCGTGGCCATGTTTGGCGGCATTCTGATGATCCTGTTTGGTGTCGTCAGTCAGGAACAGGCCGTACACCATATCGATTTTAATACACTTGGCTTATTGATCGGGATGATGATCCTTGTCGCAATTACCGCGCAGACTGGTGTCTTCAAGTACATGGCGATCCGGGCAGCCAAGGCCGCTAACGGAAATCCCCTGCGAATTCTGATTTATCTGAGTATCATTACCGCAACTGCCTCTGCTTTTCTCGATAATGTGACCACCGTGCTCTTAATCGTACCGGTTACATTCAGTATCGCCAGACAGTTGCAGGTAAACCCTCTCCCTTATCTCATTTCTGAAATTATTTCATCCAACGTGGGCGGCACCGCTACTCTGATTGGTGATCCGCCGAATATCATGATTGGAAGCGCTGTCCCGGAATTGGACTTCATGGCGTTTCTGTTTAATCTGGCTCCTGTTATCATCATTATCATGATCGCTACTGTTTTTTGCTTAACCCTGATCTATCGGAAAGAGCTGAAGACTACACCGGAATTGCAGGCAAAAATCATGAACCTGAATGAAAAGGACGAAATTACGGACGCCAAGCTCCTGAAGAAGTCTTTATCGGTACTTGCATTGACTATCGTCGGTTTTATGTTGCACGGTGCTCTTCACCTCGAATCAGCAACGATTGCCCTCACAGGTGCCTTCCTGCTGCTGTTGATCACGGGTGAGCATTACCTCGAAGAGGCGATCAGCAAGGTAGAGTGGACAACCATCTTCTTCTTCGTGGGACTTTTCGTACTCGTCTCGGGTCTGGTAGAAACGGGCGTGATTGCAAGGCTGGCTGAAGGAGCAATCCATTTGACCGGCGGAGATGCCATGAAAACCTCGTTCCTGATCTTGTGGCTCAGTGCCATTGCTTCCGCGTTTATCGACAACATTCCGTTTGTCGCCACCATGATCCCGATGATCAAGGAGATGGGGGCTCTTGGTATCACAAATCTGGAACCGCTTTGGTGGAGCCTCGCTCTGGGCGCCTGCCTCGGTGGAAACGGCACGCTCATCGGTGCCAGCGCCAACGTCATCGTAGCTGGTCTGGCTGCGAAGGAAGGCCACCACATTACCTTCATCGGCTTTTTGAAAATCGCTTTTCCTCTAATGATTATGTCGATCGTTCTGTCGCATCTGTACGTTTTTCTGCGCTATTTTCTCTGATAGGGAGGCATACACGTGGTAACCTACACCTTTGACCACAATCAGATTTCCATTCAGGAAACGCAAAATGAACATGATGTTACCTTTACCCTCCAGGTATACTCCGATGAGATGAGGAATCGACTGAAGCAGGTTCGCAGCTTTTTTGACGACAACAAGGACTATACAGACGCCCTGTTTTACACGCAGCAGGATGGCTCCTATGAAGTGATCGTTCGCTCCGATGCCGTCATTCCCTTTTTGCTCCAAGCCTTCCGTTTTCGCTGCGTGGAATCCCTTTCATGGAAATCGTAGAAGGGGTCACAACCGGTTCGCATAGAGCCGGTTGTTTTTTGTCTTCTGACACAAAAAAACAAGCCAGCCAGGTCATCACCTTAGCCAGCTTGTCTGTCTCTTTCTTATGATTCCAAAATTGAGAGAAGGTCCCGCACATCATCTAAAATATAGTCCGCTTTTGCCTCTTCAAATTTGCTGCGTGCAGCTTGGCCTGACAATCCGGTAAGGGTTGCAGCAAAACGACAGCCCATTGCACGTGCGGCCAGAAGGTCGGCTGGCGAATCCCCCACTACCAGTACTTCATCGCCATTCGGGATGGGGAGAGAGTAGCTGAGCACGTCCAGGTTGGGCGTATCCAGCCCAAGCAAGCCTTTTACATAAGAAAAGGGATGCGGCTTGGAGAGTGGCGCATGCGCCGGCGACTCTTCTTCCGCTTCCAGAACATGGCTCGCAGTCACCACGCGGTTCGGATCAAACCATTCCAGTACTTTCAGCTCCTCGAGCGGCACATGCGTTTCGATGGTTGGGCGTCCGGTACCGATGCCGATCGTATAGCCCTTTTCCTTCAGTGTGCGGAAAAGCTGAATCATTTCTTCCGGGCTGACGATCGGAATCTCATCATGGAGAAATCCTTTTTTCCCAGGCTGAACAGTTTCACGGCCAATCGAAGCGGCTACGCGCTCATCGCCCAGATACCACTCCTGAAACGTCTCCTGACAGAGCTTCCAGAGGTCGCTGTTACGCGAAAAAATATTGGTCACGATCCCGCAGCGTTCACGGGCAATCTGGTTCA
The DNA here is from genome assembly GCF_023746555.1 of Brevibacillus ruminantium. NCBI lineage: Bacteria > Bacillati > Bacillota > Bacilli > Caryophanales > Paenibacillaceae > Brevibacillus > Brevibacillus ruminantium. The sequence continues at coordinate 3,118,458 of NZ_CP098755.1, forward strand.
AATACAACAGCATCTCAGCCTTTTGGGCATTGCCACGGGCAAAATCGGTGGTAAACTTGGCGTACTCGATCGTAAAATCAGGCGCGTATGTTTTTGCCCATTCTGCCAAGCGGGCAATCGCAGCACGATTGATCTGACCTGTCAACAAATCTGTAACCTGTTGTCCCAGATCAGCTTTCAACCGCCCGCACAAACGGATAATCTGATAGGAGACAGCCAAATAGACCATATCCCAGTTCGAGTTGATCCCACGTGATTTGATAAAATTGAGAACCTCATCGTTTGCAAAGACCAGTTCGCGAACTCTGCGAATCTCAGCTTCCTTTGGCGAAGGCGTAAACACATCGGAATCAAGGCCAAGGTAAAGCGGGCTGTGCAGCAATTCCCAAACGGTCAGCGCCGAAGCGTCAAAATATCTTTCTTCACTCAACATGACTCCATCAACATCAAACAGTATGGTCTTAATCATTCTCTCGCCCCTCTATGCTTTTACAATTTTATGTTTATCAGGCAAGGCGATGGTAAAGGTCGTACCCTCTCCCAGCTTGCTCTGTACTCCAATGGTTCCTCCATGGGCCTCCACAATATTCTTGGCAATCGCAAGGCCAAGCCCGGTTCCGCCTGCCTTTCCGCGTGTACGCGCCTTGTCCGCCTTGTAAAAGCGTTCAAAGACAAATGGCAAGTCTTCCTGCGGAATCCCTGAACCGGTATCGCTTACTTCCAACAACAGGGTCTGGTCTCCGCGTGCACGCAGTACGACGGTTCCTCCCTCATGTGTATGGCGAATGGCATTGTCAATCAGATTCGTCAGCACCTGTTCCATCCGATCCGGGTCAATCCATGTGGTTTCCACGGATGTATTGATTTCCAGCAGCAAATGTATTTCCTGTTCCCTGGCCAGATTGACAAATTTCCGCTGAATGCGCTCCAGGTACGGACGCACTTCGACCTGCTCCAGCGACACCTCAATATGACCCGCCTCCATCCTTGCCAGGCTCAGCAGTTCATTGACCAGCTTGGTCATACGCACCGACTCGTCATAGATAATCTGGGCAAGCTCCTTATGCTCTTCCGGAGTAGCGGCGATGTCATCTACAATCGCTTCACTGTAGCCTTGCAGCATGGACAAAGGCGTACGGAGCTCATGGGAGACATTGGCGACAAAATCGTTACGCATCTTGTCCAGCTTTCGCTCCCGCGTGATCTCACGGATGACGGCAACAGCCCCCCGAATCTGATCGCGATCAGTAAGCGGGATCATCACCAGAGACCAGATTCTTCCTTGTGCCGGAATCTCTTCCGTAACCTCATGGCCCGTGCGAACGACCATCTGGTAAAACGTGAACAGCGGAATCGGCTCGTCTGGATGCTCATAGGTCCAGTCGCGCAAAAAGTGTTCGGCTGGCGGGTTGGTCACGGCAATTTTGCCTTGTTCATCGATCATGATGACGCCGTCCACCATACTCCGAAGCACACTGGAAAGCTGTTCCTTTTCCTTGGATAGGGCGTCTACCAATTGATTGAGGTGACTGGCCATACTGTTGAACGATGCAGCCAGTTCACCGATCTCATCCGTCGTTCTGATCGGAATTTCCGCATGAAAATCCCCTTCTGCAATCCGATGGGCTGTCTCCTTCATCTGGCGCAGCGGATACGTGATCCGCGACGACAGGAAGAAAGCAAACACGGTAGTCGAGATAAACCCAACCACACCCACGACAAAGATCAGCTTCCGCACTTCCTTCACGGTATCGTCGAAATCTTCAATCGCCTGGTACATCACGATGGCGCCGTTTTTTCCCGGTGTGAGCTCGATAGGTACGGCGATTGCCAGCAACTGAATCGTACCGTTACGGTCCCCTGGATTATGTGAAAAATGTATCCGTTCGGGAGCCAGATGCTTTCCCTTTAAGGCCTCAGAAAGCTTCAAATCAGGTGATTGCAATAATTGCTCAATCGGAATGAACGCGAGGCCCGCCCCTTCACTTGCACCAATCTGCTTTCCATTTTCGTCAACCATAATTAGTCCCGTGCGATGAACGGCGCTGAAGCTGGATGCCATAGACAATGCTGTTGTTTTATCTGCATAGGTGGACAGTGTTTGTGAGAGACCCTCCGCCACATTCTGCAGATTCTTCGTTTGCCGCTGGAAATAGAAGCTGTCGAAGGACTCGACAATCATCAGACTGAACAAGGTTAAAACCAAAGCGAACAACGCGATGATCGTCATCCACAGTTTGCCAACTACACTGCGAAGAATATCCACGTTATTTGGGCACCTCAAGCTTGTAACCGACACCCCAAACTGTCGCGATCATCTGTGCGGCAACAGGCGACACACGATTCAGTTTTTCTCGCAGCCGTTTGATATGGGTATCCACGGTTCGCAGATCACCAAAAAACTCATAATGCCAGACATCTTTCAGCAATTCCTCTCGCGTAAACACTTTGTCCGGTGACAAAGCAAGATAATGCAAAAGCTCATACTCTTTGGGTGTCAGGCTGACTTCCTGTCCGCTGGCGATCACTTTATGCGCATCATGGTCGATCGTCAGCTCAGGAAACACGAGCACGGAATGGCTGTTGAACGTCTCCGTTTTCAGATAGGCTGTCGCTGAAGCTCGACGCAGGATCGCTTTGACTCGATACACGACCTCACGCGGGCTAAAGGGTTTGATCACATAATCATCTACTCCCGCTTCGAAGCCGTGTACGCGATTCGTCTCCTCCCCTTTTGCCGTGAGCATGATAATAGGCGTCGCTTTGCGCTCGCGAATCTTTTGACAAACCTCAATGCCATCCATACCAGGCAGCATCAGGTCCAGTAAAATGATATCGTAATCTGCCGTCATGGCCATGTCCAATGCCTGTTCACCGTTATCCGCCTCGTCAATCAGGAAGGATTCTCGCTCCAGATACATGCGAAGCAGTCGGCGAATGCGCTCCTCATCATCCACTACAAGGATACTCGCTTTTTTCTCCATAAGATCACCTCTTGGCTCTCGTTATTCATGCTACATTTTCATCTCGTACATGATAGTCCAAAAAGCTGGCGTCAAAACCAGCTTTTTTCGACCATGTACGTTTGTTTACACCCCTGCATAAGAGTGCAGACCTGCAATTACCAGGTTTACCATGACCAGTGTGAGTAAGATAATCACAAAACCGATCACAGACATCCACGCGGATTTTGCTCCAATCCAGCCACGGGAGAGACGCAGGTGAAGATAAGCGCTGTAGAAGAGCCATACAATAAGAGCCCACACTTCCTTGGGATCCCACCCCCAGAAACGCCCCCATGCCTCTTCGGCCCAAATCATCGCAAAAATCAGGGCACCAAGCGTAAATACCGGATAACCGATGCTGATCGCGCGATAGCTGATCTCGTCAATCATCTCCGGATCGATATCCTTCAATGCCGGCTGCATCGCTGCCGCCAGTCTTTTCCGCAAGACCAAGCGAAGCACGCCATACAGTACCAGACCAGTCAAGACAGACCAGATCATCGTATTCAGCTTTCGTGCAGCGTCCTTGCCCTCCATCCAGGTCGGTGCGGTAAACAGAGGATTCATCGGGCCAGCTTTGATGATCGTCGAATCATTGGGAGCGACGATCGCCGGCATGGTATACTCTACCTTCATTTTCTCCATTTGTCCCGGATTATTCAATTGTTCTGTTGATAATTCAAAGACTGTTTTTTGATCAAGCCGAGAAAACGTAGATTCCATCCCGATAAAACCAACCAGCATCAATACAACGGCCAGAACAACCTCCAGCCAACGAGTGCTTTTCGTTGCGACTTCCTGTGGCACGGTACGCACCAGATACATCAGGCCCGCCGCAAAACCAATCGCCAGAATCCCTTCACCGAGTGCTGCTGTCGTCACATGGATATGCAGCCAGTAGCTCTGCAGGGCAGGAATCAGTGGGGTTACTTCTTTGGGAAATACATAAGAATAGGCCAGCATGACAACCCCGAGCGGCAGGACGAAAGCACCGATCACCGTCAATCTGTAAATCCGGTAAATGATCAGATAAGCGAGAATGATACAGTAATCGAGGAAAGCCATAAATTCGAACATGTTGCTCGTCGGGCTGTGTCCGCCGGCGATCCAGCGAAAGACGACATAGCCTGTCTGTGCCACAAATCCGACAACGGCGAGAAGATAGGCGATGCGCCCGTACTTTAATTCATGCTGTTTGGGATCCCGCCCGGCCCAATTCTTTCCCGTCATGGCCACGACAAAAACGATCGAAGCCAACACGTACAGCACAAAGGCAATATCCAGCAATACGTCACTTAATTGAATTAGCTGCACGCTAAAAACCTCCTCAAAGCCAACTACGCTTTTGCTTTCTCTTCGATTGTGATTGGCAGCTTGACATGGTCAACCAGCGCTTCCACTTCCCGCTTCATGCCGTACCAGTTTTTATTGGTGTGGGCAGCCAGCAGGACCCTGTCTCCATGAAGCTGGAGCCAAATGCGGCGGTGCTGCCAGAAGAAGCCCATCGCTACGCCGATCATGAAGATAAAAGAACCAAAGTAGATGAGTGGAACTGCTCTATCCTTCCTGACCATCAGTCCACTGATGTCGATCAGATCAGGCATTTTGAATTCAAGCGTGTAGCGGGAATCCTGTTTTTCCGTGATCACCGTTCCACTGACGTACACCAGCTTCTCTGTCACTTGATCAGACTCCGATTTTACCTCAAGCACAACCATCGGGTTTTTGGGAAGATTGGTCTGTGTCGCCGGTTTCCCGTCACTCCCCATGACAAAGTCAGGGAAATAGTCAATGACACGTACTTTTACCCCATCTGCAACTTGTTGCTCGGGGCTCATATTATAGAGATCCAGTTTCATAGGGCCTACTTCTTTGTCCCCTGCCTTTTTATCGATCAGCATAAAGTTGAGGGCACCCAGCTGCATCTCCTGGAAACCGGTTTGATACAAAGACAGCCCTTCGTACTGCATCGGATGATTCACCACAATCGGACCGCTCTTGATTTCAACCAAATCAGGCTGAGACCCTGGGAGATCGGCATTTTTATTGAGGTAGAGAATCGCATCCGTCTGATAATTCTTCGCGATCGCCCCGCCTTTCAAGTCAAGTTTCTGGGCCATTTCCTCTTCGGACCAGTACTCTGTTTTGTACTGCACGTTTTTCACGTAATAAGGCGTTTCTGGAATGGCGACAGTCTGCCCTTCACGCACCCAGATGAACTCGTCCATGTAAAAGCCGGGAAGGTTGCGCATCAACACCCCGAGCAGGAAGATGATCAGTCCGATATGGTTGATATAGGGTCCCCAACGACTGAACCGTCCTTTTTCCGCCATGACGGCATGACCGCTCGTAAAAATCCGGTAGCCTTTTTTCTTCAAGGCTGCTGAAGCTTCCGTGACCAATTCTTCCGGATCATCCGTCTGGGCTATTTCGGCCTCTCCAAACATCTTCTGTCCTTTCAAAAAAGAACGATGCTGGTTCACGCGCGGCTTGCTCAGCGCTTTATACAGCGGAACCACCCTGTCCAGGCTGCAGATCACGAGTGAAGTGCCCAGCGCAACGAGTAAACTCACAAACCACCAGGAATCGTACATATTGTGGAAGCCTAGCGTGTAAAAAATCGTTCCCAGCTTTCCATAGGTATTCGTGTAAAACCTGGCGACGTCCGCCTCTGTGGGAACAGGTACAGGAATGTACTGCTGCTGCGGAAAGATCGTTCCCACTGCTGAAGCAATCAAAATGACAAGAATAATGCCAATGGCTACTTTGACGGAAGAAAAGTAATTCCACGTCCGGTCAATGATAGTTCTCGTGTAGGTTTGGGAACGACGGGCCATGCCTTCATAGCGCATATCCGGGAAGGAAGCTTCATCTTTGACTTCCCACTCCAGCGGTTTCCCACATGATTCACAGAGCAGTGTTCCTACCGGATTGGTATGACCGCAATCGCATTTTCTCTGATCCATATTGCTCCTCACTTAGGCAAGATATTTGCCACTTTTTCTGAAATCATGTTCTCGTTGAGCGGTCCGATAAAAATTTCCTTCACCTTTCCATCTGCATCGATGAAAAACGTGCTGGGGATGGGACCGATCCGATACATCCTGGTGATCTGAGATTGTTTATCCAAGAGAATGGGAAACGTAATCCCAAATTGCTTCACAAATGGCTCTACGGCGACCGGAGATTCTCCGATATTGATTCCGATGACAACCAGACCTTTATCCTTGTACGCTTCATACTGTTGTTGCAGATCCGGCATTTCTTTTTTGCAGGGCTCGCACCAGCTTCCCCAAAAGTTCAAAACAACGCCTTTTCCTCGCAACTCGGACAGGGTCATGGCAGGGCCGTTCAACTGCTCCAGACTGAAGTTGGGAGCCTCTCTCCCCACCTTGACTGCATTAGGGTCCTTGACGAAGCTGGAATAAATGGCGAAAACAAGCGCCACCAGTAAAACGCCCAAGATCGCCACCCTGATGTATGTACGGTTACTTCTATCCATCATTCCCTAGCTCCCATCTAATTCTTTTGGGATTTCCCCATATTTCCCTTCTATTATAGCCTCCCTTGTTTTTACGACGGCCCATAAGATATGAACAGATTTTGAACGTCTGAAAAACAAGCATTCTGGGGTTTGCGCTTATCGCCTGCGGTCTTTGGTCAATCCCCGCTTCAAACGCTCAACCTCTGCAGTGGTCAGCGGCCTGTATTGACCAGGCTCCAAGCCCTCCAGCGTCAAAAAGCCAAGCTGAATGCGCTCCAGTTTGATCACAGGGTGGCCAATGGCTTCACACATGCGGCGCACCTGCCGATTTCGTCCCTCATGAATTACCAACTCCAGCAGCGAACGATCATTTGCTGCTGTTGTTTTCAAGAGCTTTGCCTGACCTGGGGAAGTCATGCCGTCCTCCAGCTTGATCCCCTTTGCCAACAGATTCACTTTTTCTTTGCTCGGCACGCCTTTTACCCAGGCGCGGTATACCTTGTCCATCTCGTAGGACGGGTGGGCCAGCATATGCGCCATTTCCCCGTCGTTGGTCAAAAGCAACAGTCCGGAGGTATCGTAGTCCAGCCGTCCCACCGGATAGACCCGTTCTTTGATCCCCCGGAGCAAATCGACCACGACTCGTCTCCCTTGCGGATCGGAGACACTGGTGATATATCCGGTAGGTTTGTGTAGCAGAACGTAAATTTTTCGTTCCAAGCGAACCAGCTTGCCGTCGACCTTGATCGCGTCTTGTTCAGGATCGACTCTTGTTCCCAGTTCTTTTACCACCTGACCATTCACCTGTACTCTTCCCTGAACGATCAGTTCCTCGCAATGACGCCGAGAGGCAACCCCTGCGTTAGCCAGTACTTTTTGCAACCGTTCCATGTCGAATCACCTCTACCACATCATACCCATTCTTATCAGTGTGGACAAGAATCTCGGAAAAACTTCCACTCACCGCGAAGTTTATCTGACTTCCTTGACAAAAAGGATGAGTCTTAGTATAGTTTAGTTAAGTTAACTTAACCATTTGGTAGTCAGGAGTTTTTATCATGATGACAGACACTACAATCAAACTTCGAGAAACACCTGTGCGAAAATTGTTCTTCTCCTATTTGGTCCCGTCCGTTCTGGGCATGCTTTTGATGTCGATCAATATCGTCGTAGACGGCATTTTTGTCGGACATGGCGTCGGACCACATGGACTTGCCGGAGTCAATGTCGCCGTTCCTGCCTTCTCCATTTTTTTGTCGATTTCTCTGTGGATCGGTATGGGCGGTGCCACGATGTACTCCATCGCACTGGGTCAAAATAACAGAGAGCATGCCCGAACCGTCTTTTCTCACGCTGTGACCCTGGCGGTCGTTCTGGTTGCCGTGATCACGATCCTTTGCCTGTGGAAAATGGATGAGATCGCCTATCTGTTTGGGGCCAATGAAGTCATCCTACCCTATGTCCGTGATTATTTGTCGATTCTGCTTACCTTCGGCTTTGTCTATGTACTGGAAAACATCCTGAGCGTGTTTGTCCGAAATGACGGAAATCCTGCGCTTTCCATGGCTTCCCTGATTGTCACAGCTGTACTGAACGTTTTTTTCAATTACCTGTTCATTTTCGTCTGGGGCATGGGTGTGAAAGGAGCGGCTGCCGCCACTGTCCTTTCTGCCGGGCTCGGGTTCCTCGTGCTGCTCACCCACTTCCTACGGAAAAACAGCATCTTGCGTTTTGTGCGCTTTCGCTTCCAACCGGGCTTGATCAAAGACATTTTGACGATTGGCTTTCCCAGTTTTGTCGCCGAGATATCTATTGCTGTGGTCACCCTCGGTTATAATGTCGCTTTCATGCATGCCTTGGGTGAAACAGGCGTGGCTGCGTATGCCATCGTCAACTATATTCACACGGTCATGCTTCTGTTCTTCCTCGGAATCGGTGCCGCTCTCCAGCCGATTTCCAGCTTCTTGTATGGAGCCGGTCTTCTGGAGCGCTTGCAAAAGAGTTTGCGTCTTAGTGTGCAGACGGCGTTGCTGGCAGGGGTCTTGGCCATTTGCTGCGGCATGCTTTTCGCCGGCTCGCTCGTCTCCTTATTTGACGTCCGTTCGGATGAGCTTTATCAATTATCCGTCAAGGGCTTGGGGCTGTTTTTCCTGACGTACCTCTTCCTCGGATACAATCTGGTTTATGCCGAGTATTTTCAGTCCATCGGTCAGATCAGGAAGTCGTTGCTGATTATCGTCAGCCAGGGAGTCCTTCTCGTTCCCCCCTTCCTGTGGTTCATGCCGAAATGGCTTGGGGTAGACGGCATATGGCTCGTGCTTCCTGCTGTGCAGGCGATTACCGCACTTTCCGTTTTCGTGATGAATCGCTTGCAAAAGCCTGTGCCAACGACAGTGCTTTCGGCAGAGCTGAACAACAATTAGTTGACAATAATAACATTATGTTATCTTTTATCGGGCGTTCAAAAGTCCTGTACGTTTTGGTACCGGACCGCTACAATAGGCAATGGTATTGCAAAATACCTGCCGTCATTCTACTTTCCCAGGAGTGTTGCGGATGTTCGAGCAATATCAACAGGTAACAGCGGACTTGCATAAACTGCTGGATGACTTTAGCGCATTGATTTTGCATGATACGAAAGAACTGGATCAATATAAACTGACGACACAGCAAGAAATCATCATGCTGCAGATCATCCAAAATGATTCCATTACCTCCAATGAGTTAGCGGGTAATTTCAACATCTCCAAAAGCGCTGTCAGTCAGGTGATCTCCAAGCTGGAAAGCCGCCAATTGATCTATCGGCAACCAAACCCGGCCAACAAGCGAGAGTTTTTTATCAAGCTGACCGCAGAAGGCGAGCAGTATAAACAATTATTGGCGACCATCGACGAGCGTTTGATCAGGAGCTACTATTCAAAAGTGGACATCGAGGAGCTGCGTCAGATGGTGAGGACGATGAAAAAGCTCGTCGATATTGCCAAGGAAGTCAATCAATCCAGATAAAATAAATCGCTGTAGCCCCGAAACTAAAAAGACAAACAATCTGGTTTGGTCTGGAGTGTTTGTCTTTTTGCTGTTTTCCTTACGAAAACACATAAGATACGATCACCAGGGAAAAGATGACTCCGGCCAAATCAGACCATAACCCCACACGCAAGGCATAGGCGGAGTTGCGGATTCCCACTGCACCGAAATAGACTGTCAGAACATAAAGAGTGGTATCGGTACTCCCCTGCATCGTGGCTGCCAATCTTCCCAAGAAAGAGTCGGGCCCGTACTGCGCGATCATATCTGTCGCTATCGCGAGCGAACCCGTACCAGTTATGGGACGCAAGAGGGCAAGCGGAACAATCTCCTTCGGGATATGCAGGAAAGTTAGCAACGGTGCTAAAAAGGAGAGCAGCCAGTCCAGCGCCCCAGACTCGCGAAACATCGTTACCGCCACCATCATCGCGATCAAGTGTGGGAGGATGCGGATCGTTGTGGTCAAACCACCTCTTGCCCCTTCGACAAATGTCTCATAAACCGGGACGCTTTTGCTCCAACCATACACCAAGATGAAGGCGATCATGACAGGAATCGCCCATAGAGAGATCAGCGATATCCATTGGTACATGCGGGTGCCCTCCCTATCCTGATTTACGGTGGTACCGGTAACGATGCCAACGATCCAGTCCCAAGGCAACGATGGTGGCACCAAAGGAAGCAAGCAGGGTGGTACCGACGATCTCTACCGGATTGGCTGAGCCGTATTGCATGCGGATGGCAATCATCGTCGTCGGAATCAAGGTAATGCTGGCCGTATTGATCGCAAGAAGGGTACACATGGCCGGCGTTGCGTTTTTTTTGTCAGGATTCAGCTTTTGCAGCTCTTCCATCGCTTTTAGCCCCATCGGCGTGGCCGCATTCCCCAGCCCGAGCAGATTGGCACTCATGTTGGACAAAATATAGCCCATCGCCGGATGCCCCTTCGGTACGTCGGGAAAAAGTCTGCTGATGATTGGAGACAGCAGGCGCGCAAGTCCTTCCAACAGACCAGCCTTTTCCGCAATCCGCATCATCCCCATCCAGAAAGCAAGCACACTAAGCAGTCCAAAACAAACGGTCACACCCGTTTTCGCTCCTTCAAAAGCAGCCTGGTTAACGGCTTCAATCCTGCCATTCACTGCAGCTACGACAATACTGATAACGATCAGGGCTAACCAGATGACATTAAGCACTCCACATCCCCCCCGCCATGATCTCCCAGAGACGACGCCAGAAGGACAGGTACTTGCTGCTTACAGCCATGGTCGGAGTATCGTCCTGAACCGTAAGCGGAATTTTCCTGATCAATTGGTCCCCCAGGTGTATGTGCAAAAAGCCTACATGGCTTCCTGCCGGCTCTTTGTGTATGTTTTTCTTGAGCAGCACCACCTGCTTTTTTATCTGTTCCGATTCACCCGCCCGCAGTGGGTACACCCATTCGTTCAGCGCGGACAGCCGGATTGTTTCACCATTTGGCGCGAGACTCGTTTCAATCGTCTCCCCCTTTTCTACGATCATCGTCGGAGAGAATTGCTTGAAACCCCAATCCATCAGCATCATGGAGTCATTCCAATCGTCAGGTGCGTTTAACGTTATGGTTGCCAACTGTCTACCGTCCCTCGTTGCTGAAGATGCCAGACATCTTTTGGCCAGCTTGGTATAGCCCGTTTTCACTCCATCCGCTCCTTGATACAGGTGAAGCAGCTTGTTTTTGTTTTGCAACCGCCGATCGTACTCTTCACCCTCCCAGGAGATATTTTTCACCTTGGTAGACACGATCTGCCGAAATAGCGGATTCTTCAAGGCGTAAGCGGACAGCTTTGCCATATCTTCGGCCGTAGAATAATGCATATTGCTGTCATCGAGGCCGTGTGGATTGGTAAAATTGGTTTGGCTCATTCCAAGCATCGCGGCCTTTTCATTCATCAAGTAGACAAAACCCGGGACCGAGCCTCCCACGTGATTGGCGACCGTTACCGCAGCGTCATTTCCGGACCGCAGCATGAGTCCGTAGAGAAGCTCTTCCAAGGTCAGCTTCTCTCCATTTTTCAGATAAATCGAGGAACCTTCCACGCCGACGGCTTCCTTCGGGACGCTGACAATATCATCCATTCGTCCGTTTTCAATGGCCACGATTGCTGTCATCGTTTTGGTCAAGCTGGCAATCCGCATCTTTTTCGTGCCATTTTTGGAATACAGGATTCGTCCGCTCGCCACGTCGATCAATGCCGCTGCCTCTGCAGATATTCCCGGGACTGAAGGTGCGGCATCCACCTTTCCTGCTATAGGTGCCATTAGCAGGAAAAAAAGAAAAACGACGAGTACGCCGGACAGATGTTTCCGTACGTTCATAACGTCCTCCCCATTTTGCGTTACCGGCAGTTTGTACCAGTATATGGGGACGAGACATTCGTTAGTACCGAATCTGTCCAAGCATAGCTAGTCGTTTCCAGGTTCTTCCGTAGAGCCAAAGAGTGCCGCTGCCTCTGCTCTCGCTTCCTCGATGTTTACATGTACCGGTGGTTCTGGTAAATCGCTCAGTTCTCTCAGGCCAAAATGTTCGAGAAATTCTTTGGTCGTCGCATACAGGATCGGTCGGCCTACTCCTTCAGCTCTGCCCGCCTCTTTGATCAAGAGCTTGGAAAGCAGGGTGTTCAGGGCCTTCTCACATTTTACCCCGCGAATCTCTTCGATTTCCGAGCGCGTTATCGGCTGACGATAAGCGACGATCGCCAATGTTTCCAAAGCCGCTTGAGAAAGCGTGGATTGGCTCGGCGATGTCGCCAGCTTTTCAAAGAAAGGGACGTGCTCAGGCAGCGTTGTCAATTGGTACGCCTTGGCGACTTCAACGATTTGTATGCCTCTTCCCGCCCTGCGAAAATCAGCCTTCATATCTTCAATCAGGTCGACGACTTCTTCTTCCGGTATTTCGATGATCTCACTGATTTGTTTGGCGTCAATGCCCTCATCACCTGAAATAAAAAGCAAGCCCTCAATGACGCTTTTCAGCTTGTCATAGTCCATCCACATGGGCCTCCTTTTCAGATTGCTCACAGATCATGATGTCTTGAAAAAGCTTGTTTTGGACACACGTCACGTGCTTGGCCTTCATCAGTTCAAGCAAGGCGAGAAAGGTCGTAACAATTTCCGTACGGGTCGGATTTTCAGAGAATAGCTGAAAAAATCGGACCATTCCCCCGCCCACTTTTACTAATTGGCGGATTTCCTTCATTCGCTCCTTGATCGAAATCTCATCCCGCGATACCTTGGCGACAGGATCAGTTTGGGATACGCGTTTGACCAGCTTCTCCAGCGCATGCAGCAAATCGTACAAGGAAACGTCTTTGATCGTATTCTCCTCTTCCCGAACGTAAGGTGCAAGATTTTCTGCCGGACGGGTGAACACCTGGTTCCGCCCAATTTCCATCTCACGCAAGTTTTCCGCAAGCATCTTGTAGCGCTTGTACTCCAAAAGGCGCTGAACCAGCTCTTCACGCGGATCAACCTCTTCGAAGTCCATATCCATATGCGGTTGAAAAACATGCTCTTCCTTTCGGGGCAGCAGCAGCTTGCTTTTGATCGACAAAAGGGTAGCCGCCATCACGACAAACTCACTGGCTATATCAAGCTGCAGCTCCTGCATCGTGTCAATCGTAGCCAAATACTGTTCCGTGATCTCTGCGATGGGAATATCGTAGATGTCCACTTCCGCCTTATCGATGAGATGCAAAAGGAGGTCAAGCGGCCCTTCAAAAGAATCCAGTTTGATGCTGTACGACACGACTTTTCCCTCGTTTCTTGATTAGAACAACGATAAGATCGATTTGGCCACGCTGCTCACCCAGGTGATGACCATCGTGAGCGGCAGATTGAGAATCAATCCCCGCAATGCCGGCAGAAAAATCAGCAGAAGCAACAGCCAAGGGCCGTAAATTTCCCATTTATGGAAGAATCCATCAAATCTGCGCGGGAGTAAAAAGCGCAAAATCTTTGAACCATCCAACGGGTGTATTGGCAAAAGGTTAAAGACAAACAATGCCGAGTTGATAACGACGCAATAAAAAAGCGTTTCACTGATGGCAATAGCCGCCATCTCGTTCATCGTCAAAAGTATTTGAGTCTTCCCGACCCAGCCGTAGATCGTCATGAAGAACACCGCGAGGATCAGGTTTACCAGCGGGCCCGCCGCAGCGACGTAGACAATCCCCATCCGCTTGTTGCCGCGAAAATTGATCGGATTGAAAGGCACCGGCTTGGCCCATCCAAACGGTCCAAACAAGATCAAAATCAGTCCAAAGGGATCGATATGCGGGATCGGATTGACTGTCAGCCGTCCCTCCATTTTTGCTGTATCGTCACCAAGTTTCCACGCGACGTAAGCATGCGCCCACTCGTGCAAGGAAAAAGCGATGACAAAGGCGATCAAGCGAAACGGTACCGTCTCCCAGTCAAAGTGAAACAAGTTAGGAAAATCCATTCCGTCCTCCTCCGTAAAATGGCTATTTACTAGAATACCAGCAGAACGCCGGTGATACAAGCCCGGGCCTCACTACGGAGGAGAATCGGCTCAATCCGATCCAAGGATTTTCGCCAAAATCACGGCAAGGAGACTTAAACCAAAGCCCAGAAAGACATTTTTCCAGAGAAGCATGATAAGTACACAAAGCAAGCTCGCCCCGACAAACAGCGGGTCCGCGCTAAATGCCCCCTCTTTTACAAACAGGGAAGGAAAAATCAGCCCGGCAAAGATGCCGATCGGGATCATTTCAAGCCCGTTTTTCAGGCGCGAGTTAAAAAATGAATCAGGCACCCTCAAAAACGCCCGGCGCGAGATGTAGGTAACACCTCCCATCGCGACAATCAAGAAAATGAGGTACAGTTCACTTTTCATCCGGCAGGCTTCTCCCCTTCCACCATTTGGTTACTCCCGGCAGGCATCCTCCAGTATCCCGCTGCAAAAGCGAGGACGCCTGCTGCCAGCACATGCAAACCATTGACGGACCATGCGCTGAGAAGGCACGCGGCTGCACCGCACCCCAAAAACACAGCTACCCGGACTTTAGAGCTTAACATGCCGACTGACAAGGCGAGAAACATCGCCGTAAAACTGTACTCGAGTCCAAAACGGTGCGGGTCCGGCAACAGATGACCCGCTATGCTTCCCAGCCAAGTACCCAGCGCCCAAAACAAATGAAGGAAAAGACTGACCGACAAGATGTAAGCGGAATCGAAGCCGTACAAGCGAATCCGGTTATAGGTAATCGCATACTGTTCATCGGACATGAAGAAAGCAATCAGATTAGCGAACCTTCTGCTCTGTTTTGAGTAATACGGTGCAAGCGACAGACCCATGAGAAAATACCGCGAGTTGAGCAGCAACGTTACCAAGACCATCGCCCAAAAGCCGGCTCCTTCGGCCAGCATGGGCAAAACGGCAAATTGGGCTGACCCGGCGTGAACGAAAAAGGACATCAGCACATTTTCCGCAGTAGACAAGCCAGCTTGCAAACCCAGCATGCCAAAAATCCCACCAAACACCAAAAAGCTTACGCCGATCGGCACAGAGTCGACAATTCCCTGCTGCCAGGCTGGTCGACAAGCTTTTTCGCTCATCGGTTTTCACCCGCACTTGGAGGAATTGCCCGAACTTCGAGCCGTTTATTGTTCTTTCCCTTGCTCTTGATATCTGCGATCTCTAATGTGCCGATTTCCTTGGTGCGATTCACGTGTGTTCCCCCGCATGCCTGTTCGTCAACCTTGTCAATGGTCACAAGCCGTAACTCCGTGACAGATGGAGGCAGCAGACTGATCATCGTTTTGATCATGCCGGGAATCGCTTCTGCCTCCTCTCTGCTGACAGTCCGGTAAGTAATCGGGTGATCTTCTGCAATAATTTGATTGGCTTTCTCGACAATCTCACTGACATCCGCTCCTGTCAGGTCCTGCAATTGGTTAAAATCGATGCGGGCACGCTCCGAATAAATCTGATTGCCGGTACACAGCGCCCCGTATTTTTCATACACGACAGCCCCCAGGACATGCAGCAGGCTATGGTGCCGCATGAGACCGTATCGGCGCGACCAATCGATTTTTGCCAGTATGGAGCCTGTCCGCACATTTTCCGCTCCTTTTACATAATGAACGATGGTCTCCCCTTCTTTTTTCACCTGGTAGACCTCAAATGCTTGTCCGTCTTGAATCAGCATGCCAGTATCGCACTCCTGGCCCCCGCCCGTCGGATAAAAAATCGTTTGATCCAGCACGATCTTCTCTCCCATGATTTCACAAACGTTCACAGTCAATTCCCGGATGTAGCTGTCCTCCAAAAATAAACGCTTTGTCATTCTTATCCCCCTAAAGAAGTTAGTTTTATAACTACTAACGTGATGGCAAGAAAAAACGGTTCCTATTCGCTGAACCGCTTTCCTGTTACGACTTCGGACAAAATTCGATTACCGCGCCAGAGCTTTTCCAGTTTTTCCGGGCCAAATTCACGTGTCAGTTCCTCGATCATGATGTCATGCCGTATGTATTCCACAGCCACCTGTACAAGCGCCGGGTCGGCGGTTTTCACTGCCCAAGCCATGCCGCCTTCGGAAAAGTGGGCGATCACTACCTCTTCCCTGTCCCGCGCTGCTATACTCAGGCGTCCCCCCATGCGCTCTTCAACGACCTTTGGCGACATGTAATTATGATGAAAGGTGTTGCCCAAGCGCTTCTCCTCACTGCCAAACAGAATCGAGTAAACAGAAACACCTCTCCCCGCCAGGGCCTGCACGCAGGGCTGCAAAACCTCATGTTGCTGCTCCCATACAGAGAGCCAGCACTCCCGTTCGCTTCGCTCCATGACTCCCAGCATTTCGTTCAAGACAGGCCGCGATCCGCGAATATGCAAGATCACATCCATGTTTTCCGGCTGGCCCATAGAACCGAGCGCTTCTTCGAGAAAATCAAAGGTTTCCTCAATGTCCTTGCGCAATCGCCCCATCAGTTCCTTGGCCGGCACCGGTGCATACCTCACCGGGTCGGAAGGAACCGTGTGGACCGCCCCTTTATCCAGCAGTTTGCCGAGCACTTCGTAAATCATGGAGCGAGGAACGCCCGTGCGCTTGCTTAATTCATAGCCCGTCACCGGAGAGCCTTGCAGCAAGCCTACGTAGGCCTTGCATTCGTACAAGGAAAAATTCAGTTTTTGCAGCTCTTTGTATATGTCCTCCATAGTCACCTCTTTAGTCGTTTGTATGATAACTACTATTTATCATATCTCTCTATTCCCTGTCAACTTTTTACTTTTTACTTTTGCCTGTTGCTGCCCCGGCGGAAACTTAATCTCTACAGGCTGCATACAGAGCAGCCATATTTCTGCCCGTTTCCTCGCACATATTCCCGCCATGAAAATAAAAAAACCCGAGATGACGCTCTCGGGTTCGGTACACTGTGCTTTTAAAAGCTGTTTACTCCGAAATGGCAACTTCCTTCATTTTGTCGCCTTGCTTGATTTTGTCCACATTTTCCATGCCTTCTACGACCTGTCCAAAAACAGTGTGAACGCCGTCCAGATGCGGGAATGCATCGTAGCAAATAAAGAACTGGCTGCCGCCGGTATCTTTTCCTGCGTGCGCCATCGACAGGGCACCGCGAACGTGCTTGTGCGGGTTGTTAGCCGTTTCACATTTGATGGTATAGCCAGGACCGCCTGTTCCACTGCCGTACGGGCAGCCGCCTTGGGCTACAAATCCGGGGATGACGCGGTGAAAGGTCAATCCGTTGTAAAAGCCTTCGTTAATCAGTTTTTCAAAGTTGGCTACAGTACCCGGTGCTTCCTTGTCAAACAGTTCAATTTTGATCGAACCGCCATTTTCCAAATCGATGGTCGCGTATTTGCTCATTATGTAAGAACCCCTTTCAGACATGAAAAGTATGTACGAATTCGATTATACGCGAAACTGCCCAAAAAGGAAAACGGTTGCGAAACCATGAAGCCACCTTGCAACCAAAGAACGGGGCAAGGTGACTGTCTGTTTTACATGTCCGCCGCTAGGATTCGTTCATCCATTCTGTCGGAGACAAACACGGTTCCGGGCATGTTTTTTGCGACTTGCTTAAGAGAAGCGGCCTGTTCCGCTAGATCCTCCACACTGGCAAAGCGGCCCGGCGAAAGCAGCACGCCAGCCATCGACATGGACAGGTCGTTGCCGTCTTTGATGTTGCGCTTGTGATAGATATCGTAGAAATAGGAAGAAAAAACATGGATGATGTAGGTTGTCATGGTATCCGCAAAATGCGGGGTCGTGATGACAATAAAATCGTCGCCACCAATATGGCCCAAAAAGTCGGCAGTTCCTCCATAAAGCTGCACCGCTTCCTTTAAAAGTGCGGCCGTCCGTACGATGATTTGATCCCCTACCTCAAAACCATAGCGATCATTAAACCATTTAAACCGATCCAGGTCACAATAGATCACGACCTGCTGTTCCTCCCGCTTGAGGCGGGCGTGCAGTTCTCGTTCGATCTGAATATTTCCCGGCAGTCCGGTGAGTGGATTGGCCAGAGCTGCCATCTCCAGCTTGATGGAAGCCATCTTATCCAGCAAGCTTTGAACGGTGATAATGCCGATATATTCACCTTCGTCTCCGGTGATCAGCACGACATCATAGAGATGATAGGAATCACGAGCCATCGCCCGTTTCGCTACTTCGTCGATCTGGTCATCTTTTTTGGCCGTCAGCGGATTGGTATTCATGATCTGCGAGATCGGCCGCTCATAGTAGAGGGCAATCCCGTATTGTCCCCCCAATACCTGATAGAGCTGAAATCGCATGATCAGCCCGATCGGTTTTCCTGCCTCCAGAACCACGACGCTTTCGATGCGTTGATTTTGTTCAAAAATCTGGTGGACCTGGCGCACCTTGGCCTGCTTTTCCACGCAAATCGTCTTGGTCAACACGTCTGTGATCACAGGCGCAAAAACGCGGGGCTCCCGGTCCTTTTTCATTTTCTGCTCGCGAATACCACGAAGAAAATTCATCGCTTTTCCAGAAATATGGACCATTCCCTTTGCCGGCGGCCCGAGGTAGTACCCCTGTCCATAGGTTACCCCCAGTGCCATCAAGGTTTCCAACTCACGCTCTGTTTCGATGCCTTCGGCGATGATTTTACACTTCACTTTTTCAGCAAATTGCACAATCGTCTCCAGCAGAGCCTGTTTGATCGGATCGACATCAATGTTGCGGATCAGTGACATATCCATCTTGATAAAATCCGGGTAAATCTCAGTAATGGACTCCAGACTGGAATAACCGGCGCCTGCATCATCGACTGCCAACAGGTATCCCTTTTTCCGGTATTCCTCAATTATTTTTCGAAAGACGCTGTAATTGGTGATGGCATGCCGCTCGGTAATCTCTAGTACGATATTATGGGGATTCAGTTTTGTACTTTCGAGCAGCTTAAGTAAATCTCCGCGCAGCAAATACGGGTCGTCGATCGCTCTCGGGTCCAGGTTGATAAACAGTTTTTGCTGCGGCTTGAGATAGCGGAGGTGTTCCAGCGCCCGCTTCCTGCATATTTGTTCCAGACGAAATACCGTATCTGTTTCTTCTGCATAGGCAAATAACGAAGCGGGAGAATAGAACGGCGTTTTCTCCGGTCCTCTGGCAAGGGCTTCCCATCCCAGCGGCATTCCGTCACGCAAATCGACGATGGGCATAAACCGCATCTGAATCTCTTCTTGCTGCAACAGCCGGTGATACTGTGTGACAAAGGTATATTTTTCTGAGGTAATCCCGTATTTCGCCATATGAACCGCGTGCTTGACGGAAGTATACATCTCTTTTACGACATCTTGACCGTGAAAAATCGCATACCCGATATGAATGTGCAGATCCCCTCGGTTGACAAAGCTGATTTGGCGGTTAAGCTGCGCTTCCACCTGCTGTTGCACACTGATCGAAAGCAAACGGCACTCTTCCTCGTGAGAACCTTGCGGAAACGAGACGTAGATGGCAAAATCATCGCCCCACATTTTTTGTATCGCCAGTACCTGGCCTTTGATTTCCAGTACATCTCTGCATACACCCGGCAAAATCCGTTCGAAAATATGCAGCACTCTCTTCGCGATCAGATCTCCATATCGATTTTCGATATCTGTCATTTTCACGATATCTACGTAGAACAAGACCACCGTCTTTCCCACCCGAACCTCTTGCCCGATCAGGGACGTGATAGTACTGCGCCGATCCAATGAAAAGATGGAAAATCGTCGGAGCCTCTTCGTCAATTTCGACCACATAAGGGATCTTGCCTCCTTGCCACCCATTATGACAAGAGACTCTTAAGATCTTGTGAAGAGATGATGAACAATTGATAAAGGCATTGGAAAAGGCCTTCCCCAAGCTGGAGAAGGCCTTCTGTAGATTATTTGGTTACTTTGCTGCCCGCGGGAAGCAAGTCGTGGTTAACGATATCCGCGTACGTTTCACGTTTCACTACCAGCTCTGCATTGCCTTCGTGAACGAATACAACGGCTGGACGTGGAATCCGGTTGTAGTTGTTGGACATCGCATAACCGTACGCGCCAGTACTGGAAACCGCCAGAATGTCACCCGCCTTTGCTACAGGAAGAGCAATATCATGGATCAGCATGTCCCCACTTTCACAACATTTTCCTGCGATAGAGACCGTTTCAGCATTTTGCTCGTTCATCCGATTGGCAATCGCCGCTTCGTACTGTGCCTGATACAAGGCAGGTCGCAAATTATCCGTCATCCCACCATTGACCGCTACGTATTTACGCAGCTGCGGAATTTCCTTGTGAGAGCCAATCTGATAAAGGGTCGTTCCGGCATCGCCAACAATACTGCGGCCCGGCTCAATCCACAGCTCCGGCAAAGGAAGCTGTCGGGTGGTGAACTCCTCGCGAACTGCTTTCGTGATCGCTTCCACATAATACTCGGGAGGCATTGGGGTGTCCCCTTCGACATAACGGATTCCAAAACCGCCGCCAACATTCAACACCTGCGGTACAAATCCGCTTTTTTCCCTGGCCTCATCCAGCAATCCCGCCAAACGGCCAATCGCAATCAGAAAACCGTCTGCTTCAAAAATTTGCGAGCCGATATGGCTGTGAATCCCCAGCAGATGCAGCCAGTTGCTTTCATAAGCCTGTTGGATGGCTGCAAGTGCCTGCCCGCTCATGACGTCAAAGCCGAATTTGGAGTCTTGCTGGCCGGTTGAGATATATTCATGTGTATGGGCTTCCACACCAGGTGTCACCCGTAACAGCACGGCTACCTTTTCCATCCTTTGCTCTCCGATGTCTGCAAGGAGAGAAAGTTCATAGAAGTTATCGACGACAAAGCAGCCAATCTTCGCGTCAAGGGCCATCGTGATTTCTTCTACAGATTTGTTGTTTCCGTGAAAATGGATGCGTTCAGCCGGAAAGCCGGCTTGCAACGCCGTGTACAATTCTCCCCCTGAGACGACGTCCAGCGACAAGCCTTCTTCTTCTACCAGCTTGCACATCGCCATCGTACAGAAGGCTTTGCTTGCGTAAGCCACCTGAAAAGAAAAACCGGATGTCCGAAAAGCATTGACAAATGCCCGGCATTTGCTGCGGATCAGCGCTTCATCATAGACATACAAAGGCGTGCCGTACTCTGCGGCCAGTTGTGTTGTATCGCAGCCGCCGATTTCCAAATGTCCGTGTTCGTTGACTCGACTTGTTCCGTGTAAATACATCCCCAAATCCTCCCCAATACGCTGCAGAATATGTGATAGAGTTCAGCCCTGTCTATCTATACGAGAAAGGCAACTGTAATGAGAACAGTTGCCGCATCTACCAGATAAATTCTCAAGAATCAATTTACTACAAGGAGGGACGTTTGACAATGGGTGAAGCCGCTGTTGTCAGAATATTTATTGACGCGTCGAGTCGTGCGAACGAACGATACTGGGCCGATTGTTTTTCATAGGCACTGCCATCCGGATCAGGATATCCTTGAATCCCTTGAAATTGAAGGGAATAAACGGCCAAAGGTACGGGGTATCCAGCGAACGTGTAGACGCCAATGCAACCAGGACAACCAACAACCCGATCATTAGACCGGTCGTGGAGAAAAAGCCGACCATCAGGAGCAGGAAAAGACGCACCAGCCGATTGGCCAGACTCAGCTCGTAGCTGGGGGTTGCGTACATCCCGATCGCGGCTACCGCCAGGTACAAAATCACTTCGGGAGCAAAAAGCCCCACCTTGATTGCGACATCTCCGACCAGGATCGCCGCCAGCAAACCAATCGCAATGGACAGCGGCGAAGGCGTATGAATCGCGGCCATCCGCATCAGGTCCAAACCGATCTCGGCCACCAAAAACTGTGCCAGCAGTGGAATACTCCCCGTTTTCTTTATTCCAATAAAATGCAGCACATCAGGGACCATGGAAGGATTCATGGCAAGCAAGAGCCATATCGGCAGCAAAAACACAGACACAAAGATTCCCAAAAACCGCACCCAACGCAGATATGCGCCAACTACGGGAGTCTGTCTGTATTCCTCTGCGTGCTGGACGTGATGAAAGTATGTTGCGGGCGTGATCATGACACTGGGAGAGGTATCTACATAGATCAGAACATGACCTTCCAAAAGGTGGACGGCAGCGACATCAGGTCGTTCCGTATAGCGAACCAAGGGAAAAGGGTGAAGAGTCTTTCCGATAATAAATTCCTCGACCGTCTTCTCTGCCATGGGAATGCCATCGATATCGATATTTTGCAAACGTTCCTTTAAGGTTGCAATTAGTTCCTTGTTTGCGACGCCTTTCAAATAAGCGATCGCCACATCGGTTTTTGTCCGTTTGCCGATTTGCATGATCTCAAATCGCAAGCGTTCATCCCGTATACGTCTCCGGGTCAGGACGGTATTGATGACTAGTGTTTCCGTAAAGCCGTCATGCGCCCCCCGAACAATCCGCTCCGTGTCAGGTTCCTCTGGCGTGCGGGTCGGATAAATCTTGGCATCAATCAAAATTGCTTTTTCCGACCCCTCGATGACCAGACCGACCTGCCCTACCAGCAATTTGTCAATAAACTCATTGGCAGTCGCGATTTTGGCCAGTTGAAAATAAGGAATGTATTTATGGAACAGATGTTCGAAAACGTCAGCAGGCAGATCTCTTTCTCTCAGATCATTCAAATCTCGCAGGACTTGCGTGATGATGTTGTCGCTGGCAAATCCATTGATGTAGTACAGTAGTACACGCGTTCGTCCCACCGTAAACTCATGAAGTCCGATATCAAAGTTTTCTCCGATGCCGAGTGCATGGTTGAGGTACGTTTTATTTTCATCCAGGTTTTCGACAATCAGTCGCTTTTTCTCCACCTGTTGTGTTGTCATGGAACCCGCTCCTTTCCAGTATCCAATTTACTGCGGCCAAGGTGATCGGGCAGCCATTGCGCAAGCTGTCTCTTCCCTGCATTTTGCCGATGTCGCCAATCCCGATGATGTGTGGGACCTGAAGCTTGCCCAAAATATCGACGGTATCGCCATAGATGCGATTCTCCAGATCTGTTTCCGCAAAGCCATCCTTGTCCACTGCCTCTTCGACAATTCTGCCGCGATTATCTACAGAGACTTTCACCACGGCTCCGCTGACCCACTTTGTATTAGAAGCAACAGCAATGGCACCCAGCACCTCAATGTCGGGATGATGGACGACGTATTCCAATGCTTGCTCGCCTCTCCCGCGTCCGCGATCCCCGTTGTCATCAAACATCAACAGGACTGGATCTTGCGGAGTCATTTTGATCAGTTCCACCATCTGAGGCCCGCTGAGCGGAGTGGGATTGCCAGCAGAAAGCGAAATGGAGCGTCCTCCGATCTGTCTGGCTACGGTCTCAACCGCTCTTTGGGCGATATGATCACCATCTGTAATGAGAATCACGCGACGTCGTCTATTTGCCATACAGCCCTCACCATCCTTGAGGCGGGATCACCCCCTTGGTTTAAAAACCAAAGAGGCCAGAAAGCCAAAGGCGATCGCAGCGGAGATGCCCGCACTCGTTACTTCAAAAATGCCCGTGACGATTCCGATCAGGCCGTGTTGCTCTGCCTCCGAGATCGCTCCGTGATACAGAGAGTGGCCAAAGCTGGTAATGGGAACAGTGGCACCCGCACCGGCAAAATCAATAAATTTGTCGTAGAGACCCAGAAAATCGAGGACAACTCCGGTGACGACCAGCGTACTCATGACATGGGCCGGTGTTAGCTTGGCGACGTCCATCAAAAGCTGTCCCACTACACAAATCAGCCCGCCAACGGCAAAGGCAATCACATATTCCATCAAGCCACTCCTCCTTCCAATGCGACGGCGTGTGCGATGCAGGGAATCGAATGACCTTGCTGGTAACTGATTGGACTCAGCAAAGCCCCCGTAGCACAGACCAGTACTTTTTTCAGCAAGCCTTTGTTCAACTGGCTGACAATATGGCTGTAGGTAACCACGGCACTGCTGGCACAGCCGCTGCCGCCTGCAAACACCTCTTGATCAGGTGAGTAGACCATCAGCCCGCAATCATTGTAGACTCGATCCATATCATAACCATCCCGCTTCATCAGATCCTTCAAGATGGGAAATCCAACCGCGGCCAAATCACCCGTCACGATCAAATCGTAATCCTGGGGACTGCGGCCAGTGTCGATAAAATGCGCCTGCAGGGTGGAGGAGGCGGCAGGAGCCATCGCCGAGCCCATATCAAAAGGATCTTTGATTCCCATATCGATGACTTTCCCAATTGTGGCGTACGTGATTCTGGGGCCCTGCCCGCCAATCCCGACGACTGCTGCGCCGGCTCCCGTAACGGTCCACTGGGCTGACGGCGGTTTTTGCCCCCCGTATTCCGTCGGATATCGAAACTGTCTTTCAGCCGTCGCATTGTGGCTGCTGCAAGCTGCTACTGCCTTGTTGGCATATCCCGCGTTCACCAGCGAAGCTGCATTGGCCAAAGTCAGCATCGAGGTGGAGCAGGCTCCGTACATTCCCATCAAGGGAATCGCCAGCTTTTCGGCCGCAAAACTGGTGGTGATATTTTGGTTCAATAAATCGCCGGCAAATATCACATCGATATCAGTGCTTGTAAGCTTTGCTTTCTCCAGGGCGATGGATACCGCATCCTCGAGCAATCGCCTCTCAGCAGCCTCCCAGGAATCCTGACCGGCGTACATATCGTTATAGATTTGGTCGTACAGGCTGCCGAGCGGTCCTTCCCCTTCTTTTGGACCAACGGCAGTGGCGGTTGATAGAATCCGCACATCTTGTGGAAAGTGCCAAGTCTGTCTACCGATTCGGCACTCTGCTGAACGGTTTGTCATCGTCTCTTTCTCCTCACACAATCATCTTCCATATCGTCTTCAGCAAACCCGCGATAAAGGCAGCCACCACACCAAAGACGATCACGGAGCCGGCCAGCTTGAACATATTCCCTCCGACCCCCAATACTAGTCCCTCGCTGCGGTGTTCGATCGCAGAAGAGGCGATCGAGTTGGCGAACCCTGTTACCGGTACAGCCGAACCGGCACCGGCATACTGGCCGATATTGTCATAAATCCCGAGGCCGGTCAGCACAATCGCAATGAAAATTAACGTGGCAACAGTTGGATTGCCCGCCGTTTTTTCAGTGAAGCCAAAGAAATGAATGTACATGTTCTGCAGAATCTGACCCAGCAAGCAAATTGTTCCACCAACCCAAAAGGCTCGAAATGAATTGAGCAAGACATTCCGTTTTGGCTGGAATTTGGCTGCATGCTGTTGGTAGAGCTGCTTGGTCATCTGGTTCGATCCCTTTGATTTTGCTTTTGTTGCCATGGTGATACCCCCTTCGCATCCGTTCTGTCTGCACTCGTGATATCCATATCTTGTCTGCCTCTACCCTCTTCTATGAATGGGTCAATTTTCCATTTTCAGCTACAGCTTCAGGCACCATTGCACCAGCGACCCGATGATCTTTCCGAGCACCATCGCCATCAGAAGTGAAAGGAGTCGAGAATCCATATGCATCCGTTTTGCCAGAATCGGAAAGACATTCAGGGCTTCCGTCAAGCCAGCCGCCAGTGTACCGACAAAAACCCCCGCCAGAAGACCGTAAACGGAAGTGAAAACGAGGGGCAGTTTGGCAACCCAATGAAAAAAGTCAGCCATGGTAAAAAAGAGTGTTCCGCTGATTAAGGCCCACTCCAGTGCTCTGATATGCCGATGTGCATTGGTCAATTGTGCAAGCCGGGGAATAATGTCCAGAACCGTAATAAATGCAACGAACCCGCTGCCCACAGCGAGTCCTCCCCCCAGTCCGAGGATCATGAGTACCGCCATTTGCCACAAATTCATGGCTTGGACCGCTCATTCTCCTTGTTTTCATGCTGGATATAATACTGATCCAGGTTTTGCTGGTACAAGAACAACTCAACCTCCAGGGGACTGGGTTCCTCGTTGATCCGCTTTTGGAAAATATGGTTAAAAAACAGAATCATCCCTAGTCCGATGCCGATGGAATAAGGGATTTGAAGCCAGAGCGGCTGTTTATTTTCTTGTCCTGTGATCAAATAAAAGATGCGCTGATGTACCTGCCCCATACTGACATCGGTATGGAAGTTCATGATGGCGAGCCCCGCCCCGACAAACAGCAGAATCCACACCAGAACAACCAGCATGGTGTTTGCCTTTTTGCGCGAATTCAACACCTCGACGATGATGTGAGAGGCTCCCTGCACTTCCAAGGCAGCTTCAGGATATACACTGCGAATCTGTTTGATCACCTGCATGATATCCACGACGATCAGATTGCCGTCTGTTGGCTTTACCTGATAAACCGGCATTCGTGCCAACGCCTTCTCCCGATCACCGTCCCAAAAGAGCTGACAAATATCTCCCAAGGTGATGAGCGCCCCTGGCTTGACCTCCAGACGCTTGCGCAGCTTGAGAAACAGCGGTTCGTTCATCGGCCCCCTCCTCCTTTGTTCAATCTGCAGTGTACTCGCTAGTATGCGCCTTGCAGAAAAAGCCATTCACGCAAAAGACCAGAGAGAGCTAATGCTCAATCTGGTCTTTGATCGTTTGCAGGATTCTCTTTTCGAGTCGCGATACCTGTACCTGGGAAATGCCAAGTCGCTCTGCCACTTCTGATTGTGTCTGATCCTTGTAATAGCGCAAATAGACGATGAGCTGTTCTCTTTCGCTCAAGCGGCTGATCGCATCCTTCAAGGCAATTTTTTCAAACCACTTCCCCACACTCTCGTCTGCAATCTGGTCGATGAGTGTGATCGGATCGCCGTCATTTTCAAAGACAGTCTCATGAATCGACGAAGGGGCTCTGCTGGCCTCCTGGGCAAAGACGACTTCCTCCGGAGTGATTCCGACCGCTTCTGCCACTTCTGAAATCGTCGGAGCCCGTCCAAACTGTTTGTACAGCTCATCCTTCGTTCTTCTTACCCGATTCGCTGTTTCCTTCAGCGAACGGCTTACCTTGACAGTGCCATCGTCCCGCAGGAAGCGCTGGATCTCACCGATGATCATCGGGACGGCGTACGTGGAGAACTTCACATCATAATTCAGGTCAAACTTGTCCACAGCTTTCAATAGTCCGATGCAACCGATCTGAAACAGATCGTCGGCCTCGTAACCGCGGTTAATAAAACGCTGAACCACTGACCAGACCAACCGAATGTTGCTATTGACGAGCAACTCTCGGGCTTGTGTATCTCCACTCTGGCTCATTGCGATCAGTTCTTTCACTTGCTCATTGGTAAGAAACGGCTGACTGGCGTTTTTAATATCGGCACCCATAGGCACTGCTCCTAATTTTGTAATGCTTTGGCAAAAGAAAGGCGTTTTGTCAGTCGGACTTTCGTCCCTTTTCCGACACCCGTTGCCACTTCAAGTGAGTCCATGAAGTTTTCCATGATCGTAAAGCCCATCCCTGAGCGTTCCAGCTCCGGCTTGCTGGTGAACAGCGGCTGCATCGCCTGATCGACATCCTCGATTCCTTTTCCCTCGTCCTCCACTACCAGTTCCACGATGTTTTCTTCAATCTTGACCGTGATGTGTACGATCCCTTCCGGATTTTCATCGTAACCGTGAATAATCGAATTCGTTACGGCTTCGGAAACAACCGTTTTAATCTCTTCCAGCTCATCAACCGAGACATCCAGTTGAGAGATGAAGGAAGCGACAGCCACCCGGGCAAACGCCTCATTTTGACTAAGCGCAGCAAACGAAACACTCATAAAATTGCGCTGTGCCATCTCTACGCCACCCCCAAAATGTGAAGTGCTTCTGCTTCGTTTTCACGAAACTTGATCACTTTAAACAAGCCAGACATCTCGAAGATCCGGTAGATCGTCGGGTTAATGGAACAGACGACCATTTCTCCGGAGCGTGCTGAAATCTGCTTGTAGCGCCCGAGGATCACTCCGATTCCGGAGCTGTCCATAAAAGCCAGATCGGCCAGGCTGAGCACAATATGACGGATGGATGATTGGCGCAGCAAATCATCTACTTTTCCCCTCAATTCCTCTGCAGTGTGATGGTCAAGCTCACCCTGCAGGCGGACAACCAAAACATCCTGTTTGGTTTCCATACTGATGCGTAAACTCATGGCTGAAACACTCCTTCATCCCGTAGTCTTCTCTCTCTTCTTCTCTCTTCAATCCATTTCCTGCCAGTCGACAAAAGAACAAAAAAATCGAGCGGCCACATGATACAATTCGAGGCAACCCGATTCTTTTCGCGTTCTAGCTGTGTGTCAATACTGGATAAATACGTTTCTCGTTGTCCGCTTGAGAATCTCCCACATGCCTGCCCTGTCAATCGTTTGCTCGGGGTAAAGATTGACCCGGTTTACTTCCTTGCCATCCTTTGTCCGAATAAAGATATGTCCGACGACCTGCTCTTTATTAAGTGGGGCATCCACCCTCGACTGCAAAACCACTTCCCGTTCAAATTGTTCCGCTGACTCTCCGCGCTTCATCAGCAGGCTGACAGAGTGAGGGGTCACCGCTTTGACAGAAGGCAGTTTTCCCTTGTCTACCGTCAGTTCTTGGACGATCTCCCCTTTCTTGTAGAGCGGAGCCACCTGGTAATGGGCAAATGCGTAGTTAAAGAGCGTCGATACTTCCGCATTTCTCGTTTTCGTATCGGGCTCACCCATCACAACGGCAATCACCCTCATGTTGTTTCGTTTGGCGGTTGCGGTCAAACAATACTTGGCCTCACTTGTATACCCTGTCTTTAATCCGTCTACCCCTTCGTAAAAGCGGACAAGGCGATTGGTGTTGACCAGCCAGAAGGGATTGGAGCTTTCTTTCCGCAAATAATCCTGGTAGATACCCGTATATTTGGTGATTTGTTCATGCTTTAAAAGTTCGCGGGACATAATGGCAATATCCATGGCGGAAGCGACATGTCCCGGAGCAGGCAAGCCGTTTGAGTTGACAAAATGAGTATGTTTCATCCCAAGCTCCTTGGCCCGTTCGTTCATCTTGGCCACAAACGCTTCTTCTGTCCCTGCAAGATGTTCTGCCATGGCGACGGACGCATCATTACCCGAGGCGATCGCGATTCCTTTGATCATCTCCTCTACCGTCATTTCTTCACCGGGCTGGAGAAAAATCTGGGAGCCGCCCATGGATGCAGCCCGTTCGCTCGTGCGGACTTTATCTGTTAAATTGATTTCTCCGCGGTCCAGGGCTTCCATGATGAGCAACATCGTCATCACTTTGGTAATACTGGCAGGAGGCAGCTTCTCGTTCGCATTTTTTTCAAATAAGACAGTCCCCGTATCCGCTTCCATCAGTATCGCGGAGGTTGCTCGCGGTGCAAAGTTCATCTGCCCTTCTTTGGCAGGCGTTTTCTCCTTTGCCGCTACCGATAACGGAGAAAAGAACGCAACGCATAAGATGAAGCATAAGCTCAGATACAGACTTCTTTTCATAGCAAACTCTTCCCTCCATTCATGTTCCTATTCTCACCATTCGCTCAGGAAAATATTCACAATCATTTCTTCACGCAAAAAGACTCCCCTCTGTACATCAAAAGGGAGTCTTCCAATTTGGATTAAATCACAAATTTCCTGACATTCTCAGCTAATTCATCGGCCAACAGCTTCAATTCTTCTACATTTTCACTGATCCGTGCGATAGAATGCAACTGTTCATCTACCGTCGAAACGACGCCGCCCAGGGACTGGTTAATCTCATCAGAGACGAGAGAGAGACGCTGCATGGAACTGGTGACCACTTGATTGCCGGCGGCCATTTCTTCCGAAGCAGCCGACATCGCTTCGCTCTGCTCGGCGGCGGACTGAATATCGGAGACAATATGATGAAAAGCCGTGCCTACCGTTTCCACAGACTGAAGACCAGAGGTGACCATCGTCACGATCTCATCCATGTGTTTGCTCATGTCCATCGCTTCATCATTGATTGAATGAGCTATAGCGGCGATGCGCTCAGAGAAGGTGCTGCTTTCTTCGGCCAGCTTTCTGACTTCGCTGGCGACGACGGAAAAGCCTCTGCCTGCATCCCCCGCTCGCGCTGCTTCAATCGCGGCATTCAACGCAAGCAGATTGGTTTGCGACGCAATGCTGCTGATCATCTCCACAATGCTGGTAATCTGTCTGGCACGGTCTCGCAAACCATGCATCTGTTCGGCTGTACGCCCCACTTCCCCGCTTGCCTGGCGTACGGTTGAAATGACGTTCTCAACCAGTTTCATACCATCTTGCGCGCGTTCAAAGGTACGAGAAGTCGCACGTGTGGTCGATTCGGCAGCAATGGCAACCTGCTCGACACCCTGGGAGATTTCTGAAACGGTCGTAGCCGCAGAAAGAACCTCTTTCGTTTGTTGGGACACTCGCTCAGAAATCATTGAGATATTTTCCGTAATGGCATGGATCGATCCGGTGTTTTGTTGGGCCGATACATTCAATTCCTCTGCCGCCGAATTCAATCGGTTGGCCTGGCTTTGTACCAGAGACACAAGCTTTCTCAGTTCGCCAGCCATGTCGTTCATCTTCTGGCCCACCAAGGCAAGCTCGTCATTTCCTCTCACTTGCACTTGTACATCAAAGCGCCCGGAACCGATTTTTTCCATATCCTGCGCAATAGCCAGAAGGGAGCGGCGAATCTTTTTAGCAAACCACCATATCGAAAGAGCTGCCAGAACAAGTATCGGTAGACTGATGAGCGCAAAAGAGATGCCCATGCCATTTAAGGCCCCGTAAACTTCAGACGAGGCTGTCGTCAGCACGAGGCTCCATCCCAAAGCGGAAATCGGGGCCAAGGCTGCAAACGAATTTACGCCATCTGCTTTGTACTGGAGACTGTTGCTCTCTTGGCTTTGTACCATTTCCAGCAAATCTGCGTAGTCCGGATTCCCCGCCAGGGAGAGCTTATTGTTGTTGGCCGGATCTTTATGGGCAGTAACCAAGCCATCCTTCCTGACCACGAACGCATACCCATTTTGCATGAACGGAATTTCTTCCGCCTTTTTAATAATGGGATCAAGCTGGAATCCTACTACAAGCAGACGAGAGGTGTCCTGATTCTTTTCTCCGATCGGCGAAGCCAGATAGAGAAAGCTCTTCTCTGTTCCAAGCTCCACTTCTTCATCGGAGAAAACCGGTCCCGCTGTTGCTAGTGCTTGTTGCATGTACTGCTTTTGCTTAAAATCGATTTCATTTTTTCCGGTCAAAGAAAAAACAGACTTGCCAGTTGTCGAATCGACGAGATAGATCTTGGATACCTCTTTGTGAGCTTGACGCAAGAGCCGGAACTGTTCCATGATCAACGGTTCGAGATCAGTCGTCATGACTCGTTTGGAAGCTGTCTCCAATGATGATTTCTTCAGGTTATCAATCCAGTCCTCCATACTGTCAGCATATTGTTCAGCCAACATTCTGGCCTGGTTGGAGGTGATCGTAATCAATGTGTTCTTTGAAAAGGAAAGAGCTATGTATTGCAAAGCGCCAATAATGACAATAACGAGAATAATACCAAAGGTAATCATTTTTTTAGCCATCGAGCCTTGAAGACTTCTCGGAACGAAATCTACGGTGCCAGACAGCTTATTCGAAAGCGTTTTCTCTTTTTGGCGAAGTTGAGGCAATCGGATTTTCTTCATGGGAACTACCCCCTTCTCTCTTTTTCGGTCCGATATAAGCCAGATAAATAAAAGCCTCCACAAACTACAGGGATCAGAAACCCATCCATTCGCGGAGGCCAACATATTTCGATGAGGGAAAGACAGGATTCCCCACGTACAGGAAATCCTGTCCTTTTATTCTTAGTTGTACAAATGGCAAGCAGCGAAGTGGCCAGGCTCTATTTCTTTCCAAACAGGCTCAGCGGCCGCACACTCCGGCATAGCTTTCGGGCAACGCGTGCGGAAGTGGCATCCACTTGGTGGATTCATCGGGCTTGGAACATCCCCTTGCAAAACAATACGCTCACGCTTGCGCTCTACTTCTGGGTCCGGAATCGGAATCGCAGACAGAAGCGCTTGTGTATACGGATGAAGCGGTTTTTCGTAGAGTTTATCGCTGTCTGCGAGCTCAACCATTTTTCCAAGATACATGACAGCCACACGGTCAGAGATGTATTTCACCATCGACAAATCGTGGGCAATGAACATATAGGTCAGACCCATTTTCTCCTGCAACTGCTCCAGCAGGTTTACCACTTGCGCTTGTACCGATACGTCAAGTGCAGAGATCGGCTCGTCGCAAACGATGAATTTAGGCTCTACAGCCAGCGCACGGGCAATCCCGATCCGCTGACGTTGGCCGCCAGAGAATTCGTGAGGGAAACGGTTCATATGCTCTGGGTTCAGGCTGACCAGGGACAGAAGCTCCTGAATGCGCTCCTTGCGCTTTTGGCCAGTCGCCAGATTATGGATATCAAGAGCTTCTCCGATAATATCCCCGACCGTCATCCGTGGATTGAGCGATGCGTACGGGTCTTGGAAAATCATCTGCATATTTCGGCGCATCGCCTTCATTTCCTGTGTGTTCAGGTTCATAATGCTTTTGCCTTCAAACAGGACGTCTCCTCCTGTCGCATCATAGAGACGGAGCAGCGTACGGCCGGCCGTAGACTTTCCGCACCCTGATTCACCTACGACCCCAAGGGTTTCCCCGCGCTTGATCTCGAAGGAGATATCATTAACCGCTTTTAACGTATTATCGCCAACTTTGAAGAATTTTTTTAGATTACGGACTTCTAACAATGTTTCACGATTATCCACTTGTTTCCCTCCTCCTTACGATCCTGCACGATTCTGAGCCAGGGGATGTTGGAGCCAGCAAGCTGCACGTTGAGACTGGCTAACATCATTCAACTCGGGATCGAACTCTTGGCACACACGCATCGCCGATTCACAACGTGCAGTGAACCCGCAGCCAACTGGTGGACGAAGCAAATCCGGCGGCGTACCAAAGATCGGAGTCAGCGGTTCATCACGGTTCAAGTCAAGACGCGGTACAGAGCGCAGCAAGCCTTTTGTGTACGGATGCTGCGGATTGTAAAAGATATCGTCAACGGTACCTGTTTCGATTACTTTTCCGGCGTACATAACGATGACGCGATCGCACATCTCGGCAACAACACCCAGATCGTGCGTAATCAGAATAATCGAAGTACCTGTCTTTTTCTGAAGGTCCTTCATTAGATCCAGAATTTGCGCCTGAATCGTCACGTCCAATGCAGTCGTTGGCTCGTCAGCGATCAAAAGCTGCGGAGAGCATGCCAAGGCGATCGCGATCATCGCGCGTTGACGCATCCCTCCAGAGAATTCGTGCGGATATTGATCCACACGTTTCTCCGGTTGGGGAATCCCTACCAGCGTGAGCAAATCAATTGCCCGTTTGCGCGCATCGCCGCGAGACAATTTTTGGTGTTTGATCAATCCCTCCATGATCTGGTTTCCGATCGTGAGGGTAGGGTTGAGAGAAGTCATCGGGTCTTGGAAGATCATTCCAATATCTTTTCCACGAATGGCTTCCATTTCCTTGCTGGATTTATGAACAAGATTTTCTCCATTGAAGAGAATCTCACCTTTTTTAATTTCACCTGGCGGCATCGGAATCAGTTTCATCAATGTTTGAGCGGTTACAGATTTCCCGCAGCCAGACTCCCCTACGATGGCAACTGCTTCACCGCGATTGACGTGAAAATTTACACCGCGTACCGCTTTGACTTCTCCCGCATAGGTGTGGAAGGAGACGTGCAGGTCTTTTACATCAAGAATGCGTTCATTCATCTCTGTAATCCCTCCTATTTCCGCAAGCGTGGGTCTACTGCGTCACGCAGACCGTCACCGAGCAAGTTAAAAGCCAACATCGTAACGGAGATAAACAACGCCGGGAACATCAAGCGCCATGGATAGTACTTCATCGCAGACAAGCCTTCATTGGACATCGTCCCCCACGATGCAACCGGAGCAGATACCCCCAAACCGATAAAGGAAAGGAAGGACTCCGCAAAGATTGCAGACGGCACTGTCAAGCTCAGCGTAACGATAATCGGGCCCAGAGTGTTCGGAATCAGGTGTTTGAAAATCAGACGTCTGCTATCGGCACCCAGAGAGCGAGCTGCCAGTACAAATTCCTGTGACTTTAGTTGCAGAATCTGCCCGCGTACGATCCTCGCCATCCCGATCCATCCGGTTATCGTTAAGGCGATAATAATCGTCCCGACACCAGGCTCTAGCACAACCATGAGCAAAATGACGACTAGCAAATAGGGAATCGCATACAAAATATCGGCAACGCGCATCATGAACTCATCTATTTTACCACCGTAGAAGCCGGCGAGGCCTCCCCAAATCACACCAATAATCAGGTCGATAAAGGCTGCGGCAAAACCAACTTCCAACGAAATACGCGCACCATACCAAACGCGGACGAATACATCGCGTCCCAGGTCATCCGTACCAAACCAATGTTCAGCAGAAGGTTTCTTGTTCTTTCCAGCAAGATCTGTCGTAAAATAATCATTGGAGCTAAGCATCGGTATGAAAATCGCACAAGCGACTAAAACCAGGATAAACACCAGGGAGAACATGGCCACCTTATTCATTTTCAGGCGGCGCCATACATCCGCCCAAAAGGAAAGGCTTGGGCGCTTGATGCTCTCTGCCTGTCTCAGGTCTACAGCAATCGGCTCAAAATGCTCTTTTGTCAGTTGCATGTCATCTTACTCCTTTCCTGTATCACTTAACTTGATCCGCGGGTCAACCAGCGTGTAGGCAATATCCACAAGAAGGATGCTCACAACCAGAATAATCGAGTAGAAAACCGTGGTCCCCATAATTACGGTGTAGTCGCGGTTACCAATAGAGAGAACGAACTCGCGTCCCAGACCAGGGATACCGAAGATTCTTTCGATTACGAAAGCACCGGTCAGAATATTGGCCAGAAGTGGTCCCAAATAAGTAATAACAGGCAGCAGAGCGTTACGGATTGCATGTTTTACGGTAATGGTAAATGTATTTAAACCTTTGGCTTTAGCTGTTTTGATGTAGTCTTGACCCAAAACCTCCAGCATGTTGGAGCGCGTCAGACGTGCGATAAATGCGATCGGCATCGCAGCCAAGGCCAAGGAAGGCAGTACGGTGTATTGAAATCCTTCCCACTTCGCAATGGGAAATAATCCCCACTTGATCGCAAAGAAATATTGTAAAAATGATGCCAAAATAAAACCGGGGACGGATAGTCCTATGACTGCGACTAACATCGCTGTGTAGTCTTGCCATTTATTATGCTTGAGTGCCGCGATGACCCCCAGAATGATGCCGCCGAAGACCGCAATCAACAGGGCTTGCGCTCCCAAATGGGCGGATACAGGGAACCCGCGATTGATCATGTCATTAACAGTAGAGGATTTTTCTGCGAACGAAGGTCCCAGATCCCACGTAATGACACCTTTCAAATAATCGAGATACTGCTCATGCAACGGAAGATTCAATTTGTATTTGGCTTCCAAAGCAGCTCGAATTTCATCGGGCACATTTTTTTCAGAAGTAAATGGACCGCCGGGCACCGCTTTCATAATGAAGAAGGTGGCCGTTACGATCAAGAAAAGCGAGATAATCATAAAAACGATACGCTTACCTAGATAACGGATCAACTAACTTACCCCCTTGCAGTTTTTTTTGCTTTCACGTCCCATCTTTACACTGCTCCCTGCAGATCAGTGCAAAAATCGACTGTGTAAATTCCCCATGTTCGAATCTCTTGCGGCTTTGTCTTGCTCTCTCTCTTTTTCTAGTGTGCTGGCTTTTCGCCATTTCATTGTTATATCGGAACGGTCGGCATAAGATAAGGTATATGGTTCGTCCATATACCTTATCTCTGCAAACCGATTTCCTTTGTGCTTTGCGGATAACAGAATTACTCTACCGAAGCCCATTTCCAATCGACATCGCCGAGACCGCCGATTACCACGCCTTTGACATTCTCTTTCTGCACCCAAGAGTTGGTGTAGAAGTAGATTGGCGCGATTGGCATTTCGTCCATGAGGATCGTTTCAGCATCCAACAGGATTTTTTTCCGTTTTTCGGGATCAGATTCGGAATTGGATTGGATCAACAGTTCCTTGTACTTTGGATGCTCCCAACGTGTATCGTTGTTGCCGCCATCCTTATCCCTGTACAATTCGAGGAAGTTGATCGGGTCGTTAAAGTCACCCAGCCAACCCATACGGCCGACCTGATAATTTCCTTGGTGCATGTCTTCGAGGTAGACTTTCCATTCTTTGTTTTCCAGCTTCACTTCTACGCCGAGGTTTTTCTTCCACTGATCTTGAATCGCCGCTGCGATCTTTTGGTGGCCCTCAGACGTATTGTAGGACAGAGTAATGGCGGGAAGCTTGGTGATGCCCAGCTCCTTCATACCTTCTTCCAACAGCTTTTTCGCTGTTTCGATGTCATTGTCCTTGAAGTAGCCGTCCGCTTTGAGTGCCATCGACGGGGGAACTGCCCCGGTGGCAGGAATTTGGCCAGTTTGCAGGATATTGTCAATCAGGGACTTACGATCGATGGAATACGTGAAAGCCTTGCGAATCTTCACGTTGTTAAACGGCGGTTTTTCTACATTGAATTTGTACCAGTACGTACCCGCGATCGGCTGGGTTGTAATCTTGTTCTGGTCCTTCAAAGCTGGAATCGCATCCGTCGGCAAAGAGCTCGTCGGAGATCCAGCCCAGTCAATCTCGCCATTATCAAACATGGACAACTCAGTATTCTCGTCTTCCACCATAGCAAACTCGATTCGATCAAGCTTTACTGTATCTTTGTCCCAGTAATTTTCATTTTTTACAAGTACGAGCTTGCTCTTATGTTCCCAAGTCTCCATCTTGAACGGACCGTTACCCATATGCGTTTTTGCTTCCGTCGCCCACTTCGGATCAGATTCAATCAGCTTTTGATTCACTGGGAAATAGGTCGGGAATGCGGTCAGCTCCAGGAAGAATGGAGTTGGGTTTTCCAGTTTTACTTCTAAGGTTTTGTCATCAAGTGCCTTGACGCCAACGTCGTCACGACTGACTTTGCCTTTGTTGAAGGCTTCACCATTTTTTACGTAGTAAAGCTGATAAGCGTAGTTAGATGCGGTATTCGGGTCTAGTGCCCGTTTCCATGCGTATTCAAAGTCTTTGGCCGTAACCGGCTCGCCATTTGCCCATTTCGTGTCGCGAAGTTTAAACGTGTAAGTAAGCAAATCATCGGAAAGTTGGTAGCTTTCTGCTACGGACATTTCCGGTTTTTGATCCGCACTGATACGGGTGAGACCGTCAAAAGTAGCACGGATAATAGCAGCGGAAGTCGTATCCTCCGAAATACCCGGGTCTGCCGTAGGCGGCTCGGAATGGAGATTCAACTTCAGTACTTGCGGTTTCTTCTCAGTTGGCGCTGCGGCCGGCTGTTGGGTTTGACCTGTGTTTTCGGCAGGCTTTGGTTCGGTTGTCGCCTGTTGGCCACCGCCGCAACCAGCGAGAGCTACACCCAAAACAGCTACGGAACTGACAAGAGCAAACACGTTTTTTTTCAACGCAATAACCCCCAATGTCATTGTCTTTTTCTGTCTCTCTTTTGTATGTTTTCTGAAAATTAAAAAAGATAAAAAATCACGATGCTGCCGTTTCCTCCATTACCAACCCCTTTCATCAGATGGCCACATCATCATCACGAACGAATGAGAAGGAATCTTTGTATTGTTTAAGCTCCAGCGAGACATCTGCCGCCAAAATACCTTCACATTGTGAGAGTCGTTCGTTTACAAATGTGATCAACTCGTCGTTATTATGGAAACACGCTTGAATGATCAAGTCGTGCTTACCGCTAAATGCACCCACAAAGCGAACCTCAGGAAACTTGCTCAGTTCCTCAGCCACACTGTTTTGCAGCCCGAGCTTGGTGGTCAATCCGATGATCGCCTGTACATGTAAGCCCAGCTTTTCTGGGTCAGGGTGGATAACAAACTGAAACACTCCATCTTGTAACAGGCGTGTAATGCGTGAACGGATGGTCCCTTCGCTCAAGCCAAGTTGATGAGCTATTTCTGTATAAGCTCGTCTGCCATCCTCCTGGAGGATTTGCAATATCTGCATATCAACATGGTCCAGCTTTTTCATACTACGATTTTTTAAGAACCTCCATCTGATTTTTACGAATTTCGCATAATTCTTTTACATATTGCCTGTCACAATAAACATAATCTGAAATGATAGCGGTGTCAACGAAATTTGACTTATAGAATAATAAAAAATTATAAAGCGAATCCGAACAATAAATATTTTTTTAACGGAGCTCGTTTGTTTTCTTTCACTCTATTGAACATGAAATCACTTGATTAATCAATAAAAATTTATCGAGAAAGACGTATTTTTTACCGGACTACAGTATATTTATGACCGCATTTTACCGTACTCCATCCAAGTTTTCGCAGAAAAACCATCGTTCGATATTTGTTTATATTCATAATATTCAATGTTTATTAGTTTGGATGCTTGGATAGAAAACAAACGCCGGACATTCGCCCGACGTTAGGAATTGCCATTTTCCCTATTCTAATATCGTTTTGTAAATTAATGGTTGACTCCAGGCAGGCTCCGTGCTGTATCCATAAGCACCCGCGAGCTCTACTTCAGCCTGTTGAAGCAGTGCAGCATCATTTGCGTAAATCGTAGCGAGAACATCCCCTTTTCGCACCTGTTCGCCGCGTTTCTTCGCCAATACAATTCCCACTGCCAGGTCGATTGGCATCTCTTTCGTCAAACGGCCTGCCCCCAGGACGACAGACGCGTGCCCCACTTTCTCAGCGTCAATCGCCGTAATGTACCCATCCTGAGTGGCTGTTACCTGCGCGGTCAGGGATGCCCTCGGAAGGCGGGATGGATCATATACATCCTGTTTGTCCCCACCCTGCGCTTCGATCATCTGCGCCAGCTTCTCCACAGCTTCGCCACGCTGAATAATCTCTTCCAGGCGTTTTCTTCCTTCCTCCACATCCTTCACCAGCTCACCGAGAACGAGCATGTGGGCACCGATGGATAGTGCCAGCTCTGTCAGGTCACGAGGCCCTCTGCCAGCCAAGGTATCGATTGCTTCTTGCACTTCCAAAGCATTGCCCACAGCAAAGCCAAGCGGCTGATCCATGTCGCTGATCACCGCAATGGTTTTTCGGCCCACCTGTGTGCCGATCTTGACCATGGCAGATGCCAGGGTCTCGGCTTGTTCCAAAGTCTTCATGAAAGCCCCGCTGCCTACTTTCACGTCAAGCAAGATCGCATCTGCCCCTGCAGCGATCTTTTTGGACATGATCGAGCTTGCGATCAGGGGAACAGCCTCTACAGTGGCTGTTACATCGCGCAAAGCATACAGCTTCTTATCCGCGGGAGTGAGATTTCCTGATTGTCCGATGACAGATACGCCTATCTCTTTCACCTGGTCTAAAAACTGCTCCCGTGTCCGTTCTACCTGAAACCCGGAAAATGACTCCAGCTTGTCAATGGTACCCCCAGAATAGCCAAGACCGCGCCCAGACATTTTGGCTACAGGAATCCCGGCAGCAGCTACCAACGGAGCCACGACAAGTGTCGTCTTGTCGCCTACACCGCCCGTGCTGTGCTTATCCACCTTGATACCGGGCAGCGAAGACAAGTCGAGTTGTTCACCTGAGCCGGCCATTGCAAGCGTCAGGTCGCCTGTTTCCCGCGGAGTCATGCCGCGCAGCAGGACGGCCATCGCCCAAGCTGCCATTTGATAATCAGGAATGCTTCCATCGGTATATCCACGAACCAGAAATTGAATTTCATCCGTACTCAATTCATGTCCGTCTCGTTTTTTTGCGATGATATCTACCATGCGCATTATTTGTTCACCTCGTTGGCAATCTTTAATCATAAACCAAGCAGAAAGAAGGGTATGCATAATTCACATACCCTCTGTTTCCTTTATCAGAGCTTGGCGATAATCCCGTTGACCAATGCAAGGAACTGGGTCTTCACTCGCTCTGTTGTCTCCATTACCTCTTCGTGAGACAAAGGCTGCTCCAAAATGCCCGCAGCCATGTTGCTGATGCAAGAGATACCGAGAACGTTCATTCTCATATGGCGGGCCACAATGACTTCCGGCACAGTGGACATACCCACGGCATCACCGCCGAGCATGCGAAGCATCCGGATTTCAGCAGGCGTTTCGTAGGAAGGACCCAAGAGACCTACATAAATCCCCTCTTGCAGCTTGATTCCCTGCTCGGCTGCCACTTCCTTGGCTACACCGCGGAGTGCTTTTGAGTAAGCCTCCGACATATCAGGGAAGCGCGCACCCAGCTCATCATCGTTTGGCCCGATCAACGGGTTGCGGAACGTCATATTGATGTGATCGGCGATCAGCATCAGATTGCCAGGCTCATAGCTTTCGTTGATCCCCCCTGCCGCATTGGTGACGATGATGGTTTCAACGCCCAGCATTTTCATCACGCGGATCGGGAACACCACTGCATCCAGACCATGCCCTTCATAATAATGGAAGCGTCCTTGCATGGCGACGACTTGCTTGCCTTGCAGTTTGCCAATGACCAATTGACCTTTGTGGCCAACCACTGTGGACACGGTAAAGCCGGGAATTTCATGATAAGGAATGACAACCGGATTTTCGATCTCATCCGCGAGTACTCCCAAACCGGAGCCAAGTACAAGTCCAATCGTTGGTTTTTCCGTCAATTTGGGTTCAATCGCACGAACGGCTTCTTGAAAAGTAGTCATTTTATTTGCTCCTCTCAAATTCTTGTATTTGTCTGATCCTATTTATTCTTATCCCTGTTACAGCTTGGACAAAAAGCTTTCTCCGATCGTCGGCGGCTGTACCCCAAAATTATCCGCGATCGTAGCACCCAAATCGGCAAACGTACCGCGAACCCCCAAATTGTTTGCGTTCGCAATCCCTTTGTGGTACACCAACAGCGGCACATACTCACGGGTATGGTCCGTCCCATGGTGAACCGGGTCATTTCCGTGGTCGGCGGTGATCACCAACAGGTCGTCTTCAGTCAGCGCCGCCAGCAATTCGGGAACGCGGGCGTCAAACTCCATCAAAGCATGGCCGTACCCTTCCGGATCACGACGATGGCCAAATTTTGCATCGAAGTCAACCAGATTGACAAAGCTGAGGCCGGTAAACGATTCCCTCATTGTATCCAGCAGTTTATCAACCCCGTCCATATTGTCCGTGGTACGGATTGCTTTCGTCACGCCCTCATCCGCATAGATGTCGCTGATTTTTCCAATCGCGATGGAGGTGAAACCCGCATCCTGCAGACGGTTCATGACCGTCGGAGAAAACGGCTTTACGGAATAATCATGTCGATTGGATGTCCGAGTGAAAGAGCCTGGCTCTCCCGTAAACGGACGGGCAATCACCCGGGTCACCGCAAACTCATCACGCAGCGTCAATTCACGAGCGACCTGGCAAATCCGGTACAGCTCTTCCAGCGGTACCACGTCCTCATGAGCCGCAACCTGGAACACGCTATCCGCAGACGTATAGACGATCACGCCGCCTGTGCGCATATGTTCCTCGCCAAGTTCTTCGATGATCCCGGTGCCAGACGCAACCTTGTTACCCAACACTTTACGACCAATCCGCTCTTCAAATTCGTGGATTAATTCGGCTGGGAAGCCATCCGGATAGGTGCGAAATGGCGTCGATACATGCAAGCCCATGATTTCCCAGTGTCCAGTCGTGGTGTCCTTGCCTATGGAAATTTCCTTCATTTTTCCAAAATGAGCCTGCGGATGCTGAGCTGGTGGAACATTGGCCAGCGGAGCGATATTGCCGAGGCCCAGAGCTTCCATATGTGGAACACGAAAACCGGCTACCCGTTCGGCAATATGCCCCAGCGTGTGGGCCCCTTCATCCTGGAAGCGGGCTGCATCCGGCAGTTCTCCAATTCCGACACTATCCAAAACAATCAAGAAAACTCTTGAGAAACGTGGCAAAAAAACCGCCTCCTAAAAAGTAAAGTCCGTACATCTATCATACCAAGTCGTCAGACGTCTGACGAGGAAAAAAAGAGAGACTACGCTCTCGGGTGTGTTTTCGCATAAATATCCTTAATGCGAGTTCGGGTCACATGCGTGTAAATCTGAGTCGTGGAAATGTCGGCATGACCGAGCATTTCTTGTACAGAACGAAGGTCAGCTCCGTTCTCCAGCAGGTGGGTTGCAAAGGAGTGGCGCAGTGTGTGCGGCGTAATCTCTGTCCGGACATTGGCTTTCAGTGCATAGCGTTTAATAATTTTCCAAAAGCCCTGCCGTGTGATCTGTTTGCCCAAATGGTTCAGAAACAACGCAGTTTCGCCTGGGTCTTTGACCAAACGCGGCCGGCCGGCTTGCAAATAGGTGCGCACCATCTGGATGGCGACAGATCCGAGTGGAATGATTCTCTCCTTTGACCCTTTTCCCATGCATTTGACGAAGCCCATATCCAGATTGACATCCGTGACATTGAGATTCACCAGTTCTGATACGCGGATGCCAGTTGCGTACAACAATTCCAGCATTGCTTTGTCACGCAGGCCTGCGGGATGATTCACGGGCGGGCTGTCAAGCAGACGCTCCACTTCTTCCACCGATAATACCTGGGGCAGCCTTTTCTCAATTTTTGGGGTTTCCAAATGAATGGAGGGATCTTTTTCTATGTATTTGTCACGCACGAGAAATTGATAAAAGGCACGGATGGAGGCCATATTTCGAGAAAGTGTAGCGGTGGCCCTGCCTTTTTCCTGCAGGCTCATCAGATAACCGATGATCTGGGTCCGGGTAGAGTCCTCAATCCGCGTCACTCCCTGCTCGCGCAAGAAAGAGGTGTAGGCAACCATGTCCCGCTGGTAGGATTCCAAGGTGTTGGGTGATAGTCCTTTTTCGACAGAAAGAAAATGGATAAACTGGTCAATCAACATGTCCATGAAGTTGTCCCCTTCAGGTGAAAAGTATCTCGTATTGCTTTCCACACCAAAAAGAAAAGTCCTCTTTTTTTCATGAACGTAAAAACCATTATTCTCCGGTTACATAAAAAAGCTGCAGACGGGCGATGTATCCATCCAGGTCGTTTGGCGGAGGAGAATTAATCAGTTTAACCACTTTAACCGCGTTGCCATTGGGCTCTTTATACTGATTACCAGACCAGATTTTGTCGGTGAGCAGGCTGATAATTCCGTATGAGATTAACGTACAGGTTACAAACAGAAGGAAAAAGCGCAGTACCTCCATAAGGCGCCGAACCGGTATACGCATAGGCCTACATCCTTCCTGCATTCTTTCCTTCCATTATATGCGCCTGTCAGGCACTCCATTCAGCAGCGAAGAGCAATGACCTAAAGGGACTTCGCGCACTTCTCTTAGCATGCCACGAAAACCTGGATTTACACAAAGTGCTGGAAAACAAGAAAAACTTCTCCTGTTAAAAGAGAAGTTTTTTACTTGAAGTCATCTACGTTGACTTTGTCGATACAGCGACTGCAAATCCCGTAAAAAACGAGCCGGTGATCGGTAATATAAAAGTTATAAACATTCTTTACCTTTTCCTCAGCAGATACCAGCAAATCTTCGAAAATCTCATCCACCGTACCGCAATTATTGCAAATCAGGTGATGGTGGTGGTATTCCGAATTATCGTCACGAAGGTCGTAGCGCGCTACGCCATCCCCGAAGTTCATCTTGTGTATGATCTTCAACTCGCTGAGCAATTCGAGTGTCCGGTAGACGGTTGCCAGTCCGATCTCGGGTGCTTTGTCTTTTACCAGGAGGTAAACATCCTCTGCGCTCAGATGATCCTCTTCATGCTCCAGCAAAACGCGAACAGTGGCTTCACGCTGTGGCGTCAGTTTGTAGTTTTGGGAATGAAGTTGCTGCTTGATCTTCTCTAACTTTTCATCCAACATGATTGCCCCTCCCGCTCACATGAAACCTGCTCCTATTATAGTAGAGGGGCATCCAAGAAGTCAAATACATAAGTTCTTATGTGAGAATCATTATTGATTAAGTACAATCTGCATCAGCTTGGGCGAGACATAGGACTCAAACGTCGCAGCCGCCGTAAGCACCAGCAGCATCGCGAT
The DNA here is from genome assembly GCF_023746555.1 of Brevibacillus ruminantium. NCBI lineage: Bacteria > Bacillati > Bacillota > Bacilli > Caryophanales > Paenibacillaceae > Brevibacillus > Brevibacillus ruminantium. The sequence goes on from NZ_CP098755.1 coordinate 3,162,635, forward strand.
TACGAGCACCGAATAGCCGATAAAATGGGACATGATGCCGTCGCGTTTGCTAAGCAGCCTTGTTTTAATCAAGCGGAGTGAGAAGGAAATTCCGCTGACACCTACGATGATGAGCGCGGGAACCACCAGCAGATTTTGCGGCAGCACCCCCATCAGCGCAAAGTTTACCCCTTGCCATTGCAGTTGGTTCACCAGAAACCCGACGGTAAAGCCGATGACAACCCCTTTGAGAAAAAGCATCAGCAGGATCATCGGCAGCCCGATAATTGACAGGCCCAACACCCACATGATTGCTACCGTTTTTGCATAGTAACCCAGCGACTGTTGAAAGTGCAGCGACGGCTCAGGAATCCCTTTTTCTCCCAAACTGCTGAAAAAAAACTGCAGGAATCCGAACAAATCCTGTCTTTGCGAGAGTGGCAACGAGTTGACTATGACAGCACCAAATATAATCCCCATGGTGAACAGGACGATGGTAAACCAGTATAGTGATTGGTGTTCTTTGGCATACACCTGGATTGTTTGTCCAATACGGCTTCGCAAAGCAGCTCGCCTCCCGCATCCCCGATTACTCTACAGCTTATGCGGGGACTTGGACAACTATGCCTTGTCCTTTGGTTCGAGCACCTTGCCATACGTGCCGGCTCCACCTGCTTTCACCTCGAGCTTGCCCTCCCTGGCGAGCACAATCATCCCGGCAATGCGCTCTCCGGCTATCGCAGCCAGCTCGTTTTGACTTGTCCGGTGCAAAACAGACATCTCGGTGCCAAACTTCTGATACAGCTTCTCTTTTAGTTTGGGTCCAACCCCCGGAATAAACTCCAGCGGCACCTGCTCTACATAGGGCGGTCGATAGGCGGGATGATCGCCGGGCGGCAAATCAGCCAGTTGTTCAATCCGCGCGGAAACACCGCGAACAACACGTTTGAAACCGCACTGTGGGCAGCGGCCTTCCGGGTCTGCAGGCAGGAGCGACTGACAGGATTGGCAGGCTGTTTGGTGGTATTTTCCAAGCTGAGGATGGAGGCCGTAGTTGACCTTCACCCCTCGCCCCGCCTCCCTTTTCAAGGCCATCACCCACTCCTGGAATGATCTCTCCCGCATGGTAATCATTTGATACTCTCGACCGATTTTGGCCAGGGAGTGCGCATCCGAGTTGGTTAAAAACGTTTTGTCATGAAGCTCTGACAAACGGTCAGCCATCTCCGTATTGGCACTGAGCCCCAGCTCCACGGCATGGATCATTGCGGGATCAGCCACCTCTGCGAGTGAATCCGTACAGCTTCCGTACAACCCCTTGTGCGGTGTAAAAATATGTGCGGGAATGATAACCCCGTCCCAGGCAGCTACTGCCTCTTGCAGTTCTCGCAGCGTGGTGCGGATTCGCTGGGAACTGAGCTGGACGTTTTTACAGCGCTGAGAGAGCCAGTGGGTAAACTCCCGCATCCTTGCCAAATCCGGCAGATAGCAGAGAAAATGGGCTTCTCCTCTGTTTTCCTCTTTGATCTCTACCTCGCAGCCGAGTATCAGCATCGTCTGTTTGTACAAAACTCCCCCGTCAGTGTGCGGGGTGACTTCCCCTTTTTGCATCAAAAGCTGAAGCTCTTCCTGTACCTCGGGCGAATGCGCGTCGATGATACCGATCATATCCATCCCTTTTCGCTCCGAAGCTTCTTCCAGGATGCAAGTCAAGGTCATGGATCGTGAAGCCGTGATTTTTACGGGTTTGCCGGTCATCGTGCCACCGACGTGAATATGAAGATCACAGAAAAAGTCGGACAGCTTCTGATTACTTAGTTCCATAGAACTCACGACTCTCCCAGGCGAACAAGGCTACGACGGTTTTTGCATCTCCAATCTCCCCGCTGCGATGCAGCTCACGCGCTTCTTCCAAAGTCAGCTCAACGACATCCACGAACTCATCCTCATCCGGTTGGCTCTCCCCTTTTTTCAAACCGGTTGCTACGAAGAGGTGCAGAAGCTCGTCCGCAAAACCGGGAGATGTGTAAAACAAGCTGAGATGGGTGAAGGTTTCGGCCTCGTATCCGGTCTCTTCCTTTAGCTCACGTATGGCACAGGCAAGCGGTTCTTCTCCCGGCTCCAGCTTGCCAGCTGGCAATTCGACGATGGCCCGCTCCAACGGCTTGCGAAATTGGCGCACTGCGACCAGCTTTCCTTCATCGGTCAAAGCCATGACAGCAACCGCCCCCTGATGATTGACAATTTCCCGCTTCGCCGTTTTTCCGTTGGGAAGCAGGACTTCATCGACACGAAGCTTGATTACTTTTCCTTCAAAAATCTGCTGGGTGGACAGTGTTTTTTCATATAGATGCTTGCTATCGTTCACGAGGATCATCCTTTTTCGATTTTATGGCTGGTTCTAAACAAGCCGCGCCCTCCATATGCTGGGAGCAAGAGACTTGTCCACCATCATTGTATCGGAGGAGATGGCAGATGAAAACCTATGTAGGTGAAAAGCAGTTGCGCATGGTCGGAAAAGCCTGGGAAATTCGGGCTACGCTCCGCTCCTGGTCAAAAAAAGACCTAACGCTGCAAGAATATCTGGCGCGGAGAAGCAAGCCTGGCCGTCATTAGACTTTTCTTTTAGAAACGCGATGCATTGGGCAGCAAGTCGTCCTGCCAACACGGCAGCCTGAAAAGGAGAGGGATCTTGGCGCCAGTTTCTGCCCATCGTGGAAAAATGCAGACTGTACTTCCTTTCGAGGACTTCCAGCTCTGTCTCAATGGGAGCCGGTTGAGGCAAGAGGAGATGTGCGGTCTGCTGATCGATTCCCTTCAGTTGCGCAGAAATATGAATGTCCCGTTCATCGTTCCAAATCGGGAGAGGCAGTAAAACGGGACGAAGCGTAAATCTTTTCAACAGCGTGACCGTATGATGGCTCACGCCCAGATGACGCTCCCGCGGGTCCGAAAAGCTGATGCGCGGGATAAAAAAGGGAGTGCCTCCCAGCAAGCTCGTCGCATGGATCACTTCGGCCAGCTCCATGCCGGAAAATCCGAACGGTGTACCTGTACCAGCCACACCCGGTCCCAATATGCACAGAATGATGTCTGCTTTTGCCACCAGACGAGCCGCGAGCAATCCGGTGTGAATCGTGATGCTTTCCCACTCTCCCCCCCACGCATGTCCCGTGGTGATCGTGTTGTTTACGATTCCCTTTTTTTGTAGATGATCTACCTGATGGCTGAGACCGAGTGGAAGCGAAGCGGCGTCGGGCATCACATATACGACCTGCAGGTGGGGTGCCGCGTGCTTAATAGCAGCCGCGACAGCCGGCAGCATGCTGTGAAGCTCTCCAATTACGACTGGCGTACCTGATAAAGAGGCCTCTTCGTCGAGAAAGAGAGCATGGTACGGACTTTGCTGTTCTTCCACTGCATCTACGGCGATCTGCCACGGGGAGTAGCGCATTTTGACCGCATGTCCCCAAACGCTGGGATACACATCTGCCCCGCTCGTCCCGCCGCATTTTCCGACGACGATATGATACCCGCCTGTGCCAAGCTGAAGGCGAACAGCGGTCGTATTCAGCAACAGTACATCCCCCTCCTGATACTGCTCCCTCGCATAGGAGATTGCCTGTTCAATCAGACCGCTGCCAGGGATCAGCACCTCCACTACTTGCATACTCTGGTTCTGTTTGACTATTTTTTTTACAACTCCGAACTCCAGGCGTAGCAATCCACATCCCCCCTCGATCGCCAGCAGATCGCTGAGTTATCTTCGTTTTCGGCTCTATCGTATTCTGCATTATCCTCGTTTCGGTTCTATATTCATTTTCGATCTTTTGTCGCTTTCGACTCTTCTCGCTTTCGGTATCTTTTCGTCTCGCCATTTTGCTTTGTCTTACCATTTTGGACCAGCACCCGCTTTTCCAAGCCTATGGGTATCCAGTTCTCCCTTTTCCTCTGGGAAAGCTTGAACATTGTAGCCTATGGGAAACAAGTCAAAAAAAGAACCGGACACCCAAAGGCGCCCGGTCCCAACGATCTTCTGTTTTTTTGTAAAAACTGCACGCGCATTTGCAAAGACATGCGGTTCTCAAAAACGCCTGTTATTCCAGTACCTCTGCAATCACAGCCAGCACCAATTCTGCTGCCTTGTTCAGCTCGGCAATCGGCATGCGTTCATTTTTGGTATGAATCTCTTCATAGCCGATGGCAAAGTTCACGCTTGGAACCCCATAGCCATTAAAGACATTCCCGTCGCTGCCCCCGCCGCTGGACACCAGCTCAGGGTTGCGGCCGATACGCTTTACTGCTCCAATCGCCTTTTTCACGACAGGCGTCTCTTCGTTATATTTATAACCGTGGTACATAAAGATCACTTCATTTTCGCAGCTTCCTCCCATTTCGGCAGCCGCTTCTTCAAATGCTGTCGTCATGGTTTTTACCTGCGCTTCCAGTTTGTCCATCACGAGGCTGCGTGCCTCAGACCAAACCTCGACGTAATCGGTTACGATATTGTAAGCCTTGCCGCCCTCAAATTTCCCGATATTGGCCGTCGTATCAGAATCGATACGTCCCAGCGGCATGCGGGCAATTGCTTTGCTGGCAATGGTGATGGCACTCACGCCATCTTCCGGATTAACTCCAGCATGCGCGGCTTTTCCGTGAATTTTGGTAACGATCCGATACTGTCCTGCCCCTGCTGAAGTAATGATGCCTACTGGACCGTCGGAGTCAAGGATGAAGCCCATTTCTGCTTTCAGCAGACTGGCATCCATCGCACGCGAGCCTACCAGTCCTGATTCTTCTCCAACTGTCAGCACGACCTGAATGGTTGGATGCGGCAGATTTTGCTCTTTCAGAGTGCGAATCCCTTCAAAAATGGCGGCAATGCCTGCTTTATCATCTGCACCGAGAATCGTGGTTCCATCTGAATAGACGTAGCCGTCGCGCACCTGCGGCTTGATGCCATTGCCGGGAACGACTGTGTCCATATGACTGCTGAAGAGAATCGTCGGTCCTTTCGCATTTCCTTCCAGCGTAGCGATCAGGTTATTACCGCCATGTCCTGTTTTGGCGGCCGCGTCGTCTTCCTCCACCGTAAAGCCCATTTCCGTCAGTTTTTCTTTCAACACCTTGTTGATTTGCGCTTCGTTTTTGGTTTCGCTGTCGATTTGGACGAGCTCCAAAAACTCGCTAAGCAAACGCTCCTCGTTGATCACGCTGACTCCTCCTTGGAAAACGTAATTCTTCAGTCTGGCATACTGATGTGGCCTTTTTTGACAATATGCCAAGGCGAAAGGTATGTATCACAAAAACAAGCGTTAATCCGCAAAAGGCCACATAAAGCCCCGAAGTCCTGAAAAGTGACTGCGGGGCCTCTCTGATTTCGTGGACTACATGGTACCAGTATACAGCAAAATATTTTTTTCTACCATGTCATGCCAGTTTTTTTGGTGTTAGAGCGGAATATTTCCGTGTTTTTTGTAGGGTCTTTGTTCTGATTTCTTTTTCAGCATCTCCAGAGAAAGCTTTAAATATTTGCGAGTTTCCCGCGGATCAATCACGTCGTCGACCATCCCGTTTTCCGCAGCCACATAAGGGTTGGCAAATCGCTCCCGGTACTCGGCAATTTTGGCTTGGCGAGTTAGCGAAGGTTCATCACTCTGCTCGATGTCGCGGGCGAAGATGACATTGGCAGCCCCCTCCGGTCCCATCACAGCGATTTCCGCATTGGGCCAAGCGTATACGACATCTGCCCCAATTGCTTTGGAGTTGAGAGCCACATATGCCCCGCCGTATGCTTTTCGCGTAATCACGCTGATTTTGGGTACCGTTGCCTCTGAGTAGGCATACAGGATTTTTGCTCCATGCCGGATAATGCCGCCATGCTCCTGATTAATGCCAGGGAAAAAACCGGTTACATCGACAAAGGTAATCAGTGGAATATTGTAGCAATCGCAGGTTCGGATAAAGCGAGCCAGCTTGTCAGAGGAATCAATATCCAGCCCCCCTGCCATAACTTTGGGCTGATTGGCGATAAGACCAACCGTCTGTCCAAAGATGCGGCCGTATCCGATAACGATGTTGCGGGCAAAATCCGGTTGGATTTCCAGAAACTCGCCGTCGTCTACGATTTTCTCCAATACCTTTTTGACATCGTAAACCTTGGTCCCCGCTACCGGCACCAGCTCAATCAATTCTTCCAGCCAGTCCCCGTCCTCGCCCTGGTACTCTTTATGCGGAGGCTCCTCCCGATTATTTTGCGGCAGGAAGCTGAGGAGATGCCGCACCTCTTGCAAGACCTCTTCTTCTGTCTCCGCAGTGAAATGAGCATTGCCGCTGATCGCCGAGTGGACAGAGGCTCCGCCCAGATCCTCACTGGAGATTTTTTCACCTGTCACGGTTTCAATCACTTTTGGACCGGTAATAAACATTTGTGAGGTTTTCTCTACCATGAAGACAAAGTCGGTAATGGCCGGTGAATATACGGCTCCGCCCGCGCATGGGCCCAAAATGACAGAGATTTGCGGGATCACCCCGGAATAAATGGAGTTGCGGTAGAAAATATGGCCGTATCCATCCAAAGAGACGACGCCTTCCTGAATGCGCGCACCGCCAGAGTCATTCAGCCCGATCACCGGAGCACCGTTTTTTGCAGCAAGGTCCATGATGTTGGCGATTTTTTTGGCATGCATTTCGCCAAGCGCTCCGCCAAATACCGTGAAATCCTGCGCGAAGATATAGACCTGCCGACCGTTTATTTTCCCGTAGCCGGTGACAACGCCCTCCCCTGGCGCCTCCAATTTGTCCATGCCAAAGTGAGTGGCCCGGTGTTTGACGAAGGGTTGCAGCTCGACAAATGAATCCTCATCCAGCAGCAAAGCGATCCGCTCGCGAGCTGTCAGCTTTCCCCGATTATGCTGGGCAGCAATCCGTTCATCGCCGCCGCCCATCTCTACTTTCCTCTTTCGCTCGTACAATTCGTCGATTTTCTCAAACATCGCGTCACTCATCAGCTTCTCCCTCCTTTCCATTTACGGTATGGGGATACTGGCATAATTCAAACAGAACGCCGCCCGCTGCCTTTGGATGAATGAACGCGATTTGCGCGCCGTGTGCACCTGGTTTTGGTTCCTCGTTGATCAAGGGAATCCCGTTTTCCCTCAGTTGTTGCAGGCGTTCTCCCACATTCTCCACATCAAAAGCGATATGATGAATGCCTTCGCCCCGTTTTTCAATGAACTTGGCAATCGGACTTTCCGCCTGTAGGGGTTCCAGCAGTTCGATGCGGCTCTCGCCAATCTGCAAAAAAGCAATCCGCACCTGCTCGCTGGCCACTTCTTCCCTGCCCACCAACGGCAGACCAAGCTTCTGTGTATAAAAAGGCAGCGCCGCATCCAGACTGCGAACCGCAATGCCGATATGCGCAATTTTCTTTGGCGGCGATTGCAGCGTCATCCGCTTTTTCTTTACGCGAGACCGGATAAAGTCAGCCGTCACATGTGTGGGCGTCCCGGGTGTAAATACTTCCGCTACTCCTTGCTCCTTCAAAAACGGAATATCCTCCTGCGGGATCACACCGCCGCCAACGACTAAAATGTCCTCTGCCCCTTGTTCCCGGAGCAGACGAACTACTTCTGGAAAAAGTTCGTTATGGGCACCTGACAGACAAGAAAGACCAATACAGTCAACGTCCTCCTGAATGGCTGCCGCTGCAATCTGTGCCGGCGTTTGACGAAGACCTGTGTAAACGACCTCCATTCCTTCGTCACGCAGCGCTTGCGCAATAACCAGCGCTCCCCGATCATGTCCGTCGAGTCCGGGTTTCGCAACCAGCACACGTATCCTTTGTTCCATCCTTCGCTCCTCCTTGTCACTTGAACCTTCAACGATTTGGATTAAACAGCCCGGTATTCACCGAAGATGTCACGCAGAACCCCGCAGATTTCTCCGATGGTCGCATAACTGCGTACACAGTCCAAAATGTACGGCATCAGATTTTCTGCTCCTTCTGCAGCAGTTCGCAACTGAGCGAGCGTTTGGTCGACTAGCTCATTATCCCGCTTCGCCCGCAAGGCATCCAGACGTTCTTTCTGTTTTCGCCCCAGTGAAGGGTCTACGCGCAATAGCTCGGGCTGAGGCTCATGCTCCAGCTGGAAGCAGTTCATGCCAACCACTTTTTCCTCACCGGATTCAATATTCCTTTGCGTATCGTAGGCTTGCTTGTGGATTTCACGCTGCATGTAGCCTGCTTCCACCGCTGCTACCGCTCCGCCCATTTGTTCGATTTTTTGCAGGTATTCCAGCGCTTTTGCCTCTACCTGGTCGGTCAGATATTCGACGAAATACGAACCTGCCAGCGGGTCCACAGTATCCGTAACACCGCTTTCAAAAGCGATGATCTGCTGAGTTCGAAGAGCGATGCGAGCCGATTCTTCTGTGGGCAGTGCCAGTGCCTCATCGCGTGAGTTGGTATGCAGACTTTGCGTGCCTCCCAGCACTGCTGCCAATGCCTGCAAGGTTACCCGGACGATATTGTTGTCAGGCTGCTGAGCCGTCAGGGTGGAGCCGCCTGTCTGGGTATGCACACGGAACTGCCAAGACTTCGGATTTTTCGCACCGTATTTTTCTTTCATCAAACGCGCCCACATCCGGCGAGCGGCACGGAACTTCGCAATCTCTTCAAAAAAGTGATTATGACCGTTAAAGAAGAAGGACAATTGCGGTGCAAACTGGTCGATGTCCAGACCTGCCTTGAGAGCTGCTTCCACATAAGCGATTCCATCCGCGATGGTAAAAGCCACCTCTTGCACAGCAGTCGAGCCCGCTTCACGGATATGGTAACCGCTGATGGAAATCGTGTTCCACTTTGGCACATTTTCTGCACAGTAAGCAAAGATGTCCGTAATCAGGCGCATGGATGGCTTAGGTGGAAAAATATACGTCCCCCGCGCAATATATTCTTTCAAAATATCGTTTTGTATGGTACCAGACAGCTTCTCGGCCGTAACGCCTTGTTTCTCACCAACGGCGATATACATGGCAAGCAGCACTGAAGCCGGGGCATTGATGGTCATCGAGGTACTTACCTTGTCAAGCGGGATGCCCTCGAGCAGGACTTCCATATCCTCCAGTGAATCAATGGCTACCCCTACTTTGCCCACTTCTCCCGAAGCCATCGGATCGTCTGAATCATATCCGATTTGGGTAGGCAGATCAAATGCAACACTCAGTCCAGTTTGTCCCTGTTCGAGCAGATAACGAAAGCGTTTATTCGTCTCTTCGGCTGAGCCAAAACCGGCGTATTGCCTCATCGTCCACAGTCTTCCGCGATACATATTGGGCTGTACTCCCCGCGTATACGGATATTGCCCCGGAAACCCGACATTTTGCACATACGCTTCATCGATCTGTTCAGGCGTATACAGCGGATCAATCGGGATATCAGACGAGGTGGCAAACTGCTGTTTTCTTTCGGGCGACTTGGCCAGTCGTTCGTTCAGCTCCTGTTGCCACTTTCGATACAGTTCGGTACAATCATTAGTAGTCAACTGCGGACACCTCGTTTTCGATGGTAGTAACGAAGAGGAGAGCCTACTCTCCCTTTTCATAATTCTAGCACAGCGAGTTACATAAAAACGCGACAATTTCCACTTTTCGAGCGGGAAATTTTTAATTGCGCGAATTTGGGAGGTTATCCATGCGTAAACAATCTACCTTTGCCAAAATTTTAATCGGAATTTTGATTGTCTCACTAATCCTTCCGATGTTCTTCTATTTCCAATCATAATTTCCGCATCAAATCTTACGACATGGCACACATTCGCTACTCTTGCTTTCATTCTCATGAGCCAAGCAAGGAGACGGCAAAAAACCCTTCCCGGCAGGAAGGGTTTTTTCTTGTGAGCAAGCTTCGGTTGCCCGAGAACCTCTTTAGTTGTAAACGTATACGCTGGAAGTGGCTGCATCCCAGCCCACTTTGTAGCCCAAATTGTCGGTAACGAAGCGCACCGGAATCATCGGCATTCCATTTTTCAGTGCAACAGGTGCTGGCAGCGTAAATTCTTGATTTCCAGCTGTTGCTTTGTTCGACCCGACAGTGAGGCGAATCACTTTGCTACCACTGGAAATGGTTACGGCATTGTTGTTCCAGAACGTAGTCAGCGCCATGGCTTCTTTGAAGAATTGAGCCGGTACCATGGTGGTATTGCCATTTGCCAGATAAGGTGCTTCCTGCAATGGATACGATTTGCCATTCAGCTGGAATGTGTTCGTATTAATTTTGAACAAAGCCGCGTTCGCTGGAACGTTTACGGATGGCTGCGGCTGTGGTGTTGGAGTTGTTGGCTGCGGTTGCGCTGGCTGTGGTACGCCCACCCCTACGACGCGGTTAAACAGCAAGCCTTTTTCCTCCGAGCTGAACACGCTGATGCTGTACGTATTTTTTGCAGCCGGGTTGACGATGTTAGCTGCCGCACTGATTGCGATGTTGGCGCCAGATCCGGCAGGAATGTCTTGTGCAGGGTAGACCAGCACATTTTGGCCGCGAACGGCTACGAAGCTGGAAGCCACACCGTTAACAGAAACGGTACCTGGTGCGATGTATGCCGGCACTTTGTAGCCAACTGGGAAAACAACCTCGACGAAGTCGCGCTGTTTCGCAAGCGCTGCTCCAAATGCCTTAACAGAGATGTTCACACCTGTCTGTTGTCCAACTGCCGTGTTTGTCAGACCAACGGTAGCCGTGTTGTTGTTGGCTGGCACAGTTGTTCCTGTATTTGGCGCGGTCGGAGTTGTCGGTGTAGTGATCGAAGAGCCCGCACCATCGATTCTGAATGATTTGGATGTTGCTGTCTTTCCATCCACCGTAACTTTGATTGTGTAATCACCAGCGGCCTTTGGATTGGTAATCCAGGCACTCTGCGCAATATTGATGCGAACCTGTTTGCTTGGCGAGAAGTTGTACGGTGTCGTCAGGGACAGCTTGTTTCCGGAGAAGCCTACCTTCCGCGCAGCTTTGCCGTTAATCGTGAAGTCTTGCGGATCCAAAAAGCCCGGGATCATGTCGGAGGATGGCAATTCAATCAACACTGTGCTGTCATCCTTCAGTTCTGTTTTACCAAAGTCAGCTTCAAAGCTGTAGCTGGAGCGTGCTCCAGGGGCGTTGTCGGAAAGCGTAACCGTAAAATCAGTGCCTGTCGAGGTTGTGGAGCTGGAAGAACCTGATTTTTTGATGCTGAACGATTCAGATTCGTAGGTGTCACGATCCCATTCAACTTTAATTGTGTAGGAATTGCCTGCGGACGGGTTCGTAATCCCTGCGCTCTTGTAGAATTTCAGCGTCAGTTCCTTGTCGCTCTTTGCCTTGGAAGGCACTTTGATTTCAACTTTTTTACCCGAAACCGACACAGAATCAGGGCTGTATTTGTTGATGTCGATATCGTTTTTGGAGATCTTCGAAGGCAGCATGTCAGAGCTTGGGAAGGTAACAGTGATCCAATCCCCTTCTGTCAGCTTTTCTTTGAGTTTGATCGGTCCAATTACGTATTGGGTTTCTTTCTTTTCGGTATTGTCGTCGATCTCTACATCGTAATCATCGTAGCTGCTTTTTTTGTTGCTTCCGCTTTTGCTGCTTCCGCCATCGGTGATTTTGACGGAACCTGACTTGGATTTTTCGGAAGTCGTTTCGATGTCAATGTCATATGTACCCTTGGAGCGCGGGTTGGTAATTCCTCTTCGGATGTCAAAGGACACATTATCGTCCTCGTCAATGGATTCGCCAACTTTAATCGTAATCTTTTTGCCGCTCACACTGACGCTTTTTACTTTAAAGTCTGCATCGATATCGCTTTTATCGATATTGCGATCAACAGTGAAATCTTTGGGAAAGGTTACAGTAATTTCGTCTCCGGAATCCAGGTCTTTGTCCAGGGTGAATTCGATCGTATATTCACTGTCTGCTTCTGTTTCGTCATCATCTGCTTTAATTTTGATTTTGCTGATTGCACTAGCCGGATGTGGAGCTACGACAAACGGCGTTGCTGCCAGAGCAGTCGCCAGCATAATTGGAAGTACTTTTTTGCTCTTCTCCATGTTCTTCCTCCCGTATTTCTCTCGTAATCGTTCAAATTTTTTTGGAAACGCTATAAGTTTACCATATCTACGAAAATGAGGGAATCTTTCCGAAATAAATTGGTAGAACTCGCGGCATTCAATAAGTATGACGACAAATGATGGGAAAAGGTTACAAAGGTTTAGCAAAGAATTTTTTTAAAAAAATCAAGACGAGCTGAATACTAGCCCGTCTTGTTTTTTGACTTGTTGTATTTCGTTTTGTCTCATTTTGTCTCATTTTGTCTTGTTTTGTCTTGTATTGTCCAGTCTGCTTAATACAATTTCGTGTCCGGTCCGATCGCTTCCAGCTTTTGTTTCACGCTATGCAGGAAACGGCCGCAGACAAGCCCATCGAGGATGCGATGATCCAGTGAAAGGCAGAGATTTACCATGGAACGGATGGCGATCATGTCATCAATCACGACTGGGCGCTTGACGATGGACTCGACGCTTAGAATCGCAGCTTGCGGAGAATTGATGATCGGCATCGACAAGACGGAACCAAATGATCCCGTATTGTTGACCGTAAACGTTCCGCCGGTCATGTCATCCATCGTGAGCTTTCCTGCCCGTGTCTTGGACGCCAGCTCTTCGATGGATTTCGCGATGCCGAGGATGGATTTTTGATCGGCCTGTTTGATCACAGGAACAAAAAGGGCATCCTCTGTAGCAACCGCGATGGAGATATTGATATCTTTTTTGACAATGATCTTGTCACCGGCCCAGGTGGAGTTGATGATCGGGTATTCCTTCAACGCTTCGACGACAGCTTTGATAAAGAAGGGCAGGAACGTGAGGCTGACACCTTCTTTTCGCTTGAACTCGTCTTTCACCTGATTGCGGAAAGCAACCAGCTTGGTTACATCTACCTCTACCATGGTCCAGGCATGAGGGGCTTCCTGCTTGCTCTGCACCAAACGGCTGGCAATGGTTCGGCGAATCGGCGTCACCGGAATTACCTGATCGCCTGTCGCCATCGGAATATCATATGTCGGTTGGGCCTTGATTGCGGTTGGCTCTGCTTGGCTCAGATGATCGGCACGCGCACTGGCTGCTGATTGAACCGCTTCTGCAGGGGTAACCGCAGCGGCTGTAATCGAAGCTTCCGGTACGGATGCAACTGGCTGCTGTCCGCCCGCATCGATGATCGCCTGAACATCCTTGCGCGTCACACGGCCTTCCATCCCTGTCCCTTGGACGCGCGAAAGGTCGATGCCATGCTCTTGTGCAAGTCTCATAACCGCTGGCGAATACCGCTGTTTTTGGCCCGCTGGCTTTTGCTGCGCTTCGGTTACCGCTCCGGCTGTCGCTGCAGCGGATGGTGTCGGAGCTGTGATGGGGGCCGCAGACTGCTCGGCAGCGGCTGGAGCTTCAGCAGGAGTGCTCGGCTCAGACTCAGCAACCGCACTGCCACCCTGTTCTTCGATGTATAAGATCAAGGCTCCGACAGCAACTGTCTCACCCTCAGGAACCACAATCTCTGTTACGCGTCCGGCTACTGTGGACGGGACTTCCGCATTTACTTTATCCGTCGAGACCTCGGCAAGCGGATCGTATTTGCTGACCATGTCTCCCACATTCACCAGCCATCTGGTGATGGTGCCTTCTGTCACACTTTCTCCGAGTTGGGGCATTAGGACTTTTGTCGCCATGTTCGATGGTCCTCCTTGGTATTAAAAGTGGGCCAGATCCCGCATTGCTTCCAGCACTTTGTCCGGATTGAGCATAAAGAATTTTTCCATCGGCGGGCTGTATGGCATCGCGGGAACATCAGGACCGCAAAGACGTCTGATTGGCGCATCCAGATCAAACAGGCAATGCTCGGCAATTATTGCGGCCACTTCGCCTCCGACGCCGCCCTCTTTATTGTCCTCATGTACAATCAGCACTTTGCCCGTTTTGGAGGCAGCTTCGACAATCGCATCCTTGTCAAGCGGATACAGGGTGCGAAGATCCAGTACGTGCGCACTGATCCCTTCCTGTGCCAGCTTTTCAGCCGCCTGCAGCGCAAAGTGAAGGGTAAGTCCGTAGGAGATCACGGTGATGTCCGTTCCTTCACGCTTTACGTCAGCTTTGCCGATCGGAAGTACGTAATCATCCTCAGGCACCTCGCCTTTAATCAGGCGGTAGCAGCGTTTGTGCTCAAAAAAGAGCACGGGGTCATTATCCCGGATTGCTGCCTTCAGCAGTCCTTTGGCATCATACGGAGTGGAAGGAGCAACCACCTTCAGTCCGGGCACATTGGTAAACATCGCCTCGACTGATTGAGAATGGTACAGGGCTCCATGGACGCCGCCGCCAAATGGGGCACGGATAGTCAGCGGACATGTCCAGTCTCCGTTGGAACGATAACGCATTTTTGCAGCTTCACTGACGATCTGGTTTACAGCCGGCATGATAAAGTCAGCAAACTGTATTTCCGCGATGGGACGCATCCCGTAAGCGGCCGCACCGATGCCGACACCGACAATTGCAGATTCAGCAAGCGGCGTGTCGATGACCCGCTCTTCGCCGAACTCTTCAATCAAGCCGAGCGTTGCCCGGAAGACACCGCCTCGCACACCGACGTCCTCCCCCAATACGAACACATTGGGATCGCGGCGCATTTCCTCACGCATCGCCATGGTGATTGCATCAATATACGAAATGACTGCCATGTGGATTCCCCCTTATTCCCCGTATACGTGGGTCAGCGTAGATTCAGGTGTCGGATAAGGCGCTTGTTCTGCATAGTCAGTCGCCTCATCAACTTCGCTCTGGACGCGGGACAACAGTTCCTGTTCCTTGGCGTCATCCAGGAGCCCCACTTCTTTTAGATAGTTGCTAAATAACAGAATTGGGTCCTTCTTCTTCGCTTCTTCCACTTCTTCGCGAGTCCGATAGGTCCGGTCGTCGTCATCACTGGAATGGGGAACCAGTCGGTACATTACAGCCTCGATCAGCGTAGGTCCCTGACCGGTACGGGCCCGTTCGACTGCTTCCTTCATCACGCGGTAAACCTCGATCGGATCGTTGCCATCCACGCTGACGCCAGGAAAGCCGTAGCCGATTGCTCGATCTGCCACACTTTCACAGCCGAGCTGCTTCTTCAGGGGCACGGAAATCGCATATTTGTTATTTTCACAGAAAAAGATTACTGGCAATTTATGCACACCGGCAAAGTTGGCTCCTTCGTGAAAATCTCCTTGATTGCTGGAGCCTTCGCCGAAGGAAGCGTAGACGACGTGATCTTTGTTCTGCATTTTTCCCGCAAGTGCAATCCCGACTGCATGGGGCACCTGAGTCGTAACAGGGCTGGAGCCCGTCAGGATATTCCACTTTTTACCACCGAAATGACCTGGCATTTGTCGTCCGCCGCTGTTCGGATCTTCTGCTTTGGCAAAAGCAGAGAGCATGCAATCGCGGGCAGTCTGGCCAAAAACCAGCACCAGTCCAAGATCGCGATAATAGGGACATAGATAATCCTTCCCTACCTGCAAGGCGTAGGCAGCGCCTACCTGTGCAGCCTCCTGTCCTTGGCAGGAAATGACGAACGGCACTTTACCCGCTCGGTTTAAAAGCCATTGGCGCTCGTCGATTTTCCGAGCCAGGAGCATGTAATAATACATCTTGAGCACCTGTTTGTCAGTCAAGCCAACCTCTTCATGCCGTTTGCTAGTCATTTTCGGATACCCTCCTTGTCATCTTCCTAGCTGTGAATCGCTTTGCCGTCTACGGCCAGAGCTGCCTCCATGAAAGCCTCCGACAACGTCGGATGAGGATGAATCGTATGGCCGATTTCCCACGGGGTAGCGTCCAGCACTCGTGCCAAGCCAGCTTCAGAGATCATGTCGGTCACATGTGGACCAATCATGTGTACGCCAAGCAGATCATTGGTTTTCGCATCTGCCACTATTTTCACAAAGCCGTCATTCTCACCATGAACCAGCGCTTTCCCCAGCGGCTTGAAGCTGAATTTGCCTACTTTCACTTCATAGCCCTGGCTTCTGGCTTCGGCTTCTGTCCACCCGACACTGGCGATTTCCGGTCGGCCATATATGCAGGTGGGCACCTTGGTGTAGTCAAGCGGTTCAACTGGCAGTCCTGCCATATGCTCTACCGCAAGAATACCTTCATGAGAAGCGACATGAGCCAGTTGGAGTCCGCCAATTACGTCGCCGATGGCGTAAATATGGGATTCAGCCGTTTGGAAATGTTCATTGACGCGAATAAAGCCCTTTTCCACCTGAATTTCCGTAGCTTCCAGACCGATATTCTCCACGTTGGCCTGTCTGCCTACAGAGACGAGCAATTTTTCCGCCTCGAAGGTCTGGACTCCGTTTGCCGTTTCAGCCTGGATGGTGACTCGATCCTCAGCCGTTTGCAGTGTTTCGGACAATACCTTTGCTCCCGTCACAATCGTGATCTTCCGCTTTTTCAGCAAACGGGTCATCTCTTTGCTGATGTCCTCATCCTCTGTCGTCAATATTCTGTCAGCGTACTCGACGACTGTGACTTCCACTCCAAAATCGCTCAGCATGGACGCCCACTCGATGCCAATGACACCGCCGCCGACAATCACAACTGAAGCGGGAAGCTGTTCCCACTGCAGAGCCTCGTCACTAGACACCACGTATTTTCCGTCGATGGTGAGACCCGGAAGCGTCCGTGGCCTGGAGCCTGTCGCCAGCATCAGAAAACGAGGCAC
This sequence comes from Brevibacillus ruminantium, assembly GCF_023746555.1. Lineage (NCBI taxonomy): Bacteria > Bacillati > Bacillota > Bacilli > Caryophanales > Paenibacillaceae > Brevibacillus > Brevibacillus ruminantium. Next base: position 3,179,409 of record NZ_CP098755.1, read on the forward strand.
CAGCATTTCCTGTTCTCCGTCGGGTTTCTCGACCCGCACGGCTCCTGCCTGGGGTGAAAAAATGGAGGGACCCATCACGCGGCCAAAGCCTTCGATTATCGTAATGTTTCCTTTTTTCATCAAATACTGGATGCCTTTATGCAGTTGATCGACGATCCCTTCTTTGCGCGACTGCACTTTGGAGAAATCCAGTCCGATGTTCTCGGCCATAACGCCGTATTTGTCGCCCTCTTTCAGCGTGGCAAATACCTCTGCACTGCGCAGCAGCGCCTTGGAAGGGATACAACCTCGGTGCAAACAAGTACCGCCCATTTTTCCCTTTTCAACGACTGCTACCTTCATGCCCAGTTGTGAGGCTCGGATGGCAGCTACGTAGCCACCGGTTCCCCCACCCAAGATGACGAGATCATATTCCTGCGACATTGTTTTTCCCCCTCTGCTGGCCTGGTGGCAAACTCCACATTCGAACGTCGTGTTGGCATGCAGCGCCCCGCCCGACGATTCTTCTTAAATCCGGCTGACAGTTGCTGCAATGCTGTACCCTTACATTTTTCTATGTATGTACCAATTGGTCTGTTTCAGGGGACAAACCGATCTGACTGGGCCGTTTGCCCCCGCAACAGATGCTTCTATTACGTGATTACATTACCGTTGCAAAATCGATTTGCCGTTTTGCAAAAAGGAGCTTCTCGATTTGGCCAGGCTGGCAATCCGCTCTTCTGCCATACGGTCAGCAGCCTTGTAGGACGGCATGCCATCGCGCTCAGCGATTTCAAATACTTTCAGGATGCTGTCGTAGATGGTCTCTACCTTTTTTAACGCGCGCTCGCGGTTGTAGCCTTGTAGTTCATCCGCCACATTGATGACGCCGCCAGCGTTGATGATGTAATCAGGGGCGTAAACGATGCCCATCTCGTGAATCTTGTCGCCATGTCTTTCTTCTTTCAACTGATTATTGGCTGCCCCTGCAATTACTTTCGCTTTGAACAGCGGAATCGTGTCGTCGTTGACAATGGCACCGAGTGCGCACGGAGAAAAGATATCGCAATCCACACCAAAGATTTCATCGACACCCACTGCTTTTGCTCCGAAATCATTGACTGCCCGATTTACATTTTCTTCATTAATATCTGTCACGATCAAATGGGCGCCTTCTTCATGGAGATGGCGGCAGAGGTTGTAGGCCACATTGCCAACACCTTGAACCGCTACCACGCGGCCGGAGAGGTCATCACTGCCGAAAGCTTGTTTCGCAGCCGCTTTCATCCCCCGATAAACACCGTAAGCAGTCACTGGAGAAGGATTGCCGCTGGAACCAAACGCCGGAGATACGCCAGTCACATAGTCGGTCTCCAGATGAATCATGTCCATGTCCGCAACGGTCGTCCCTACATCCTCTGCAGTGATGTAACGGCCATTGAGGCCTTGGATATAACGGCCAAATGCGCGGAACAGCTCTTCGCTCTTGTCTTTGCGCGGGTCTCCGATAATCACGGCTTTCCCGCCACCGATGTTCAAACCGGCACCGGCGTTTTTATAGGTCATTCCGCGGGCAAGACGGAGCACGTCCACGATTGCTTCTTCCTCTGTTTTGTAAGGCCACATGCGCGTTCCGCCGAGGGCAGGACCCAAGGTCGTGTCATGTATGCAGATAATCGCTTTCAGTCCAGAATTCTCATCCTGGCAAAAAACAAGCTGTTCGTAGTCGTATTTTTGCATGTAGTCAAAGATGTTCATGAAGAAACCTCCCTAATAAGTTCATTTGCGTTTATCAATGTTGTTTGGTCTGAGGCTCCCCAAATGGAGATTTTCCCAGCAGTCATTCATACATGCAATTCGCATGCCAAACCGCCTGAAGAATGTAAGCGCTTCATTTTTCTGCACTCTCCATCTTTTCCTCTCACTTTATTCTGCATTCTTTTGCATATATGAGCAATCATTTGCATGCAAAAAATTGCACTTATCTGCTGGAGGGATCATTTTTATCATCCGGTTATTCTTCGGCAATCCCGTATTTGTCCAGTTTGTAGTATAAATTGCGGATCGAGATTCCCAAACGTTTGGCCGCCACTGTGCGATTTCCTTTAACAGAAGCCAACTCCCGCAGGATATGTGCGCGCTCTGCTTCATCCATCGCTTCTTTCAGTGTTTTCCCTGCACTTTCTGCCCGAGGAGATGCTACCTGATGGTCGGTTTGTCTGCTCCTTCTTTCCAGCGGCGGCAAATCCTCCGGCTGTATCACGCGTTCCGACAGTTTTTTCAGGATCATTGCCCGTCCCAATACATTCTCCAGCTCTCGCACATTTCCGGGCCATTGATAGGCATAGAGAAGCTGCAGCGTTCCCTCGGCAATATCCTCTACATTTCTACCGTATTCCTGATTGTATTTGCGCACCAGATGCATGGCCAACGGGTGAATATCCTCCAGCCGCTGACGCAGCGGCGGGATGTAGATGGGGACGACATGGAGCCGGTAGTACAAGTCTTCACGAAAACGGCCCGCCTGGATCGCGGACTCCAGATTGACATGGGTAGCGGCGATTACGCGTACATCAATCTCAATCGCTTTCGTCCCGCCGACACGGACCACTTCACGCTCCTGCAGTACACGCAAAAGCTTCACCTGCATGCTCATGGAGAGCTCGCCGATCTCATCGAGAAAAATAGTGCCGCCGCTCGCTTCTTCAAACAACCCCCGTTTGCCGCCTCGCTTCGCCCCTGTAAAGGCGCCTTCCTCGTAGCCGAACAGCTCGCTCTCCAGCAGATTTTCGGAAATGGCTGCGCAGTTTACACGTACGAATTGTTTGTATTTGCGGCTGCTGGCATTGTGGATGGCGTGGGCAAACAGCTCTTTCCCGGTTCCCGACTCTCCCCGCAGCAGCACTGTAGCAGGTGTCAGCGCTGCTTTTTGGGCTTGTTCAAGGGCCGCACGCATCGGATCGCTGAACCCGATGATATCCTCAAAAGTATACTTGGCTTCCAGTGTGCGGATAATACGATGAGCCTTTTCCAGCTCTTCTGTCAAATGTTTGATCTCCGAAACGTCGTGGATGACACCGACACTGCCCTTCAACTCGCCATCCACCATGACAGGTGCCACATTCACAACGACGTCCTTTCGTTTCGAGCCGAGCTTCATATGTACGCCGCGAACCGGCTTTTTGGTCTTCAGGACCTGCATATGCATGCTTTCCCCTTCGGATATGTCGACTGTAGCCGGTTTGCCGATCACATCATGCCTGGTCAGACCGGTGATGCGCGTATAGGCAGGGTTGATCAGCAGACCATTTCCTTTGGCGTCCACCACCGAGATGGCTTCATCCGAAGAGTCGATAATCGCCTGCAGCATACTTTTCAGTTCCTTCAAATCGGTTACTTCTTCTGCCAGCGCCATAATATCGGTGATATCCCGAAAAATGGCCACGGCCCCCGCCACTTCTCCCCGCTCGTCTCGAACCGGGACACGGTTCGTAATGATTCGCGTTTGGTTGGGCAGCACTTGCTCCTGATTCAGCTCAGGTTGTCCTGTCTCTAATACAATATGTAAGCGTGTATTGGGTATTCGCTCCGCGACTGCCGTCCCCAGCACTTCGTCTGCCTGGATGCCCATCAACCGTTCCGCAGCCTTGTTGAAAAGGGTGATAGTTCCCTGCCGGTTGACAGCGATAATGGCATCGTGAGTGGAATTAAGCATTGTCTCACGTTCACGCTGATTCTGTGTCAAAGCGGCGATTAAATCATCGCGCTCGCCAATCAGCTTCATGATGATTGCCGTGAACGTTCCTGGAATCAAAACTGTTTTTTCCTGTTTGAGGCACAGTATTTCCTCGTAAGCTGCCGAATCTCCGGTGGCCTCCAGTATCACGTCAATATCGCTTGACAGATATGGGCGAAAATCCGTTCCCACTTCAATTCCCAGGGAACGCGCCAACTTTAGGCCAGGTGCATCTGCACGCTCGTCCACGACTGCAACGATTTTCATACGCTCCATATGGCTTAGCATTTTCAGAAGCGTAGTTCCTCCCTGGCCCGCTCCGACGATGAGCAGCTTGTGCATGCCGACTTCCCTCTTTCCTCAGATCAAACTGTTACCATTGTACCCCAAGCCGGCCCTCATGCACAGGCAGATGTTCCATTGGACAAGGAGCAATCCATCTATTATGATGGGTAGGTAGCATGATGGAAAGGGGAGAAACACCCTTGATCGGGCAGAAACTGGTTGCGCTGATGATCATGGTCATACCGGCGTTGGTTGCCATGTTCGGAATTAAATTGATTCGTGACGCCTTTTTCTATTCCATCGGGCCTGACGCTCCATTTCTCTGGGGAAAGCTTATCTCGGGCGTGTTGCTGTTTGTCATACCGGTTCTATTTATCGCCGGTTTTATCCTGCATCACGACCGCAAAAGAAACCGTGTCCAGCCCCGCTTTATGAAACAGGAGCCTGAAGAGGAATAGAAATCGCATCGTGAAAAAAGACGGCATTGTCAGAAAATCGGGAGGCATTCCCGGTTTTTTATTTTGTCTCCATCGGCCTTCCCCATTCGTCCAGCCGATTCAACCAACCGACTTGGGCGATCAACCGGGTGAAGGAAACATATTCGGACAGCAGATGAAGACCGAGCCATAAAGCCAGCACCGCTAGTTGAGCGAAAAACGGAAGGGTGACGGTAAGCACAAACCCGGCGATAAATCCAAGGTAGTTGGCTCCTGTGTCTCCCAGCATCAGACGGGCATGGGCATCATGCGGAAACAAAAGCAAGGTGGACGTCAAAACAGGCAAGACCCAGATCCACAATTGTGTTGATTCCGCATACAGAAGCAGGCTGCAGGCTGCCCCTGCCATGACCAGCCAAAATACTTTGATGGCCCGTGCCGGCCTGACGTCAAACAGGTTTAACAGATTGGAGGATAGAGCCAAAACACCAGCACCCACCCATACATCCATGATACCCGTATGCAACTGGCTGCTGACGACGAGTGCCGTCCCTGCACCTCCCGCCGCTTTCCACACTCCGCTGGTCAAACGCCCCTCCCGCAAGAGAACACCAAAATGTCCGCGAAACCCTTTTGGGATTTTATCTGTTGATCGATCATCCAGCCAGCCGCAGCAGGCCATCGCCAGGGAACCTGCCAAAAGCAACAAGCCCTGCTTCAGCGTCGTTCCATCTACGGATTGAAAAGATCCAACGCATAATAAAAGAAGCTGGACCGCAGCCGCATAGCTGATGAGAAATACGCCGCCCGCAGTGACTACCTTCTCTCCCCTGTAATTGGTCCTGACAATGGAGGCATTATGCAGTTTTTCCCATAATGGTTGAAAATAGAACCGATGAAACAGAAAAGGCCCTGCTACGCTCAGGACCCATGCACCGGTTAGGCTCGTCTCCATGGCGATCCCTCCCACCATTTTCTTCCCAACGCTTTGCCAATCGCGACCATCTCTTTGCCCCGATGCCGAAAACCGGCAAAATCATTTCCCGTTTGGCGATGGGTAAAGGAAACGGGAACCTCCATCATTCGGTAACCTGCACGCAGGGCCGTAATCGTCAGCCCAACCTCGATGCCAAATCCCGGCTCCAGCTGGCCGATTCCTTCCAAAACCTGCCGCTTCAGCGCTCTTTGTCCGGACAAAGGAGCCTTTGGGGAATAGCCGGTTAGCGCCCTTATACCCTGTCTGGCCAAACCTTTTGCCAAACCAAGGCCCACTTTTCGCTGAAGGGGAGGCAGCACAGCAACGGCCATGTCACACTCATCAGCGAGTACAGGGGCAAGCAGCTCACCTGCTTGTGCTGCACTTTCCCGCAGGTCGCCATCCAAAAATAAGAGAACATCCCCACTGGAGGCTTGCCAGCCTGTTTGCAGCGCCCTGCCCTTTCCCTGATTCACCGGGTGCCGCATCACGCGATCCGCGAGCCGGGCAGCAAGACTGCCAGTCGCATCCTGACTTCCATCGTCCACTACTATAATTTCCTCGACCGCGAGCTGCTCACGGATTGCTGTGAGCGTCGGGACGATCCACTCCGCCTCATTATAGGCCGGGATGATGACACTAACTTTTTTCACGCTCCGCTTTCAACTCCGTCATCAGATTTTGCAGTTGTTCCAGCAGCGCCCATTGCTGAGCGATCGTTTCAGGTATTTGATCCACGAAGAGCCAACGACTATTCTCCGGCAGATTATGTAACCACTCCGGCTGTGTCACCGCCAATACGAGAAGCGGTCCGTCCAACGGAGTGATACCGCTTCCATACGGTACGACTACGGCTCCTGTCTGCTTTAGCAAACGCTTCAGAGGGGCGATGGAAACATCAGCAGAATGCCAGAGATAAAGCTTGTTGCCTTCCATCGAACCAGTATAACGGGCGGCCATCAGATGTGCAGCCTCCGCTTTGTTTTTTTCGATTTCGCTTTGCAGGCGGTTCATTTGTTGTTTCAGCTCGCTGTTGCTCTTTAATGCCTGCTGATATCTGCTTTCCATTTTGCTCAGGACTTCTTTTTCGCTCACAGAAAACCAGGGCTGTCCGGCCATTCCTCCGAGCAGTATGCCAATCCCGAGGCTGAGGAAAACCGCAGCCAGCGAGATGAGATGATGACGAAAAGGAATCATGACACCCCTCCTAAAATGCCCAGCTGCTCCACTGCATCCACCATAGCTGCATGGTGTGGCGCGCAACAGGATGAATCGTCAAAGCAGCCATGACCGGGACGAGCGTAGCTGCGACGAGCAAGCCTGTCCCATTCCATGTCCAGCGTGGTTGATACAACAGGCTCGCCCCCTTTGCATCAATTAACCGAGAGCCGATCTTGGTGCGCACGAGAAGGGTGCTGGCCATTCCTTTTCTGCCCTTTTCCAGAAAATCGATCATCGTGGAATGGGTGCCGATGGTTACGATCAGCTTGGCGTTTTCCTCGTATGCGAGCAGCATGGCGATATCCTCACTCGTACCGGGCGCGGGCAGCAGATGATAGCTGAGACCCAGCTGTTCCACACGCTCTTCTCCTGGCGCACTTCCGTCTGAATAGGCATGAACTACGATTTCGGCACCCGATCGGAGACCCTCATCGGAGATACTGTCCATATCGCCGATGATCAAGTCGGGGCAATATCCATTCTCCAGCAGTGCATCTGCTCCTCCATCCACGGCGACCAGGACAGGATTATAATCACGTATGTAAGTAGCAAGCATGCGTAAATCCTCGCGATAATGTCTCCCCCGGACGACCACCACGACATGGCGATCCTCCATCTGAGTGCGCAGCTTGGGCCGTTTCATCGGACGCAGGAACCACTCTTTCTCAGCGCGGGCATAGCTGAGTGTATTGTCAATAAATGTGGATAGAACTTCATCCAGACGTTCACTTGCTTCCTGCCAGCGCCGCTCCAGCTCTTGTTCACTCACTTTGCTCAGCCTGGCCTTCCGCTTCCAACCATCTTCCGTCTGAATCCACAGCTCGTTTTTTCTGACCATGCCTAGTGCTCCATCCACTTCGTCAATCATCTGTGGTGTCTGATCCTGTACTTCATAGAGGGGAATACCCGCTTCCAAAAGACGTTTGGCGCCTTCTGCGGGGTAGGTTCCAGTCAAAAAAGGGGAAAGGTTACACACAGCTCTTACATTGGCCTGCAAGAGTGACAGCGCCGCCATCTCATCCAGATCGGCATGATCGACGACCGCCACTTCAAATGGCTGAATGCGCGAACAGAGATGTTTTGTTTTTCGGTCTGCTGCAATTTTTGCCATGTGTGAAACACTGCCTAGCCAAACCTTTTTTCCCACCTGGTCCACCTCCATTTCTAGTATGCTAAAAATTACCGGATGACATGCAAGAGGTGGCGGGAAAACGAAAAAGAGACCGTACGCTCACGCACAGTCTCTTTGCCTATGTACCGACAATATTAAATACCTTTGGTTGCGTAGTAGATGATCAAGCCGTCTGCGAAGAGAAACACGGCCAGAGACACCAGACCAAAGCCAATCGCGAATTTGTTTTTCGCACGGTAAGAGCGAAGCAGGCCCATCGCGATAAAGAATGTGAATACGAACATCAAAAAATCGAACAGATTAACTTTCATTGAAGTACACAACTCCTTTGGAAAAAAATGAAGCGAACACAAGATAGCACCTTCATTATATAGAATACCCCAAAGGGATACAAGTCGAATCAGGATTTGTGACAGACGATTTCACAAATCTGCCATTATCCCTTCACACCCACCCACACGGTCCACCGATCCTGTTCGTGTATCGGCTCACGACCTTCTATCTTTTGATGGATGTAGTTGATTAGCTGCCGTAGCTCTTGATCGGTTAACTCATGAAGTAGAGAGCGGCCCGTACGATTGCCAAGATCGCGTTCCAGCTCGACCCATCTCTGATAGGTCCTGCGTACTTCCCACAGTTGGTGCGAGGTGACTTGGGTAAATCCCGACTGACGCATCTCTTTTCGCACCTGCTCATCCGCCGGACGTCTGTTTTGCTCAAACGCTAGCAGCTTCGGGAATGCTTCAAAGAAAAATCCGCGCAGATGATCTGCGGAGCCTGGAACTGTGACATCGGCCAATGTCCGGTTTTGAATGATGCAGACGCCTCCGGGAGCCAGCAGCCGATAGGCCTCATGAAAAAAATCCTGACTGTTTTTTACATGGTGAAGCAATGCCCGTGAAAAGACGATATCGGCACTCTCATCTGGCAAAGCGGTTTGACAAGCATCACTGCAGTGATAGCTGATTTCTGGGAATTCCTTTGTTTTCTCTCTCGCCGCTTCCAGGATAGTTTCAGAAAAATCGACTCCGACGACGTGGCCTGCTCCCAGCTCCGCCCATCCTTCTGTGTAAATCCCTCCTCCGCACCCCAGATCGATCACGCGCAAGCCAGCAGGATCAACCCAGCGTCCCATCGCTTCCCGCCATCCGCTGTCCGCCCTGCGGGAACTGTAGGTATCACGATTCTTCGGGGCATGAAAATCAATGCTCATCACCTGGCACCTCCATAAACTCCAGGCGGTTGCCAAAAGGGTCATCTGCAAAGAAGCGGATCACGCCCGGGATCTCCTCCCCCCCTTTTACGGTTACACCTGCTTGTAGCAATCGTGCACGCAATGCTTCGATCTGTTTTACCAGGAAAGCAGGATGGGCCTTTTTCGCAGGGGCAAAGGGCTCCTCCACTCCGATGTGAACCGTTTGCGAGCCGCATTGAAACCAGACTCCCCCTCGTTTTCTCAATGCTTCCGGCTTAGGGACTTCGGTCATACCCAAAAGTCCGCTGAAGAATTGACGGGCCTCCTCTTCACAACCAACCGGTGCTGCCAACTGTACGTGATCCAATCCAATCCATGTATGCATCTTTCAACTCTCCTTACGTTTGCTTCGTTTGCTATCTTTTTTTACAGAGAACCATCCACTCATCAATTTCATGTTCTTGCACACGTCCATCTGCGATACTGACACCCATATAGGAACGAATATGATCATCTGCTTGTAGCAGCATTTGTTCGACAGCTTCTTGCTGTTCCTGCGACTGGGCTGTTCGTTTCACCCACGGCAAAAATTGGAAACGTTTCTTGCGCAGTCTTTCCTGCTGAACCTCCAGAGCTTCCCGCTCCATCAGCACTTTCCACTCACCGGGGGAGAGACAGCGTACGTGACTTGGGTCCCGCAGGGCTTCAAACTGATTGATGAAATCTCCAATGGACGCAAATTCCCCTGACTCGTCAGGAACGACATTGTCAATCAGTACGAACTGGCCATTCGGGCGCAGCACCCGTGATATCTCACGGATGAAGGCTGCGGGGTTGGGAAAGTGGTGGGCGGCGATCCGGCAGCAGACGACATCAAACGTCTCGCTCAGAAAAGGCAGCTTTTCGGCATCGGCCTGGACGTGCAGGATATTCTCCAGCTTTTCTTCCAGATGCGCTTCTCTGGCCGCTTCCAGCATCAATACGGTCAGATCCGTCGCGACGACTTGTCGGCAGTGCGGTGCAAGTGTTTTGGCAACATGCCCCCCGCCTGTGGCGACATCCAAGACGCGCCAATCTGCCTGCGGCTTCAGCCATTCAACCAGCAGCGGCAAATCTTCTCCCTTCGCATGGGTTACACTGGTCACATAAGCTTTTGCATGCTTGCCAAACTGTTCCTGCACCTGTTTTTTGATTTCTTCCTCCCGATTCATGGAAAACCACCTCCTGTCTCCATCATATCCCTTTTTTCCCTTTTTTGTTATAGTATATTGATAACTACCTATTCATGAATTCGATAACCACTGTTCCACTTCAGGAGAGGAGAATACCAAGATGGACCTGCAAAGCATGGAAATTTTTTTGACGATTGCCCGGCATGGTTCCTTGAATCGAGCCGCAACCGCTTTGTTTCTGGCTCAGTCAACGGTAACCCACCGACTCAAGCAGCTGGAGCGTCAGGTTGGCACCTCGCTCTTTATTCGTACTTCAACGGGTGTTAGTCTGACTGCTGAGGGAAGGAGGCTTCTCCCTGTCGCGGCATCCATCGTCGAGCAGCTTCGCTCCTTTTCATCGCAGCGGGATGAGCGCCAAGCCCTGACGATCGTCGCGGGAAAAGCCTTCATCGCGTACGAACTGCCCCGTCTGCTTGGCGAATACCGCAAACAGCATCCGTATTTTACCTGTTATGTACGCTCTACGCTCTACGAAGAATCGATCTCTTCCCTTTTGACAGGAACGGCGGACATCGCGTTTCTCGGGCATGAAGTATACCATCCCCATATCCATCAGGAATTTTTACCGAGCGACCGAATTATGCTCGTGACGTCACCTGATCATCCCTGGACTGCGGCCTTTCCCGGTTTTCGCAAGTGGGGAAGCGAGCCGGTTATCGCTTTTGGCAATCACACCGCTCCCTATCGTCAGCGCGTCGATCACTTTCTCGCCCAGCGGGGTGTTTTTCCGAATGTCATCATGGAGTTGGACAGCTTTAGTGCTGTCATCAAAATGGTCGAGCAGCGGCTGGGCGTTACCATGCTTCCGGAGAGAACGGTGCGTGAAGAAGTTCTGACGGGCAGATTAGCTGCCCTGGATATCGCCCAGGGAGAATTTACTCGTCCGACCCTGATCGCCTATTTGCATGGAAAAAAAGAGGACGAGGCTTTCATGCCATTCGTCCACTGGATGAAACAATATTATTAGCTTTTATGTAAGATTGTTATGTCAGGGTCAGCATTGTCAATTCGGGTCGGCAGTAGAAACGAATCGGCAAAATGGTGGTTCCCACTCCTCGATTCGTATACACCGGCAGCTTTCCGTCTCCCGCGTACCGTAAGCCGCTGACGTATTTTTGCCCCATCGGCGGCGTGATCAGAGGTCCCAGGATCGGCAAACGGACCTGCCCTCCATGACTATGTCCAGACAATTGCAAAACAAATGGAAACTGGAGAGCCTGATCTGCATAATCAGGCTCGTGAACCAGCAAAATGACTTTGCCAGAAGCAGGAATGCCATCAAGTGCAAGCGCCGGGTCAGGCACACCGTGCAGCACGTCGTCCAAACCAGCAACATAGAGCGTACTCTCCTGCTTCTGAATCGCAGCGTGCTGGTTCATCAATACAGAGAACCCGGCACTTTGCAACGCTTCATGGATGATCCGGCTTTTCCCATAGCGCCAATCATGGTTGCCCAAGACGGCATATTTACCAAGCGGAGGCTGAAGTTTTTGCAGAACAGGAACAGCCAAAGGCAGAAGACCCGTCCCTTCGTCGACCAGATCCCCGGTAAAACAAATCAAGTCCGGGCGCTCCTGGTTGATCCTGTCTACAATCTTTTCCAGCTCGGTAATCCCCAGGTAATACCCCAAATGCAGATCGCTAAAGTGGAGAAGACGCACCCCTTTCCACGGTTCGGGCAATTCGGGAATCGCGATGGGTTGCTCAACGACCTGGAGCCAATGCCTTTCCAGTGAATAGCCATACACCGTCGATGCCGCTCCCAATCCAATCGCTCCCAAAGCGAGCCGAACTCCCCTGCGGAGAAAAGACCTTCTCGAAACCGAGGAGGAGAGGGGACTATTCACCCGCATCTGCCCGCTCATATCCGTTTACTACCTGGTCCAGTTTTCCCGTAACGGGATCAATCAATAGACCGTGAACAGGGACATGAACCGGCAGCAGAGGATGATTTTTAATCACGTCCACACTATTTTTGACGCTCTCCTCCACGCAGTCAAAGCCGCGCAGCCATGAGTTCAGTCTGATACCAGAGTTTTTGATGATATGGAATGTTTCCTCCGCGATCCCTCGCTCTTTCATTTTTGCCATCATTTTATCCGCGTTGATTGCACTCATGCCGCAGTCATAGTGGCCCACCACGATCACTTCCTCGGCATTCAGCTCATAGATTGCGACCAAAATACTCCGCATAATACTCCCAAACGGGTGAGAGACAACAGCCCCTGCACTTTTTACATGTTTAAAGTCCCCATTGCGCAAATTCATCGCCTTCGGAAGCAGTTCTTCCAAGCGGGTGTCCATGCACGACAGGACGACCAGACGTTTGTCCGGAAACTTCGTCGTTTGATACTTTTCGTACTCCTTCTCCGCAACAAAGGCCTGATTATGCTTTAAAATTTCTGCAATCGTGTTCAATGGTCAACACCTGCCTCCTCTACTCATTCTCCTTTATTTTTGCACGGATTGTTCTTCTATTCAATATGTCTGTATGCGACTCAGGAAAAAGGCTGACTATGGTAGCATGTACCCATAGTCAGCCTGCAGACGTTTTCCTCGCAAGTCATGTCGTTCATTTACGAATGCCGATCATTTCAACTAATCTTTGCCTCAATCCGCAGCTTGTCTGCCACCATCGCGATAAACTCAGAGTTGGTCGGCTTCGCTTTGGTGTTGGAGATGGTGTAGCCAAACAAGCTGGAGATGGAGTCAAGATTTCCTCGGGACCACGCTACCTCGATGGCGTGGCGGATCGCTCTCTCGACTCGACTTGCCGTGGTGTTGAACTTTTTGGCAATATCAGGATACAAAACCTTGGTAATGGAACCGAGCAGTTCCACATCGTTGTATACCATCGTGATGGCCTCGCGCAGATACAAATATCCCTTGATATGAGCCGGAACCCCGATTTCGTGAATGATGCTGGTAATGCTGGCATCCAGATTGCGCCCGCGGATTTGCATGGTGTTTTGCGGTTTGACCGCTGACACAAAAGAACTCGCTGGCTTGCTGTTGGTCATCTGGCGGATGCGCTGCGCCAAGATCTCCATGTCAAACGGTTTCAAAATGTAATAAGCAGCTCCCAGTTCAACCGCTTTTTTCGTGATTTCTTCCTGACCAAATGCAGTCAGCATAATGATTTTCGGTTGGGGAGAAAGTCTCATCGATTGAATTTGTTCCAAAACGGCAAGACCGTCTAAATGAGGCATGATAATATCCAGAATCAGTACATCGGGAATTCGTTCCTGGAGCAAGCGAATGACATCGTTCCCGTTATACGCCACACCGATTACATTCATATCGTACTGGCTGCTAATGTACTCCTCAAGCAGGCTTACAAACTCTCGATTGTCATCCGCCAACAACACTTCAATCTTGCTCAAAGTCGTTCCTCCTTACAATCACGGTCTGTTTGGAAAAAAGGTGGAAGTATACTTGGAAGTAAAAGAATCCCTAACCTCTGTCATACCACTCTTCACTCCAAAGATTATTCGACAATACCCAGACCATTCCTGCCAATGACGAAAGATTGAATGATTTTTCCGATATTTCGACAAGCATTCCCAAACTTCTGCAAAGGAATGGAAAGACCGCCCCACCTGATGGCGAGACGGATCCCATTGCTTGGTTTATGCTGCGGTTCCGGTCGACTGGTTCGATGGCGGGTTCGGACGAACTTGAAGCCCTGCGTCCTGGAGCATCCATTCGATATAACAGCCGTAGCCAGAGGTTGGATCATTTACAAACACGTGGGTAACCGCCCCAACCACTTTTCCATCCTGGATAATCGGACTACCACTCATTCCCTGGACAATCCCTCCGGTTTTTTCGAGCAACCGCTTATCCGTAACCTTGATGATCATACCCTTTGTAGCCGGGAAATGCTGTTTCACGACATTCACAATCTCGATGGAATACTCTTCTACCTTTTGTCCTTCTACCACGGTAAGGATCTTGGCTGGTCCTTCTTTCACCTGTTCGGCCAGCGCAATGGGGATGGGGTCCGGATACAAGCCCCGTTTTGGTTCTTCTTTCATTTTTCCAAAGATGCCAAACGGTGAGTTTTTGGAGATATTGCCCAGCACTTCGCTTTCATTGTAAAAACGGGCAAATTTCTCTCCCGGATTCCCGCTTTGTCCTTTTTCAATCGAGGTTACACTCGCCCGTACGATTTGCCCGTCGCCGACAACGATGGCTTGTCCTGTATCCACATCAGAGATGACATGTCCCAGAGCTCCGTATGCCTTCGTATTCGGTTCATAAAAGGTAAGCGTGCCTACACCTGCTGCCGAATCACGAATGTACAAACCCATCCGATACTCCTCGTCCTTTTTGTCTTTGGCAGGTCGCAAGGTCAGGTTTAACTTCTCTTTGCCTCGGACGACCAGCAGATGCAAAGCTGACTTTTTTTCTCCTGCTTCGCGCACCATCTTTTTGACGTCATTCATGTCATTGATATACATGTCATTCATTTTGATAATACTATCCCCGACATGTATCCCCGCCTGTTCTCCCGGGGAGAGCTTCCCACTTCCAGTGTCTACAAGATGATGACCAACGACAAGGACGCCAGCCGTTTGCAATTTTACCCCGATGGATTGACCACCCGGGATGACACGCAAGTCAGGCAACACGTTTACTTTTACAGCTTTTAACGGGATATTACGCCATTTTACCTGCAGGTTGGCCTCGCCGGCCTTCTTCGGTTCTACTGATACAGGCTGACTCAAATCAACAGATACCTCTCGTGCCTCCATGCCGTTTACATTCAGGATATCCGGGTTGCTGTTGACCAAGGTACCCATCAAAGGCATCGACACACGAAGCTGTTTCCATGAGCCCTCCATCAGGCGCAATTCGTGGGGAAAAGAAGACAAGTCGTGGAACGGGGTGGAACTCACGACGAGAGCCGTGATCAGGAGAAGGAGACTTCCCATCCATTTTCTTTTGTTGTGACGGTTCACCAGCAATCACTCCTACCGTTCCCTACCTACACCTACAGGAAACACCTCCACCTTGTGTAGTTATACTATTGCCTGCGGGGTTTCGGATTATGTCAGGAAAATGTATGAGTGATGGATGTTAACCCGGGACAGCAAAAAAGCTGCCCCTTTTACGTGACAGCTTTTCGCTTCTGCCCCAAGAGAATCATCTCCCGGGCGTGTTCTTCCGTTTTTGTCGTGACCTCGGCTCCACCCAGCATGCGTGCCAGCTCGATTACCCGCTCCTCCTCGGACAATCCTCTGACCAGCGTGGTGGTTTCGTGTTCGCTCATGTTTTTTTGGATCAGGAAGTGAGCATCTGCCAGGGATGCAACCTGTGGCAGGTGCGTGATGCAGAGTACCTGCCGTTTTTGTGCGACCCGTACCAGCTTCTCGGCGATCGCTTGCGCCGCTCGTCCGCTTACCCCGGTATCCACTTCATCAAAAATCAGCGTTTGCACCTGATCCGTCCCGGCCAGAATGGTTTTGATCGCCAGCATGACACGGGAAAGCTCCCCGCCTGAGGCAATCTTGGCCAATGGTCTAAGCGGTTCCCCAGGATTGGGGGAAATCAGGAACTCCACGGTATCCATCCCGTTTGCGTCCACCCGCCATTTGCTGCCTTCGATCTCCACGCCGTCCTCGTCCGGTACATGACGAACGTCAATGGCAAAACGCGCACGCTCCATATGTAGCTCCCTGAGCTGCTGTTCGATATCCTCTGCCAGCTTGACCGCACATCCCTGACGGATCATGGACAGCTCGGAGGCCTCTACAGCAAGGTCTGCCGCCAGCTCTACCAGTCGCTTTTCCAATTGCTGCAGCCGCTCATCGTAATGATGCATCTCATCCAGCTCATCCTGGATCGTGGCCGCGTACTCCAGAATTTCATCCACGTTTTTCCCATATTTGCGCTTCAGCGTTTGAATCAGATCCAGTCGACGCTCTACTTCCTGCAGCTGCACAGGCTCAAAATCGAGGCGATCGGCAAGCTGTCTCAGATTCAGAACAGCATCCTCCACCTGGTAATAAGCACTCTGCACATTTTCCAGAATCGGCAGCAACTGCTCATCATAAGCGGAGATTCTCTCCAGCTCACTCATGGCATGTCCCAGCCACTCCATGCCGCGCTGGTCACCGTGCAGCGAGCGGTAGGCATCCTGAATCCCGTCGAACAGCTTCTCGATATTCATCCATTTCTTCCGCTGCATGCTCAGCTTTTCGTCCTCGCCCGGCGTCAGGGAGGCGGCCTCGATTTCATTCAGTTGATATTGGAGCAGATCAATCCGCTGAACCAGCTCCCGTTCATTGCGGGACATCCGCTCGAGGTCTTGTTTGGTTTTCGCGTAGCTGACATACAAGTGCGAATACTCTTTCTTGGCTGAACCCATCTCCGCTTCACCGTAAGAGTCCAGCCAATGGATATGCTTGTCTGCCTGCATCAGCATATGCGTGTCATGCTGTCCGTGCACAGTGACCAGCCACGGCCCCAGTTCCCGGAGAATGGCCAGTGTGACAAGCTGGCCGTTGATGCGGATAATGCTTTTGCCTTGGGCAGAGATATCCCGCCGAACGAGCAGCGTCCCGTCCGGCTCCACCTGGACGCCAAAGTTTTCACAAACGGAAAATGCCGGATGTCCGGGAGGCAGCTCAAAGAGCCCCTCGACTTCTGCCCGCGTTTCTCCGTACCGGACAAAGTCGGTCGAGGCTCGTCCTCCCAAAAGAAGTCCCAGCGCGTCTATGATGATGGATTTTCCCGCACCTGTTTCCCCAGTCAAGATGTTCAATCCTTTTTGAAAGGAGATGGTGACTGATTTGATAATCGCAAAGTTGCGTATGGAAAGCTCCAGCAGCATACGTTCCCTCCACTCTCCTACAGCATGTCTCTCAGACGCTTGGATACCTCTTCGGAGTTTTCCTTGGAGCGGCAGATAATCAGGATTGTGTTGTCTCCACTGATCGTTCCCATGATTTCTTCCCAGGGAAGGTTGTCGATCAGTTCCGCCACCGCGTTTGCATGACCCGAAAGTGTCTTTAACAGGATAAAATGGTCGGCGTGATCCATGCTGACGTAGGAATCTACGAGCATTCGCCGAAGTTTTTGAAGCGGGTTAAACTTTTGTTCTACCGGAACCGAATATTTATAGCGGCCATCAGGCAGCGGTACTTTGACAAGATGGAGCTCCTTGATATCCCGTGAAACCGTTGCCTGGGTCACGTTAAATCCGGCAGCGCGCAAACGCTCCACCAATTCATCCTGCGTCTCGATCTCATGACTTCCGATCAATTCGCGAATCCGGATATGCCTTTGTCCTTTGCTCATAGAATTACTCCCATTCCCCTTGTAATTTGGTTCGTATCGTCTCAAAAAAGCTTCCTTTTTTCCATCTGATCAGCGGCGTGACATAGGAAGATTTCCAAATAAAAATCTGGTCTCCTCCCTCCAGCTTGCACCCGAATTGACCGTCTATCGACAAGCCCATCTCGTGATGAACGGCATCCACCTCGATGCGAATGACCTGATTGGGAGAGAGTACCATCGGTCTTGCCGTTAGTGAATGTGGGGCAACTGGGGTTAGCAGCAGCATATCCACATTAGGTGCTACGATCGGTCCGCCGGCTGACAGCGAATAAGCGGTGGAGCCTGTAGGACTTGACACAATAACTCCATCTCCGCTGAAGGTACCCACATATACATCATCAAGATAAACGGTACATTGAATGATACGGCAAAATGATCCTTTGGCAATTCCGATATCGTTCATGGCCGTATACCGGGCGAGCTTGGTTTGATTGCGAACGAGCTCCGCATCCAGCATGGTGCGCTCTTCCAAGTAGTATTGACCAGAAAGCAATTTGTCTACCGCTTGGGGTAAATCTTCCGGGTCCGCTTCGGAGAGAAATCCGAGTGTCCCCAAATTGATTCCCAAGATCGGCAGGGATGCTCCAGCCAAACGGCGGGCAATACCGAGCAGAGTGCCATCTCCCCCCAACACACAAAGCAGCTGTGCCTCCGCACCGATTACTTCCAAACTCGTGCCGATATCAACCCGGTCCACATAGGAAGCCATTTGTTCATCGAGAAGCACTTTGGCTCCCCGCGCTTCCAGAAGATAAACCAATTCTCTGGCCACAATCCGGGCTTCTGGTTTTCCTTTATTACCTACGATCCCAATGGTTTTCAACATGGCCCACCCCAAACTTGTTGGTTGGAAATCCTTATACAAGTATACAACTTTTCATGCATAAAAAAAGCCTGTTACCATGGAAAAAAGCCTCGTCTTGCTGATTCGAGGCTTTTCCCAGGATTCACTTCAATTCCTCATGAGCAAGGCTTACGATCTCCCTTACTTTTTCCGGCCATTCCACAGAAGTGAAGCCCCCCTCTGCTTTTTTGGCATGCAGCAGGAATTCGATGTTTCCTTCTCCTCCGGTGATGGGTGAGAAGGAGAGTCCTTTTAACGCAAACCCGATCTCTTTGGCAAATAAACCAATCTCGATCAGAACCGTCTCATGAATCCGCGGATCGCGGACGATCCCGTTTTTCCCCACATTTTCCTTGCCCGCCTCGAACTGAGGCTTGACCAACGCTACCACGTCACCATCTTCCTGTAATAAACGATACAGAACAGGGAGGATCAGTTTTAGCGAAATGAAGGAAACGTCAATCGAAGCGGCATCGGGACGCTCATCTGCGAAGCTGTCGGGGTCCATATGCCGGAAATTCGTCCGCTCCATGACGACGACGCGCTCATCCTTGCGCAGTGACCATGCCAATTGGTTGTAGCCCACGTCGATGGCGTATACTTTTCTGGCACCGTTTTGCAGGGCACAATCCGTAAAACCGCCAGTGGAGGAACCGATATCCATCATTACTTTGTCTTGCAGGTCGAGTTCAAACACTCGAAGCGCCTTGTCCAGCTTGAGTCCGCCACGGCTGACGTAGGGATGAACCTCGCCTTTTACCGTAATCGCCACGTCTTCGCTAAACTTGGTGCCCGGCTTGTCACAGCGGTCTCCCCCTACCTGCACAAGACCTGCCATGACTGCCGCTTTTGCCTTCTCTCTTGTCTCGTACAAGCCGCGTTCTACCAGCAGTACGTCAAGCCGTTCTTTTCTCATGCCTCGACAACGCCCTTCGTCACAGGCATAAGGGAACGAACGCGCACAGCAATCTGCTCGGCCGTCAGCCCTACTTCCTGCCGTTGTTCTTTCACACTGCCATGCTCGACGAAGTAGTCGGGAATCCCGATATTTTGTACCCGTATGTGATAATAGCCGGCTTCCGCCAAAAATTCCAGGACGGCGCTGCCAAAACCGCCGCTGGCCGAGCCTTCTTCAACCGTTACCAAGTCGTACCCTTCCTGGGCCAGACGCGAGAGAAGCTCGACATCGAGCGGCTTGCAGAATCGGGCGTTGACCAGCATCGGGCTGATTCCCTCTCGTGCCAGCAAGTCAGCCGCTTGCTCTGCAAGCTCGAAGACATGGCCAAATGACAGAATCGCCACGCCCCTGCCTTCACGCACTACCTCTGCCTTGCCGATCGGCAGGGTTTTCAGTTCTTCATCCAGCTTCACGCCGCGCACAGCGAGCCTGGGATAGCGATAGGAGATGGGACCATCGTATTCCACCGCGGTTTTCATCATATGCCGCAGTTCGTTTTCGTCCTTTGGAGCCATGATGACCATATTCGGAATGGCTCTCATGTAGGCCACGTCGTATACGCCCTGATGCGTCTCCCCATCCGCGCCAACGAGACCTGCCCGGTCGACAGCGAAGACGACGTTCAGCTTTTGCCGGGCGACGTCATGGATCAATTGATCGTAGGCGCGCTGCAAAAACGTCGAGTATACCGCAAAAACGGGCTTTAATCCCTGCGTTGCGAGGCCCGCCGCAAAGGTACAGGCGTGCTGTTCAGCAATCCCCACGTCAAAGAGTCGATCCGGAAAGCGCTCTCCAAATTTCAGCAGTCCCGAACCGGCTGGCATGGCTGGCGTAATCGCGACGATACGCTCATCTTCTTCAGCCAGCTTCATCATGGTATCTGCAAAGACCGACGTGTACGTGGGCGACGATTTGGGTGTGTCCCCCGACTCGATTTTATACGTGCCGATTCCATGCCATTTGACTGAATCCGCTTCTGCGGGCGCGTAGCCTTTTCCCTTTTTGGTAATGGCGTGGATCAAAACCGGTCCTTTTGTCTGTTTCGCCGTCTTCAGCGTGTCGAGTACCAGTTCTAAATTGTGACCATCGATCGGGCCGATATAGGTAAAGCCCAGCTCCTCAAACAAAATGCCCGATACAAGCAAATACTTCATGCTGTCTTTGAAGCGTTCTGCGAAATGGGCCAGTCTTCCGCCTACGGCCGGAATTGATTTGAGCAAATGCTCCAGCTCTTCTTTCGCCCGCCGATAGTTGGTCGTCGTCCGCAGTTTGCCCAAGTAGTTGTGCAAAGCACCTACGTTTGGAGCAATAGACATTTCATTGTCATTGAGGACCACGATGACGTCTTTATCTTCATGACCGATGTGGTTCAAGGCTTCCAGAGCCATGCCACCCGTCAAAGCGCCGTCTCCGATTATGGCCACAACGTGATTTTTCTCCTTTTTCAAGTCGCGGGCAGCTACCATCCCCATCGCTGCAGACAGAGAGGTGCTGCTATGACCGGTTTCCCATACATCATGAGGGCTTTCAGACATTTTCGGAAAACCACAGAGGCCTTTGTACTGACGAAGTGTCGGAAACATTTCGCGGCGTCCCGTCAGAATTTTATGTACATAGGCCTGGTGTCCTACGTCCCAAATCAACTTATCTACCGGGCTGTTAAACACATAATGTAGAGCGAGCGTCAGTTCAACCACACCCAGGTTGGGTGCGAGATGACCGCCCGTTTTGGACAAGTTTTCCACAAGGAACTGTCGGATCTCCTCTGCCAATTCATACAGCTCAGGCAGAGAGCATTTCTTCAAGTCTTGAGGATTGTTGATGCTCGTAAGCAGCATTGAAATTCCTCACTTTCCACTCGTACTCCATCTGTTGAATATGCTGCAATCCATACCAGATGGATACCTGCTTCTAGTAGCTTGCTTCATTATAACGGTTTCTTGGTAAAAACTCCACTTTCATCTCAAGGAGAGAAATCCTCACCCATTATTCGGTAAAGATCATTCCCCTCTATCGAGGACTAATTCAGGGGGAGCGCCCCGATTTCGCGGTTATTCTTTCCGGATCAGGATGAAGCCCGAGAAGTTTATCATCTCCGATACAGTCAAAAAAGAGCTGGCTTCCCTCAGGGGACCAGCTCTTCGTTATTTTTTTCGCTCAATGACGTAATCCGCGAGCGGTACTAGTGCGGAGTGCTCCAGTCCGGCTTTTCCCAGCACTTGCTTGGCTTCTGCGATCAACTGCTGCAGGCGGGTCTTAGACTCTTCCATTCCGAGCAGCGCGGGATAGGTCGCTTTTTTCCGGTCTGCATCACTGCCTACGGCTTTGCCAAGCTGGGCAGAGTCACCCTCTACATTGAGAATATCATCCTGGATTTGGAAGGCCAACCCGATCATTCTGCCGTACCCGGCCAAAGCCTCCATCTGTGTCGCCGACGCTTCCCCCAGGAGTCCGCCTCCGACCAGGGCCGCAATCAAGAGGTCGCCGGTCTTATGCTTGTGAATATACTCCAGCTCAGCCAGTGTGAGGCTCTTCCCTTCCCCTTCAATATCAGCCATCTGTCCGCCGACCATTCCCCTCGCACCGGCACGTTTTCCAAGCTCAGCGAGCAAGCGAACCACTGTCTCCGCTTTTACATCGGAACGGGTCAAATAGTGCTCCGCCACCAATCCAAAGGCACGAGTCAACAGCGCATCTCCGGCGAGGATCGCAGTCGCTTCGCCAAATACTTTATGGTTCGTAGGCTTTCCGCGGCGAAGGTCGTCATCGTCCATCGCGGGCAAATCATCATGAATGAGCGAATAGGTATGGATCATTTCCAATGCAGCAGCATAAGCGATTCCACGCTCCAACGGCTTGTCCAGCGCCTCGAGAACAGCCAAGACCAGCATGGGTCGAAGCCGTTTTCCCCCGGCCATCAGAGAATACTTCATGGATTCGTATAAAGATGCTGGCACATCTTCTTGCTCCAAAAGAGAGAGCAGATGATTTTCGATAAAAATTGTCTTTTCTTCCAAATAGGTATGAAGGGACACCGTCATTGTGCTTCTCCCTCCACACGAAACGGTTTTTGTTTGAACTGACCGTCTTCGTCAATCAACTGAGTAATCTTGGCTTCAATGGCATCAAGCTTTTGACCGCAGATTCGAGAAAGAGTGACGCCTTCCTGATACAGCTGGATCGATTCCTCCAAAGAAATCTCTCCTTCTTCCAGCTTGTGAACCACTTCTTCCAAGCGTTTCATCGCCTCTTCAAACTGGATGTCATGATTCTCTTGTTCCGTCTTTTTCCGCGCCATTTGGATTCTCCTTCCGGTAAATCTGTTCCACACGCGCATGTGCGCTGCCATCTGTCAATCGTATCACGAGTTCTTCTCCCGGAGCAAACTGCTGAATTGATTTTGCCAGCTGTCCAGCCGCGTCATAGACGAGAGAATAACCGCGCTGCATCACTTTCAACGGACTCAATGCATCCAGTTGAGCGACTGATGAAGAAAAGGCCATACGTTTTTTCATGAGCTGCTCTCGCATGCGTTCATCCAGACGCCGGCGATTGACTTGAATGGTTTGCCGGCGGTTCTCCAACTGCTCGCTCAGACGATATCGCTTCACCCTGTCAGCGAGATACTGGTACTGCTCAGCTCTTCGTTTCATGAGCTGCATGATCGCTTGTCTCATCCGCAATGTCAGCTCGTCCAGCTGCTGCTCGGTTTCCTCGACTCTCCGCTTCGGCCTGCGCATGGCATAGGATTGAACCAATCCCTCCAACCGCTTTCGCTCGGTTTGCAAGCGGCCGGTTAGCGCTCTGCTCATGCGCGTCTCCAGCTGCTTCACCCGCTCGACCCACTCCAGATAGTGAGGCACAGCCAATTCAGCCGCCGCCGTCGGTGTGGCGGCACGCACATCTGCCACGAAATCAGCAATCGTAACATCGGTTTCGTGGCCGACAGCCGAGATGACCGGTATGACGGATGCCGCAATTGCACGGGCGACTTGCTCCTCGTTAAACGCCCACAGCTCCTCAATCGATCCGCCGCCCCTTCCGACAATCAATACATCGACATCAGGCTGGCTGTTTATCACATGAATGGCGGAAACAATCGATGCTGGGGCTTCAGTCCCCTGAACGATCGCGGGAGAGAGAATGATCTCTGCCTGGGGATACCTGCGGCGGATGGTGGTACAGATATCACGGATCGCTGCACCTGTGGGCGATGTCACCACGCCGACCCGTCGCGGAAACTTTGGCAACGGTCGTTTTCTTTCTGCTGCAAAAAGACCTTCTGCCGCCAGCTTCGCTTTTAGCTGTTCGAAGGCCAGATAAAGAGAGCCAATTCCATCAGGCTGCATCTCTCGTGCATAGAGCTGATACGCACCATCCCGCTCATAGGCAGAAATGGAACCGCGCACGATCACCTTGGTTCCATCCTTGGGGAGAAAGCGAAGAAAACGGTTGTAGCTGGCGAACATGACCACCTTGATACGGGACTGGCTGTCCTTCAAGGTGAGATACATGTGACCGCTGGAATGGTGCGTAAAGTTTGAAATTTCGCCGCGTACCCAAATATCCTGCAACCTCGGTTCTTGTTCCATGACCTGCTTGATGCAGCGGTTCAGGTCGCTGACTGAAAAAATCTGCCGATTCGTCATGCGTACCTCCCGTGTGGTTTTAAAATAGCGACGAAAACCGGATCAGCTCTTTCACAAGAAATTAGATCGCTGAAAGGTTTTTGGCCGCTTCAATCGTATTTTTCAGCAGCATGGTGATCGTCATCGGCCCAACTCCGCCAGGCACTGGGGTGAGATAACCCGCTACTTCCTTTGCCTCATCAAAACGGACATCGCCGACCAGCTTTCCGGAATCGATGCGATTGACACCGACATCAATGACAACCGCTCCCGGTTTAATATCCTCGCTGCCGATCAGATGCGCTTTGCCCGCAGCTACAATCAGAATATCTGCTTGACGCGTATAGTGCCGCAAATCGACGGTCCGGGAGTGACACATCGTCACCGTAGCATTTTCCTTTTGCAAAAGATAGGAAACCGGTTTTCCCACGATGTTGCTGCGTCCGATCACGACTGCGTGCTTTCCTTCCATAGGCATCCCAGTTCGCTTGATCATCTCGATGACGCCATGAGCCGTGCAAGGAAGAAGCGAGTCATAGCCGATCATCATGTTCCCCACGTTGATCGGATGGAAACCATCTACGTCTTTTTCCGAACGAATCGCCCCAATCACTGCTTTCTCGGAGATATGGGCGGGAAGCGGCAATTGCACCAAAATGCCGTGAACGTTCGGATTTTCATTCAATTCTTCTACAATGGCAACCAGCTCCTCTTCGGAAATCGATGCCTCTTTCAAAATGATTTCCGAGCGGATGCCGACTTCTTCACAGCCGCGCGCCTTTCCTCTTACATAGGAATGAGAAGCGGGATCATCTCCCACGAGAACGACGGTCAAACCTGGGACGATGCCCTTGCTTTTCAGTTCTTCCACTTCGCCGGCCAATTGTTCCCGAATGTCTTTTGCAATTTCTTTGCCATACAATATCGTTGCTGCCATGGCGGAGAACCTCCTTCATTTGGATCACTATCATAAGTGTACCGATTCAAGGAGACTGTGTAAAGGCGAATTTTTAATAGGTTTAATTTATTTAATGTTCGTCTTTAGCTGATTCCAACCGAGCATTGCCACTCCAAAGGCATTGTCTCCTGAGTAAACGGGGTCACAGAAATACAGCTTTGCTTTTACCGCCGGGTGCTCCAGGCGCTTGATCAAGCGGTTCCGGATGTACTGATTGGCAGCTACTCCTCCTACGATGAGGATTTCTCTCGGAAGCTTTGCTTCCACCGCATGACGAAGCACTTTTTCCAGAGTACTGGCAATGCATTGTTCCGCAGCTCTGGCGATCTCGGACGGGGACGCGGACTTACTTTCAACGGCTCGGAGCAATGCTGCTTCCGGTCCGGAAAAGCTGAAGGTGAACTGCTGTACAGATGAAGAGACTCGAAACTCCCCGCTCGCCTGTCTCGCCAGCTCTTCCAGCTGCGGACCAGCCGGAAAAGACATTCCCAGCGCCACCCCGATCCGATCCACCAGTTGTCCCGCGTGAAGATCCTTTGTGCCGCCAATTTTCTCAATCCGGTATCCTTCGCTCACTCTCTCGCATACCAAAAGCTCGCTTGTTCCTCCCGACAGATGTACAGCGAGAAAACGATCAACATTGGGCCGCACAGTAGCTGTATGCTCTCCCGCAGCGATATGGCCCTCCTGATGGGTGGTCAGGAAGCAGGGAATTTTCATGTAGGCGGAAAGCGACTTGGCCAACCCTTCTCCTACTTTAAAAACTGGCATGTAAGAACCATCGACAGGACGTGGCTTTTCACTGGCACAGACCCCCGCGATGTCGTACGCCGTCCAATTCATTTCATCACTGAGCTCCGGAAGGTTCATCACATGCTGAAAGACGGCTTCGGATTGCTGCAGACCGCGCTTGCCTTCTTTTACACGAAGGAGTCGTTTTGCTTCTGCGACAATCTGGCCGTCTTCCGTTGCAAGGCACAACGATGTCCGGTAATTGCTCGTATCGATTCCCAACATTACCCTGGTCATGCTGCTTCACCCATCTTTACGCGTTTGCCGTCTGGCGATCTTTCAAATAGCTGGACAATACACCATTTATGTACCGATAAGATTGATCATCACTAAACAGCTTGGCGATTTCGATTGCTTCATTCAAAACGACCTTATCCGGAATCTCCTCGCCAAACATAATTTCAAAGAATGCCAAACGAAGGATGGCACGATCTACATTGGCGATACGATCCAACTGCCAGCCCCGAAGATATTTTTGGATCTCGGCGTCAATCCTCGGCATGCGTTCCAGAGCACCTTCCACCAAATAACGAAGATACGCCGGGTCCTCGTCGCTGTCTTCCATGACCAGCGTCAGAGCCGTTTCCATATCCACTTCCGCCATATCGATCTGAAACAAGCATTGGACTGCTTTTTCTCGTGCTGTTCTACGTTTCATACGTTCACCTACTCATAAAATTAGGGTCCTGCTCAGCCTAACGAAACTTTCCTGGCAAGATTCGGTCCAGAATTTCCCGTAAATCCTCTTTGTGATCCAGCTTGCGTCCGATGTAGTAGCCAGTTCCGACAAAGACGACAAACACAAGTGTATCCCAAAAACCGACGAGAAGGTAGATGATGCCGAAAAAAAGTCCGGCAGCTATACCAAGTAGTTTCCCCTTGTGTTCCCACAACAACTCCCATATCATGACACTCACCTACTATTCCACTCGTTTACGAGCCGCGTAATTCTCTTGCTGGGCCACTTCGGTCACGACAACTGCCACCTCAGAGATCACGACACCTGCGATACTCTCCACCTGCTCTTTGATATTTGCCTGCAGGCTTTGCGTCAATTCCGGGATCGGCGTTTCTCCATCTACCGAGACCCGAATGGTAATGGTGTTGCCACTTTCCAGAGCCCGAATTACTGTTTTCAAATCACGGACACCTTTCACTCTTCTGGCCGCCCGCTCAGCGATGGTCTGAATCGTTTGGAGCGTGATGTTTACCTCACCCAGATCACTTCGCTGACGAATCCCTTTTTCCGTTTTGGTTTTTTTGGAGCCACGGAAGGAACTGAAGAAAAATCGCAGGCTGACGATCAGGAAGATCACTGCCGTGATGACGTATGCAAGATTGAAGGGGCCGAGTAGCTGCTCTACGTACGGGCTTATGTATTCAGGGGGGATCAGTCCGCTCGACGCCCCGATGACGGCGATCGAGAGTACGATCAAGGCAAAGCTGTATAGTGTGAGGATAAAACGGTCAAACAAATTCACAAGCATCTCTCCTTTGAAGAGAATGATCAGACTGTCCGCGCGCACCCTCCTGCTCGAACACCTCGGGCAGGCAGCCTATCCGCATGCGGTGTAACCCTCTATGATGAGGAAAAATGCCCCCTGCGACATAGGGGGCATCAGTCGTTCACACGGACTAGCGCACGCGTTGAAAATCTTCCACGACAGCCGGTGCTTTTTCTTCTGGCTTCAACTCTACATCCACGATATGTACGTTTACTTCAACCACCGACAATCCTGTCATGCTTTCGATGGCATTGCGCACACTATCTTGAATATTTCGAGCGACATCCGGAATTCGGTGTCCGTATTTTACGATAATGGAAACATCAACTGCCGCTTCGCGGGAACCTACTTCTACACGAACGCCGCGAGCAATATTTTTACGGCCAAGCCGTTCCGCAATATCACCTACAAAACCGCCGCTCATGCTGGCTACGCCTTCTACTTCAGAGGCTGCCATACCAGCAATGACTTCCAGGACCTCGGGAGCGATTTGCACCTTTCCAAGCTCGGTTCTCTCTAAATCCGGTGTAAATTCTTCCACATTTCGCACCTCCCTATGGATTTGTATCCCATTATAACAAGCACTTCCCACTTTTACAAATCAGGCTTATGCCTCGGATTCGTCTAAATCAAGGTCGTGGATTTCCAAAAACTTGGTGTCAAAGTGGCCGCTTGCGAACACTTCGTGATCCAGTACTTTCAGATGGAACGGGATCGTCGTATGCACACCTTCCACGACGAATTCACCGAGGGCGCGTTTCATCCGCTCGATCGCTTCTTCCCGGTCCTTGCCCCAAACGATCAGTTTGGCAATCATCGAGTCGTAATAGGGAGGAATCACATAGCCCGTGTAAGCTGCGCTGTCCACCCTTACGCCAAATCCGCCAGGGGGCAGATAGGTCGTGATTTTTCCAGGGGAAGGCATGAAGTTCTTGGCCGCGTTTTCTGCGTTAATCCGGCATTCAATCGACCAGCCGTTCAGCTTGATCTCATCCTGTGTAAAGGAAAGCGGCAGACCCGCTGCTACTGTCAATTGTTCTTTGATCAAGTCAAAACCTGTTACCAGCTCCGTTACGGGATGCTCTACCTGGATGCGCGTATTCATCTCCATGAAGTAGAACTTTCCGTGCTTGTCGAGCAAAAACTCCACTGTTCCTGCGCCGTGGTAGTTCACCGCTTTGGCAGCAGCAACCGCTGCTTCCCCCATCTCCCGGCGAAGCTCTTCACTCAATGCTGGCGAGGGGGCTTCCTCGATCAGCTTTTGGTGACGGCGCTGAATGGAACAGTCGCGCTCCCCCAGATAGACAACGTTGCCATGCTTATCAGCCATGATTTGGATTTCCACATGGCGAGGGCCTTCCACAAATTTCTCCAGGTAGACACCGGGGTTGCCAAAAGCGGTTTTCGCTTCGCTCTGCGCTTGGCGAATCGCCTTTTCCAGATCTTCGTCGTTGACGGCGACACGCATGCCTCTACCACCGCCGCCTGCCGTTGCCTTAACCATCACCGGATAGCCGATTTCGTTTGCCGTTTGAACAGCATCAGCAATGTCTTCCACCAGTCCCTCTGTTCCGGGAACGGTTGGCACTCCTGCTGATTTCATCGTATCCTTGGCAGTCGACTTGTCGCCCATTTTGATGATCGCTTCCGGATCAGGGCCGATAAACGTGATGTTGCAGGCAGCACAGATCTCAGCGAAATCTGCGTTTTCCGCGAGAAAACCGTAGCCGGGATGGATCGCGTCTGCTCCAACCTTGGTTGCGATACTCATGATGTTGGCGATGTTCAGATAGCTCTCTTTGGATGCTGTCGGTCCGATGCAGTACGCTTCATCGGCCAATTTGACATGAAGCGCTTCGCGGTCAGCCTCGGAGTAGACAGCTACCGTACGAATGCCCAGCTCGCGGCAAGCGCGAATGACCCGCACTGCAATCTCGCCCCGATTGGCAATCAATACTTTTTGAAACATTACGCTCTCCCCCACCTTATTCTGGCTTCACCAAAAATAGCGGCTGGCCGTATTCCACCAACTGACCATCCTCTACAAGCACTTTCACAATTTCCCCGGTCACTTCTGCCTCGATTTCGTTGAACAGCTTCATCGCTTCAACGATACAAACAACCTTGCTCGCCGTTACCTTGTCGCCTGGTTGTACATATGCAGGTTTGCCAGGTTCAGGGGAGCGATAGAATGTTCCCACCATCGGGGAAACGATTTTGTGCAGATTTTCATCTTCTTGCACGGCTGCTGCTGCCGGCTTCGGCGCTTCAATCTGTACAGCAGGCGCTTCAACCACCGGAGCTTGTACAACTACAGGAGCTGCTGCCGGAGCGGAAGCTGCCACAGGAGCTTGCGCAACTGGCTGGGAAACCGCTACCGTTTCGGCAACGGACTTTTTCATCGTCAGCTTTGCTCCGTCAATTTCCAGCTTGAATTCATCAATGGAAGACTGATCAATCAACTTAATCATTTCGCGGATTTCATGAATTTTGAACACACGTAAGCACTCCTTCATTTCGAAAGATTACCAGGGAGTATAACCGGTATGTATCGAGGCCATAGACTCATCGTAGCTTGTCACCTTCACAACGTCAAGAAAGGATTTCCCCTCATTTCTCGTGTTAATGGAGGGGAAACCCTTACCAGCATGCCCTTTTTACGTGCTCTTTAGTACCTGATCAGGACGCTTTAAATTGTACCGTCACATGATTTGCAGGAACATTGAGATGCTGTTTGACATTGGAGATGATATCTACGGCTTCTTCTGCGCTCAGTTTCTCTTTTTGGACGATGACTGTCACTTTGTCGTTTTGCGCAAAGACCACCGCATCCTTGTAACCGCTGGCTTTCAGCATTTCTTCTGCGGCCATCGTAGCACTCTCGAGATTGGAGAGCTCTTCGTAT
This sequence comes from Brevibacillus ruminantium, assembly GCF_023746555.1. Lineage (NCBI taxonomy): Bacteria > Bacillati > Bacillota > Bacilli > Caryophanales > Paenibacillaceae > Brevibacillus > Brevibacillus ruminantium. The sequence goes on from NZ_CP098755.1 coordinate 3,209,536, forward strand.
TTCGACTTCGCCTCCGCGACTGCTTGCGGAGTGGCATCAGGACTGCCCATAATAGTGAGCTGCTCATCCTTTTGCTGCTGTGTCTGCGCCTCACGCTTCATCTTGTAACCGGTAAAAATTTCGCTCGGGGTATCTGTGAGCGTCAATGTCTCCTTGGCTGTGCTCTCCGGCAATACAGCAGAATCGGTCTGAGATCCCTTGCCTTCGACGGCGGCTGCATCAGGTGCTGGTTTATCTGTCTCTTTGCTCTCAACCACGACTCCCGCAAGCGGGTCAGGCTGCTGCAGCTGCTCCTGTCCCAACGCCGGAACCTGGTTCTCTGGCCCCTTGATCAGGTAATAGCCTGAGAGAACCACCATGACAGCCAGCATTGTCAATAACCATACTGTTTGCTTGCGAAGCATCATTTTTCATGACCTCCTAACCTTTTTTGGGTAATATCGAAATTTTGTAGGCAGGCACATCCAAAACTTTCTGTACGGCTTCCGTAATCCACGCCTTGACCTGGATATTGTCGGCACCTTTGGCGACGACGAGAACCCCCCGTACTTTTGGCTTCAACGTTTTCAAAACAACGGGCTGGTCCTGTTTTCCGCCCTGTACCACTACTACCTGTTCGTCCCGGGATTGGTCATTCTGGTTGCGCGTAGCCCGCTTTTCGTCCGTCTCCTGATTTGTGGAGGAGCGGATATTGCGATTCTTTTCTACGACGAGCTCGGGTGTTGAATCCAGGTTCACCATCACTTCGACGCCGCCCACTCCCACCACGCTGGCCAATATCTCTTTCAGCTGTGTTTCATACATATTTTCGTACTCCCGGATGATATCGGGGGGGCTTGCTCCCCCCATCACCGGCACGGTCTGTTTTTCACCCGGCGGTCCCGTCTCGTTGCCGCTGCCCACTCCGAAGCCTAGAGGCTGATCACGCTCGACCCGAAAAAAATCGGTCAAAATCATGATCGCCATACCGATTCCCAATATGACGATAAAATAGTGAATCGGCTTCATTTTTTTGTTATCGGAATGGCTACCCAACCATTGCTTCAGCTTCCCCAACACCCTTGTTCACCTCGCTTGGACAACTCCTGCTCATTTTATTGCTTCTCCCCTCCGTTTTCTTCTCGCGACACTAGTACCCGGTCCGCCTCAATCCCCCACTGTTCGGCTACATCACTGGCGATTCGTCTGGAGAGAGGATCTTTTGTCTGTGCGGTCACGGGCCTGTCGCTCGCAGTCTCAGCACTCCGGCTGTCGATTTCGATGCGTACGGGTTCGATCGGCTTGATCACAGCCGTGTCCGCTTCACTTCTCCTCTCAGTGCCTAAGCTGATCTCGATGCGCTCCAGCTTTGTCTCGGCTGACTCTCCCTCGGTGAAGATTACCTTGATCGCGGCTGCCTCTACACCGTAATGTTCTTTGAGCCTGGTCCGAATCGAAGCTTCCACCTGACTGTGAACGTACGCACTGATTTGTCTGTCTTGCTGGCCGGCCAGCTTTTCGGCAATTCGCTTCCACTCGGCGTCAGACGGCCGGTTCATCTCTTGCTGATACTGGTCCAATTTCAGCGCCAAATCATCCTGGGACAGCTGAAACAGAGCGAAAACCGGAGAGATAATCGTCATCAGGATAATCAATCCCATCACCATCTTGACGTATCGCTGCAGACTCGTATTCGGCAATACCAGGTCCAGAAACGCGGCCAAAAGCACGAGTAAAATAATCTTTTTTAGCCAAAGCGTTAGCCAAGTCATCTCTTCACCTACCGGACCATCATCGAGATATTCCCTGCGGCTATGATGATCGTGATGGCCAAGAAGAACATCAGGCCGACCGTAGCCAAAGCAGCGAACACAAACAGGAGATTCTTCCCAATCGCCCCGAGGGCGGCGATAATCGGACTGTTGCCGAGAGGCTGTAGTGCCGCCGAGGAAAGATTGTAGATCAACGCTAGTACGAGAATTTTCATCGCCGGGAAAGCGCACAGCAGCAGCAGAATCAGAACACCTGCCAATCCCACTGCATTTTTGACCAGAAGGGAAGCATTGAGCACCGTGTCTGCCGCGTCTGAAAACATCCTGCCTACGATCGGTACGAAATTTCCGGTAATGTATTTGGCTGTCCGCAGGGTAACGCCATCTGTAACAGCTGAAGTCGCTCCCTGAATCGAAATGATGGCCAAAAATATCGTCAGAAAGGAACCGAGTGCGCCCATCGCGATATTGCGCAGCAGAGAAGCAAGCTGTGTCACCTGATACCGTTCGGAAAAGAGACTGGCAATCGACAGCATTGCCGACAGAAACAGCAGAGGGAAGATGACATAGGAGATCAGGATTCCGCTGGTATTGATCAGAAAGATGATCAACGGATGGAACATAGTAGCTGAGGCCAGATTGCCCACTGATGCAAGCAGAGCAATCACCAAAGGGATCATCGCGAGCATGAAATCTGACATACTTGCGATCGCGTCTTTGGCGTAGGAGATCGCCACGTGAAAGCTGTTAATCGCCAGAACCATCAGCACCAGATAGGCGATGGAGTAGGCGACAGTCGTGACGGTGTTTCGCTCGAAGGCATTTTGCATGGTCTCCAAAATCATGGCAAATACCGTGATAATGATGATGGAGCTGAGCAGCTTGCCATTCATCAGGATTTCGTGGAAAACAAATTTTCCGAGCCCCTTTAAAAAACCAGTCAAACTGAACTCTCCCTGCTGAAAGACGAGCTGTAAAAAGCCCGGGGATTTCACATCAGGCAGATATCCTTTGTAATCACGCTGCAGTTCAACCCAAAATTTTTCTACCCTGTCTACATGTAAATCCTCTACCTGCTGCTTGATCAGGTTTTCGACCAAGGGGGGAGCCGGTGTCTCGGCAGCTTTGAGTGATTCAGTTGGTACGAATACAAGAAATAGGAAGAAGAAAAGAAACCAGCCCGCACGAGTCATTTTCACCCCTCCTTCCCCTACGCAGGCAACAGGTCAATGACCGTTTCAATAATGATCTGGATGATCGGGACTGCCATGACCAGGATCAGCACTTTTCCGGCCAGTTCGATCTTGGAGGCGATCGCCCCTTGTCCGGCATCCCTGGTCATTTGTGCCCCAAATTCGGCAATATATGCAATTCCGATGATTTTCAATATCGTCTCCAGAAAGACCAGATTGAGATCGGCATGAACAGCCAGTTTTTCCAAAATGCGGATGACTTCCGCTATCTTTCCGATCAGGAAGTAAAAAATGACAACGCCGCTCGCGACGGCCAGCAGATAGGCAAACATCGGTTTTTGTTCTTTGATGACCAGCGCGAGAATCGTAGCCACCAGACCCAGACCGACGATTTGAATGATTTCCAATCGTCCTCCCTCCTTAATTGAACAGGAAGACGCGTTTTACTTCAGAAAACAGGTCGGCAACAAAATGGGATACCATGTACAGGACGATGATAAAACCCACCAGCGTCGCCCAGTGTGCAATGTCCTCCTTGCCAGCCTGCTTCAGAACCGTGTGCAGAATGGCTGTTATGAACCCCACCGCTCCGATCTGAAAAACAGGTGTCAAATCAAAATCCACAGTGAACACCTCGCCTTTAGAACATCAGGATGACGACCAACAGCCCGCACAGAAAGCCGAGGCTTTTGTACATCTTTTCGTACCGGTTCTGTTCCGCCCGGGCCTCCTCTTCCAGCCCGCGCAGGTGAGTTACAGCCAGACGCAAATGCTTTTGCTGGTCCTCTCTGTCTGACGAGCCGAGCACTTGCCCCAGGCTTTTTAAAACATCGCGCTCCTGCTTCTTGAGTGCCGTGGAAGACCAATGCGTTTGGATGCCGATACCCAGCGCTTCTTCTACGTTTTGTGCTTTTTCCTCTTGAAGACTGCCCGCTGCCGTGTGAAAAATCTGGCCCACTTCCGCTGGAATGCGATCGCCTACTTTCATCAATGCGCGATACAAAGGGGTCAAGCCGTAAACGATTTCGGTCTCCAGCATTTGTAGTCCAACCAGCAGCGCCCTTAACTGAACAGGTCGAAATGCATAGAACCGCCCGATCTGCCAACCGACCATAGAGGCGGAAAAGAGGATCAGCACAGCCCCAATCAGCTTGACCATGCGGCTTCCTCCCTTCGGACGAGCTTTAGATTCTGATCGTAAATCCCGTGAATCGTACCGACACCTCTGCTTCGATCGAGCAAGATATAGCGGGAAAACACACCGCTTTGCATCAGCTTTCCCAACGCCGGACGCCGTGCTGCCTCCTCGATCTGGGAACCGTGGGCAGAGCAGATAACAGAAACCCCGGCATGGATCGCTTCCCATACCGCCTCGCCGTCCTCCGGCCTGCCCACTTCATCCACAATCAGGACATCCGGTGACATGGACCGGATCATCATCATCATTCCTTCCGCCTTGGGGCACGCGTCAAGTACATCCGTACGGGGGCCGACATCCCGCTGCGGGACGCCATTCAAGCAACCGGCAAGCTCCGAACGCTCGTCCACAATCCCTACTTTGCGGCTGGAGCACCACTCATTGCCATAGCTGACATAGCGGGCGATATCCCGCAATAGAGTGGTTTTCCCGCCTTGGGGTGGGGAGATGAGCAAGGTGTTGTGGACGCGCCCTTTGTCGAACAGGTAGGGCAACACCTTTTGTGCTACTCCCTTTTTCTCGCGAGCGATCCGGATGTTGAAGCTGGTTACATCCCGTATCCCTTTGACCGTCCCCTTGTCCAGCACGACCTTTCCTGCGATACCGATCCGATGCCCTCCCGTAACGGTAATGTAGCCACGTTTCAATTCTTCCTCCAGCGTGTACAGCGAGTGCTGGCTGATCAGGTTCAACAGTTTGACCGCTTGCTCCTCAGGAAAAGGCCATCCTTGCCGCGCATTGGCAGTAAGCTGTCCCGTCGCAGAAACGTAGCTGGATTGCTGTCCGTACCTTATTTCCAGCGGCTGATTTTGCCGTAGGCGTATTTCCTCCAATTGCTCTCTGACGGCGGAGGGTAATGCAGTCAGAATGCTGCGGACGGTCCCCGGCAAAATCGCCAAAATTTCCTTCACGGCATATCCCCCCTCGTGGTCCGCGCTTTGAGCCTTTGTCCACGTCGACTTACCTCCATCCTATGCAGGGCTGGACGAGTATTATGCCAAGAAAACGAAGTCGCGACCAGCGTGTTCGTAATATCCCAGATGGCAACGGGAAATCGCCAAAAACAAAGGAGTTTCAGACAAATAAAAGCCTGAACCCCTTTCCGCGCACCTGTCGGGCAAATCATGCCTCCACAAGCTGTCGGATCAGGTTCAGGCAAAATATCGGTTGTGAGACCAAAGTCAGGTCGGATTGATTGGCTCGCGTGTATCCTGAGGCATAGGCTCGATGACGTAATGGTGATACCCTTCGTCGTCCTCCCCCTCCTGGAAGTAGAGGATCTCATGGCAGGACGGGCATTCAATTTCGTAGGAAGCAATGATCTGATCATGGGGATCCAGTTCATAAATCGTTCCTTCCTCATCATCCTGCTCCACATACTCGTCATTGCAGTCGTCGGCGATTTCATACAGGTCGTCTTCATCACCGAATAGATAGAGCTCTACATCATCCAGGTCGTCATCGATCGCCTCTACGTAATCTTCGGTTTCTTCGATACGGGCATGGATTTCACGGAACTGCCCGTACATCTCGTCCAGAACCTCGATCACCTCCGACAGGATTTTTCCTTCCTTGCTGCCTTCTGACACATCCATACCATCAACCAATCCACGCAAATAAGAAATTCGATTCGCCAAAGATTCCAGCACGAGAACCCCTCCTCTTGTCGTATACTTCTGCTATTGTTCCCGATAGTGGGAGAGGTTACTTGCACTATCTTGTAGCCGTCATTTTCGAACTCCGACGAAAATACAGACGATACCGAGAAAAATCCACATGATTTTGGCAAAGCTGATCCGATCAGACATGCCGATGAGGCCGATTGTCGTCGTAGAAAGCAGTACCAGTGGACCGACCATTGCCAGACCGGAATTGATCAACAGCGCTTTTTCAATTTCGTTGACCTTCAAAATAAACAGAGCTGCCAGCACTTCGAGGCTCCCCGACATGATCCTCAGTGCCGCCATCCCCACAATCGCTTTTTCCAACATCGCTCCTCGTCCTCCTCTCTCTCTACTCTATGCTCGTCCGTATGGAATTCAGCACTGCCGCTGGGCAATCGCCTACAGGCAGTTGGCTCACTCCCAGACGGAGCCGCACATAGACTGTAAGCAAACGCCTAGAAGAAATGAGGAAACTGCCATGATTAACAGCGATCTTCCCCTCTGGCCCAAGGAATGGACTGACCCGTCCCGCAGCAGGCAGGAGAAGCCGCGTACCACCGGCCTTACCATGGTGATCGATAAAGGCATCGGCCGCTCCGCTTTCTGTGACTTGATGGAGCTGGCAGCCCCCTACATGGACATCTACAAGCTGGGCTTCGGCACTTCGGCTCTCTATCCACGAAAATTTCTGCAGCAAAAAGTGGAGGAAGCAAAAGAATGGAATCTTCATGTTATGCCAGGCGGGACATTCTTTGAAATTGCCCATTGTCAATCCACGGTAGAATCCTATTTGAAGGAGATAAAGACAATTGGTTTCAACGCCGTAGAAATCTCTGACGGCACCTTTCCCATGTCTCCCGACTTCAGAAGACGGGCAATCTATACCGCAGCGGCTGCCGGTCTCATCGTGTATTCGGAATTCGGCAAAAAAGCTACGGATTTTCGCGCGGAACGTGAGGAGCTTTTGAACACGCTGGAATCTGATCTGGAGTCAGGCGCAAGCTATGTCATCGTGGAAGCGAGAGAGAGTGGTACCGTCGGCGTCTTCGATAGAACCGGAAAAGTGGAGCTTGAATTTTTGAAGGACATTCACGTGGCCGCTGGCTCCCAGGCGAATCGACTGATTTGGGAGGCACCTCAAAAGGAACAGCAGGTCGCCCTGATTCGAATACTGGGTGTTGATGTGAATCTGGGGAACATCGCCAGCACAGATGTACTCGCTGTGGAAACCTTGCGAAGGGGGTTGAGAGGGGATACTGCTGCCATGTTTGCAGAAAGGGGGACAGCAGCGTGCGAATAGAGGTCGTGCCTACCGTTGAGGAAATTCGGCATGAGCATATTAGTAATCGCGTCGTCATCGTCATTGATGTTTTGCGGGCATCCAGCTCCATTGTCACCGCTCTTGCGTCAGGTTTTGATGCCGTGATACCCGTCGAGACGATCGGCCAAGCGCTTGCCCTGCGAATGAGCGGGAATTTTCTCGCTGGTGAAAGACACTGCCGGAAGATCGCTGATTTTGATTACAATAACTCGCCCACTCAGCTTGCATCTCACCAACAAAAAGGAGGGAAACTGATTCTCACGACGACCAATGGTACTCGTGCGATCCAAAAAGCCGAGCGGGCATCCTCGCTTTTCATTGGTTGTTTTCTCAATGCCCGTGCCTGCGTCCAGCACGCCTTGGCCCAGCATCTCGATGTCACCTTGTACTGTGCCGGAACCCGTTCCGAGTTTGCCCTGGAGGATGGTCTTGCCGCTGGTTTGATGATCGATATCGCCACGGCAGAGCAACCTGAAATCCAGCTTTGCGATCTGGGCAAATCTATGCATGCAAGCTATCTGTATTTATCCAACCGCTTGCCGGAGCTTCTTTCGAACACCACGACAGGAAAAAGATTGGTTCAGCATCAATTTCACGACGATCTAGCTTTCTGTGCCCAAATTGATCAGTATCCCTTGGTTCCGATTGTAAAGGAGAGACGCATACTCCCCCACCTTGTCTCATAAAGTGGAACAAGACTGGATGTGGACAGGGGTTTTGATGCCGATGGTATCTGGGGAAATCATGCTTGTCATCTTGATCGTCATAGGGCTTATCGGTCGATCGCCCATTATCGCAACGGCTGCCAGCATCCTGCTTGTCTTAAAGTTGACTGCACTGGAGCGACTGTTTCCGGTAGTGGAGCGGCGCGGTCTTGAGCTGGGACTGCTCTTCCTGACAATATCAGTGCTTGTACCGTTCGCCAGCGAAAAGATCTCCTGGCGTGACATTACTCCTTTATTTACAACCGTGATCGGTATGATGGCGCTTGCTGGTGGCGCGATCGCGACCTGGATGAATGGCAAGGGACTTGATCTGCTGCGCACAGAGCCTTCCATCATCGTCGGACTTGTGATCGGGTCCATCATTGGCATTGTCTTTTTGCGCGGGATTCCTGTCGGCCCGTTGATGGCTGCCGGCATTACCGCTTTTGTCCTGAAGCTCTGGGAATGGTTCGGCGGCCGTTGAGGTCCGCGCATCGCGCCATGAACAAAAAAGCTGTACCCTCTTCAGGTACAGCTTTCTTTTTTGTGCGACCTACCGTATTTTCCCCAACTACGCGCGGGAAACGTATGCCTCGGAACGGGTATCGATGATCAGCTTGTCTCCTTGTTCTACGAAAAGCGGTACGTTCACCACGAAACCTGTTTCCAGGGTTGCTTTTTTCGTTACGTTGGAGGCTGTATCTCCTTTTACACCCGGCTCGCATTCGGTTACCGTCAGTTCAACGGTGTTTGGCAATTGAACTCCAAGTGTTTCGCCATTGTACTGCATGATTTGCACGTTCATGTTTTCCTTCAGGAAGTTCAGCTCGCGCTCGATCTGTTTGCTGGTAAACGTGAGCTGCTCATACGTTTCCGTGTTCATGAAGGTGTGCTCATCCCCGCTTGCATACAGGTACTGCATGGTAGATGTCTCAATACGGGCAGGGTTTACTTTTTCACCGCCGCGGAATGTCATCTCAGTCGTGTTGCCACTGCGAAGGTTGCGCAGTTTGGAACGAACAAAAGCTGCACCCTTCCCTGGCTTTACGTGCTGGAATTCGAGCACCTGAAAAATATCGCCATCTACTTCGATGGTTAAGCCGGTACGAAAATCGTTAACAGAGATCATGTTAGTCCTCCCAAATCAACAAATAACACAAATAGTATAAATTAGACGGGCAAAATGAGCAACTCTTTCGTCGACTGGGTCAACACCTCGTGACCGTCCGCCGTAATCAGAACGTCGTCTTCTATCCGCACCCCGCCGATTCCGCTTAAATAGATACCGGGTTCCATCGTCACGACCATACCTGGCTCCAAGATAAACGGACTGACCGTCGAAAGATTCGGCAGTTCGTGCACATCCATGCCGAGCCCATGGCCTGCACTATGTCCATACGCTTCGCCATAACCCGCTGCCGAGATGATATCACGCGTAACAGCATCCGCCTCTTTGCCGGAAATCCCCGGGCGCAGGACCTCCACACCGGCGATTTGCGCTTTCAGCACAATCTCGTAGATTTCCTTCATCTTGGCACTGGGCTCTCCGACGGAGACGGTGCGTGTGATATCGGAGTTGTATCCTTGGAATTGAGCGCCAAAATCGAGAGTAATCATCTCGCCTGCTTTGATAATTTTATCACTGGCTCGTCCATGTGGCAGTGCCCCTCGTGGACCTGAGGCAGCAATGATGTCAAAGCCTACACCGGTAGCCCCCTGCTTTCTCATAAAGAATTCCAGTTCTAGCGCCACATCCGCTTCACTTACCCCTGGCTTGATGTAACCGAGAATATGCTGAAAAGCATCATCAGCTATTTTCACAGCCTGCTTGATGATCTCGACCTCGGATGCGTCCTTGTACATGCGCAGTTTTTCCATGAACCCGCTGGTTGGCATCAGTTCGACTCCTTCGAATGCCTCTTTCCATGTGGAATATGTACTGAATGACAAGCTGCCCTCAAACGCCAGGCGCTTCACACCTGCCTCTTTCAATACATTGGCAATCGCTTCCACTGCTTTTCGCTCATTGTTCACCACTGTGAAAAGCGGGCACTGTTCTTTTGCCTGGTCGATATAACGGAAATCCGTGACCAGGTAGGCATCTTTTTGCGTTACAATGACCCAACCGGTTGAACCGGTAAATCCGCTCAAATAACGACGATTTACTTCCGATTCCGTAATCAGTGCATCCGCACCAATCTGATCCAAGGCATCACGCAATTTGTCCAAACGATTCATCGAGACCTCTCCCTTTCTTCGTCAATCTCCTATTTTCTGGTTTCTCTGTCACTTCTTGATTTTATTCACGAGTGAGCGCAGCGCCCATTCATAGCCGTCGATTCCCAAGCCGACAATCTGTCCGATTACTACAGGGGCGATGACAGAATGGTGGCGGAATGATTCACGCGCATGGACATTGGAAATATGAACCTCAATCGTCGGCAGCTCTACGGCAGCAATCGCATCTCGCAGTGCATAACTGTAATGTGTAAACGCCCCGGGATTGATGATGATGCCTTGATGTACCCCTTTGGCCCGATGAATGGCATCAATCAGATCACCCTCATGATTGGATTGACAATGCTCCAGATCCCCGTCCCATTCTTCCATGACTTTTTCCAGGCGTTTGACAACATCTTGCAGTGTTTCATGACCGTACACCTCTGGTTCTCGTTTCCCCAACAAATTCAGGTTTGGTCCATTTAACAACAGGACGGATATCATGGATTATTCCTCCCTTATGGCAAACACGTTTTGCCTCTTTGTAAAAAAGATTTTACTAAAGAGTAATTTTACCATATGGGCAAAGGAATTGAACAGCATCATGCTTGATCGTGCTGCTCCAATGTGACGGTCATACCCACGAACAGCCCGTAGGAAAGATACCAGCCGATTTCTGTGCTCAGCGTAGACTGATCCCAGTTCCCCATGCGAAAAAAGAAGCCGGCCACGACCAGCAGCATCAGCCCGTAAAGTAATCCGCTCCACCAGATTCGACTTCGCTTGAAAAGCACAGAGTAGAGGAAGACAGCTAGCAAGCTTTCAAAAAAAAGCATCAAAGCTCCCAGCCAGATGGCTGGCCAGGAATCCTCGTGTACCGCTCCAAGCATAGGCCGGGCATATGCCCCCAAGCCGTATGGTGTAAAATTCAAGAGATGCGCGAGCGAACGGGCAATGACTCCCCAGAAGACTGTCCCCCAGAAAGCAACCTCTACCATCTTGACAAAAGGGAACGCCTTCGCCTTTCCGGCTGAATCGACCCCAACCTGCTCTCTTTCCTCTGTTTCGTTTCTGTCCCTATACCCTCTTGTCTTTGTCATGCTCATCCGATATCACCCCGTTCGTAGTATGCGCAAAACCTGCTGCTTTCACTAATGGGGCCCGAATAACCGGTTAACGGAACTGCCAGTAGCCTGCAAGCTTCGTTTCCGTTAGAATATGAGGTAAGGATGGTGATAGGATTGGCGCAACAAAACGTACCCAGTTACGGCGGTCAAGCCGTCATAGAAGGCGTAATGTTCGGCGGTAAGCAAGTTACCGTGACGGCCATTCGCAGAAAAAGTCAGGAGATCGAATACTTCGAAGCGCCGCGGACAGAATTTCCATGGGTGAGGGCTTTAAAAAAGATCCCTTTTATCCGGGGTCTCGTGGGCTTGATTGAAGCGAGCGCCAATGGAGCCAAGCACCTGAATTTTGCCTCTGATCGATACAGCCTAGAATCCGACGAGGAAGTATCTGCGGGTCCATCACGAATGCAAATGATTTTTGGCGTGGCCGTCGTGGGCATCTTGTCGTTCCTATTCGGCAAGTTTGTCTTCACACTCGTCCCTGTTTTCCTCGCCAAGTTTTTATTGGGGAACTGGGTGCCCGATGGAATTGCCCAAAACCTTGCTGAAGGTGTCATCAAGCTGATCCTTCTTTTGGGGTATATCATGGCAATTGCCCAGGCCCCTATCATCAAGAGGTTGTTTCAGTACCACGGAGCAGAGCATAAGGTGATTAACGCCTATGAATCCGGGGTAGACTTAACGGTAGAGAATGTGCAAAAATTTTCCACCCTGCATTACCGTTGCGGAAGCAGCTTCTTGATCTTTACAGTGATTATTGGCGTTGTGATTTATTCGTTGTTTACCTATGATACCCTTTGGGATCGGGTGGTCCAACGAATTGTACTGCTGCCGGTTGTCATCGGGGTCTCGTATGAGTTCCTGCAATGGACAAATAAATTGCGGGACACGCCTGTACTTCGGTACTTGGGGTATCCGGGCTTGTGGCTGCAAAAAATTACCACACGGGAACCGGATGACAGTCAAGTGGAAGTAGCGATTGCGGCTTTCGAAAAGATGCGTACACGCGATACCGAGATGAATAAGCAAGGACTGGTTACTACCGGATGAGCATTTTGAAAATGATGAGGTGAGGCGCTTATGTTTCCCCGTATACCCCCAGTCGTCCAGATCATCTTGTTGCTTGCTGTTTTCGGCTTTTTGTTTCGACTTTACAACAATCCGCTAAACATGCTGGTGATCATCGGGCTGTCTGTCCTGGTTTTCGTTCTGGTTCGGAACTATCTGAGAAAGGGAACGTTTTTTTCTGGCGCTGGAAAGCAAAAAACAACGAAGCCAAAAGCATCGCCCCAACGTGCTCCGTTGAAAAAGCAGCCCCAGCAAGCCCGAAAAAATCACCCCTTCCGGGTCATTGAAGGAAGCAAGGGAAAAACGAAGGAAAATAACGGCGACCATGACCCTCACAACCATATTTCTCAATAATGCACAAACAAAAAAACAGGCTGCCTACACAAGGTTGCCTGTTTTTTCTGTGGATGGCGGGTTCTTGCGAAAAACTTCGATATACTGATCAAAGTTCCATTGCTCCATAAAACGCGTAGCCGACTGAACCCCTGATTCAAACAGACGATTGCGCAGGTCAGGGGAAAGCTGAAACTGAGTCGTCCTGACGCCCAGCGTATTTAGAAAAATAGTGCGGACAGCATGGGCCCGATCCACGTACAGACGATCATGCGCATCCAGCATGGTCACAATAAGCTGTCTGGTAAATGAATAAAGCCCTCTGATCCGATACGCTTCCCGCTCAACTTTGTTGTCATGCAGACGAAAGCCAATCGTCGGCCAACGGGGAATGCCGGGGACGTCAAATAGCCACACGGGATAATTGCTCAAAAGCGCCCCATCCACGATATAATGCCAAACTCCTTCTCTCATGATCTTCGCAGGCTGAAAAAAGTAGGGGATCGAAGAAGACATCCGAACAGCGCGAGCAACCGAAAAACGTTCCGGAATGTAATCAAAATGAACGAGGTCATCCGGCAGTATCAGCATTTTTCCCGAAGTGATATCCGATGCGATGATTCGCAGTTTATCCTGGGGCAAATCGCCAAAGGTGCGAATTCCTTTTTTTCGCAGCAGTTCTTCGATGAAGCATTCCAAGCGGTCAGTCCGGTAGATTCCTTCCCGAAAAAACAGCTCATACAGAGGACCGACCACGGGGAGGCGTCCCATGCCTCTTCGTTCCAAAAACAGCAGGTAATCCAGCTTTTCAAAAATAGGGCGCAGCTCCTTGCTCTTATATCCCGCGCTGACCAGTGCTGCCACGATCGCTCCCGCCGAAGTCCCGGCTACTCTTTGCCACTCAAATCCATGCTTCTCCATGACCTCCAGTGCCCCGACAAAGGCGATTCCCTTTACTCCGCCTCCCTCAAACACAGCATCAGCCTTCATATCCCCACCCCCTCCTGCTGCTGATGATTCTCAGTATCCATATATAGCTGAAGAGCTTGTGCATTACGACAAAAAAACGCAAGCCCGAAGGCCTGCGTTTTTGTCATGCTGCTACTCTTCTTCTTTTTGCTCCTCTTCCATTTGGATTCGGCGCAAGTCTGCCACACGCTGTGGATCTTCCTGAAAATAGCGGACCAGATACTCAAAGCAGGAGATGGATTCCCAGCTCAGATGATGCTCGATCCCCTCAACATCCTGGTAAATATGCTCCTCGTCTACCCCAATCAAGCGCATGAACTCCTCAAGGAGACTATGGCGATCGACGAGTCTTTTGCCTATTTTTTTGCCTTTCGGGGTGAGAACGAGGCCCCGATATTTCTCGTAGACGAGATACTTGTCTTTATCCAGCTTTTGAACCATTTTCGTAACCGATGAGGGATGTACCTCCAACGCTTCCGCAATATCGGAGACACGAGCGTAACCTTTTTCCTCAATTAAGCTGTAAATACGTTCCAAATAGTCTTCCATGCTGGGAGTTGGCATATGTATCCCTCGTTTCAAAACGGTATTTCGACAAGCTCCAAAAAAAGCATGTAGCACTATCATACCGTGGATCGAGGCAGGGTTGCAAGGGAAACATGTCTAGTTTACCGGTTTGGCTCCTTTCATTATGTCAATGGTGTGCACCAGTTGCATTCCCAGCATTTCGACACGCTCCTGGAGGCGGGCATCCTTCAGCTTTCCATCGCTGTCAAAAGCGCTGTAGGCAGTTGGGACACTCGGGCTTGATGGCAGCGCCCAGGCATGCAGATTTCGCATGATCAGATGCAGAGTGTTTACTGTGTTGGTCGCTCCCAAGCTGCCTGCGGCTACACCCAGAACTGCGACAGGTTTGTCTTTCAATTGTCTTGCGGAAAGAAAATCAAGTGCATTTTTCAAAGCCCCACTGATCGTTCCGTGGTATTCAGGGGAAGCAATGATCAAACCATCTGCCTCGGAAATTTTGTTCACAAATTGGTGCACGATGGAAGGATAGGTGGTTTCATCATCTCGTACATCATAAATAGGCATAGGCCATTCAGCCAAATGGATCAGTTCGACCTGGGCACCTGCTTTTCGAGCGGAATCCAGCGCGATTTTCACTGCTTTTTTTGTGGTAGAGTCGGGGTTCATGCTTCCCGCAATTCCGATGATTTTCATAAAATGTTCACCTCTTCTGCATACATTGCTGCTTGGTAATAGTATACCTCCTTCTCTATATATAGTAAACAAAAATGTTTATTTACCCTGATCCTGTTCTGAACAAGCCCCTCCCCCTCATACACTTGTACCAAGGTTGGATAAAGGATGATGATTGATGGACAGAGGCTCCTGGCGAATTGCGGTTCTGTTTGCAGCAGCAGCGTTGGGTGGAACGTATCTGGTAGGATCTGAAGTGCTGCGCTTTTTTGCCTATTTCGGCTTTTGGGGAATACTGGGGATTCTGTTGGTCAGTGCTGGACTTGGTTGGTTGGGAATCCGGCTCTTTACTCTCAGCCACGAGCACGGATTTCGATCGCTGCATGATTTATTGTGTTACTGGTTCGGTGAAAAAATTGCACCTGGCCTTTCTGTTCTTCTTCAACTGTTATTGCTCGCATACATCGGCACTTCAATAGGCGGTGCCACCTCGTTACTTCTGGACGGCAGCTTCAAATTACTGCTCGCTCTCGTCCCTTTCCTGATCGCTTGTGTTTTCCTGCGGCATGGGTGGCCCGCTATGCTTCGCGGACTTTCCGCATTTTTGGTGATTGGCCTTCTGCTTATTGCCACAGCTTTTTTTGAACAGCCGCACATCACCATACCCTCTCTCGGGTACCAGTTGAACTTGCAATGGATGCTTCATGCTGCATTTTATTTCGCGTTGCACTTTTTACTCATCCTGATCACTTGTCTGCCGCTCGCTTCGCGGGCATCCCGTGTGCAATCCATTCATTTCGGCGTCATCGTGGGCTGTTTACTTTTCTTCCTTATCGGTGTATGGACACAAGGTGTACTGCTCGGATACTGGCATGAGATTCACTCTACTGACATTCCCCTGCAAATAGTACTCATCTCCGCCCTACCCTTTGGCAAATGGATTCACAGTCTGGCTGTACTCGGACATGGGGGCCTGATACTCGCTGTGTGGATATACGCGTTGGCCACCCCAGTTGCTGTTCGTTACGATATCCGCTTATCAGCTCTCTTCGTGGTCATGATGATAACGACAGCCCTTTTCTCCGTACTAACTGCCCTTCTCCCCGTCACCGGATACATCGTCGCGATTGCCCTCACCTATTGTGCTCTGTTTTTGGTTATCTCTTTTGTCTGGAAGCTACAAAAACCTCAAAGCCCTGGGCGGTAAATCATCCAGGGCTTCTTTCTTTATAGGAGGGATGCGCTGCTTCCGCGTCCATTCATGTGAACGAATCGCTCTACTGCTTCTCCATGGTTTGAACCATGTTCAACACGATGCGGACTGCCTGTACAACCGGTTCTTTCCCGTCTGTTAAAGCTCCCGCCGATTCTTTGGCATTGGTCTTTTGCCCTTCGATCAGAACCGCATTTGGCAAGCTGTTCTGCTTGAACAACTCCAGTCGTCTTTCTTCTTCTGCCGGCACCGTAGCTGCCAGGGCCACTCCCTCCTTTGCCAGCATGTCTGCTGTTTGATTGCGGTCTCCTGCGTATGTATAGACGGCAAGCGAGTTGCTTTGCTGGTCAAGCTTATCCAGATAGATCACGGCAGACATCTTTTCTTTTTCCGCTTTGGTCAGGTTGCCCAGATAATCTCGCAATCCTCGCTCGCCCTCTGCCCCTGCCCCCAGACTGACAAAACGCACCTCGAGACTGCCTGGGAGGGAAGCCAGTAGTCGCGCTGTCTCCAGTAAGGCAGCTACCCCCGATGCATCCTTTGCTTGCGGTGTTCCCGGCTGCGCGTCATGATGCGCGACGATCAGCGCGATCTTCGCTGCATTTCCTTGATTGGACTCTCGTACAGCGCTGAGGTTATATGATGTTTTTTTGATGATTGACCCCCCGGATACTTTGAGCTTCGCTGTCAGCTTTCCCCCCTGTTTCAGCCGCTCTTTAAGCTGCATTCCCTCCTGCTGGGAGATAGCCAAGACAGGCACTGCCATATCCAGCGGACCTCCGAGTGAGAGCCGAGCTGAATTTGCTGATTGGATCAGAATGACGCCTTTGGCATTTGTCGCGGCAGCGTACCTGATTTTTTCTCCTGCTGGCATGCCTCCCTCGCTGATTAAGAGGAGCTTTCCTTCTACCGCTTTGGTTGCAAAGTCCTGGACCGTGTCGGTCCCGGCATCGAGGATTTCCCCTTCGGCTTCTCCATTCGGGCCGAACTCAACTTTTTTCGGAGACCATTTCCCTGCTTCCGGCCCTATTTGCAAAGAAAGCTGGGTGGGATCATGATAGACGTAATAAGAAAAGGGGTGGAGGGTCGTGTGATATCCGTAAATTCGCAGCCACTCCTCTATGTACACCACTGCGCGAAATTCTGACTCTGTTGCCGGGGGGCGGGGATTTGCGCTCAGCTTTTCCATATGCTCCTGTAAGCGCTCACGGTCTGCCGCTTCTCCAGCAGCGAGTCCCGGATTGTTTGACAAAAGCAAGAGCAAGCTCCATGCAATCGCAAGGCTGCTAAAAACTCTCTTCCTTGTTTTCATCACATCACGTTCTCTCCTCTCGCCAGCTTCTTTTTATTATGAGAGGGAAAACAAGATTACGTCTAGTCAGAATAGTGCGTCAAATAGAGCTATGCCACGTCAGTTGACGACAGCATCTTTCGCTGAGCTGACACGTTTCCCGTCCTTTCATTTTCAAATTGACCCTTGACTCCGTATTTGTTAATGTGGATGCATACCATTACTCTTTCACTGGAACCAGTAAATACTCCCTTTTTCAGTCAAGAGGTTTCATCGTGAAAGACATTCTATATGTGTAATCGGAGGAGGATTTACATGCTTTACGTGGATGGCAAATGGGTGGAAGCTGACGAGCTTTCTGTTCATCCGGAAGATCGCGGCTACAATTTTGGAGACGGAATTTACGAAGTAGTCCGTATTTACAAAGGAAACATATACCAGTGGGAAGGACATTTGACGAGACTGATCCGCAGTGCTCGGGAAATCCAACTGGAACTGCCTTGGACCGCTGAGGAATTATCAACAATTGCTCATGAATTGCTGGCTAAAAACAACATTACCTCCGATGACGATGCTACCTTGTACATACAGGTTACTCGCGGTATCGCTCCACGCGTGCATGATATCCCGAGCAATATCCGTCCAGTCATCATGGGCTTTGTGCGTCGCAAGGAACGCCCTCTCGCCGATATGAAAAAGGGAATTACTGCGCAAATCATCGAAGATATCCGCTGGCTTCGTTGCGATATCAAAACCCTCAACCTGCTGGGTGCGGTACTGGTGAAGCAGTATGCCAAAGACGCCGGTGCCCAGGACTCCATTTTGCACCGAAACGGTATCGTTACGGAATGCAGCGCTGCCAATCTTTTCGTCGTGAAAGACAACGAGCTCTATACGCATCCTGCCAATCACCTGATCCTCAACGGTATCACCCGTCTGGATGTCATTGCATTGGCGAAGTCCAACGGCTTCACTGTACATGAAGAACCCTTTACCGTAGATTTCCTCAAACAAGCGGATGAGGTCTTCAGTACGGGTACGACAGTTGAAGTGATGCCGATTATTTCGGTGGATGGGCAAGCCGTGGGTACGGGTCAGATTGGACCTGTTGTGAAAAAACTGCAGGAATTGTTCGAAGAGAACATCATCAAAACCGTGCTTGTCTAGTTTTGTTTATATACCTTGGAAATAAGAGAAGCTCTCTGGGAGATAATCCTGGAGAGCTTCCTTCTTTCATTTTATGTCTCTTGTTACTTCGCCCGATGCTTTGTACCCCGAAACGAGGTTGGGTGATCCAAGCCTAGCGGCGAAGATTCCACTCATCTGTGGAGTAGCGTGTGGCGGCCAACTCCTGGGCCAGTGCTAGCTCTTCCGCAGTCAGCTCGCTGTCGAGCAGCTCGATGCCCAAACCTTCCTGAAAACCCTGGCGGAAAGCTGTCATCGCTTCTGGAAGCCGAATGGGTCGGTTGCTTACTTCGTTGATGGTCACGGCTTTTTTGCGAAAGCTGTCCATCATTCTTTCTTTCAGTCGGTCCGACGAGAACGTCAGCAGGGAAAAGAGCAGTTCGACATCCATATCAAGCAGGATGGAACCGTGCTGGAGGATTACTCCTTTTTGCCTGGTTTGTGCACTGCCCGCAACCTTTTTTCCCTCAACGACCAACTCGTACCAGGATGGTGAGTCAAAGCAGGCTGAGGAGCCGGGAGAACTGTATTTTTCTTTTTCTTCTTCAGAGGCAAGCGAGACCATTTCTGCTTGCAGTCCAAGGTTTTGAAACCCATGCAGCAGTCCCAGACTGATTACTTTATAGGCTTCTGTTACACTGGAAGGCATCTTCGGATGGCTTTCGGAAACAACGACACTGTATGTTAATTCCTGATCATGCAGGACCGCTCGTCCACCAGTCGCACGCCGGACGAAGCCAATCCCTTTCTCCTGCACGAGCTCTAAATCAATTTCTTTGCTTGCTTTCTGAAAGTACCCAATCGACAGGGTAGCCGGGTTCCATGTATAAAAACGTACGGTTGGGGGAGTCTTTCCTTCGCTGTGAAGTTGAAGAATTGCCTCATCCACTGCCATATTCATTGCCGGGGACATGCCCTCGGTCACGATAAATCGCCATTGTTCTGTCACTGCGCTAAACCCTCCTCTCCACTTTCCATTGTACTTCTCATCACGTTCGCTGGGCAACAGATCAACAGGACACGAAATGTTGAAATTGTAAATCCGGTAAACATCTGTAGCTCTATACTTGCACTTATCCTGAAAAACTCCAGCAAAGGAGTGAACCCTAGCTTTACTTACTCGCAACGGGGCTGTGGTGAGAAGAATCATGTTTCCCTGCTTGGCTCCGTATTACGCCCTGCAGGGATGATTTTACTGTCCGCTCCACAGCGATTGGCGGGGGTGCGCAAAAGCCGCGTCGCTCCGAAGTAAATCAAGGTTGCGCCCCTGTTTCCCGCCAATCGCTGCTCCGCTAAGCTGGGCTTCACAGTCGCACCGCAGGGAAACATGATTCTTCTCCAGACATACTGCTCCATCCAAATTTTGAAAGGATGAAAGAAAGGGTGTTTATGATGTAAAACAAAAAAAATTTCTGTAAGACGATACAAAGGTGCTCCAAACATCACATTATTTCGCTAAAATAGGATGCAATTTTCACCATGGGATAAACGAAAGGTTAGTTGCCCCGATGTTTACGATTCGAGCGCTTGTATTTATGTTTGTTGGCTATGTTAACTATGAACGCTTTGTTTGTACCTTTTCTTGTGTTTTTACTTGTATCTTTGCTCTCATCTGTACTTTATATATTGCTCTTTAATTCTTAACATCAATGAATATCCGTTCATTTTTTTGGTAAGCATCGGTTACATGAAGAAGCATGTTTCCCTGCGGTGCGACTGTGGAGCCCTACCCAGCGAAAGGGCGATTCGCGGGAAAAAGGAGCGTAACCTTGGGATGACCTCGTAGCAATTTCTGCTTTTGCGCTCCCCCGCGAATCGCCCTGGAGCGGACAGTGAATCCTCCCCGCAGGGCGTAATACGGAGCTAAGCAGGGAAACATGCTTCTTCTCGCCGCAGCCCCATTTCCAAAGGTTTTTGCCACCAAGGACTGAAAGAACTGTTCTGTTGTAAAAAAAGCTGCCGAACCATATTCGGCAGCTTTCGCAAGTTATTCAGGCTGATAACGAAGAATCGGTTTACGAGCAGCCGTCGCCTCATCCAATCTGCGAACCACAGTCGTATGCGGTGCTTCCTGGACGATCTCCGGAGTCTCTTCACATTCACGCGCAATTTGCAGCATGATGTCAATAAACTCGTCAAGCGTTTCTTTGGATTCTGTCTCAGTCGGCTCAATCATCAAGCATTCGTCAACAATCAACGGGAAGTAGATGGTCGGCGGATGATAGCCGAAGTCGAGCAGACGTTTGGCAATATCAAGCGTCCGAACACCCAGCTTTTTCTGACGTACGCCGGAGAGAACGAATTCGTGCTTGCAGACGCGATCATAGGGCAGCTCGTATGCACTAGCCAGCTTGCGCATCATGTAGTTGGCGCTGAGGACAGCGTTTTGTGATACCTGCAGCAATCCTTCTGGTCCCATCGAACGAATATACGCATAAGCACGGACGAGGATTCCAAAGTTTCCATGATATCCTTTTACGCGGCCGATCGATTGTGGGCGGTCGTTGTCCCAGAAGAACGTGCCGTCTGCTTTCTTGCCGACGATTGGAGCGGGCATGAACGGTTCCAGGATCTTTTTCACGCCGACAGGTCCTGCACCGGGTCCACCGCCGCCATGAGGGCCGGTAAAGGTTTTATGCAGATTGAGGTGAACCACGTCAAAGCCCATGTCCCCTGGACGAGCGATGCCCAGGATCGCGTTGGCGTTGGCTCCGTCATAGTAGAGCAGTCCGCCGGCATCATGGACGATCTTGGCCATCTCGACAATATCCTCTTCGAACAAGCCGAGGGTATTCGGGTTGGTAAGCATCAACGCAGCCGTATCGGAACCGACAGCTTGGCGCAAAGCCTCAATGTCTACCAGTCCGCGATCGTCGGATGGAATCGTAACGGTTTCCAGACCGGCAACAGCGGCAGAGGCTGGATTGGTGCCGTGTGCGGAGTTGGGCACGATTACTTTAGTACGCGCATGATCACCGCGGCTTTCATGATAGGCACGGATCATCAGAAGACCTGTCCACTCACCCGCAGCACCGGCAGCAGGCTGCAGCGTAACAGCGTCCATTCCCGTAATTTCGGCCAATTCATTCTGCAGGTTGTACAACAGCTCCAGCGCACCTTGAACAGATTCCTCCGCCTGATACGGGTGGGTTTGGGCAAAGCCTGCATAACGGGCTACATCTTCGTTGATTTTTGGATTGTATTTCATCGTGCAGGAACCGAGCGGATAGAAACCGTTGTCGATCCCGTGATTTCGGCGGGACAGCTCGGTGTAATGACGAACCAGCTGCAGTTCGGACACCTCCGGCAGCTCTGCTGGCGTCTCACGAATCAGATGCTTTGGCAGCAGCTCCGTAACTTCTACCTCAGGCACATCAAGCGCCGGGAGATTGTAGCCTACGCGACCGGGCTTGCTCAATTCAAAGATCAGTGCTTTTTCCTTGTCGTTATGCACGGTTGATCGCCTCCAGTTCCTGCGCCAGTGTTTCGATTTCTTCTTTTGTTCTCAGCTCGGTTACTGCCACGAGCATGTGATTCGACAGCTCCGGGTAGTCCAGACCGAGGTCGTAGCCGCCGATGATGCCTTTGCCGAGCAGCGCTTGGTTCACTTCCGCCACCGGTTTGTTCAGCTTGACGATAAACTCGTTAAAGGATGGTGCGCTGCCCACGATTTCAAAGCCTTTTGCTGCCAACACCTGCTTGGCATAATGCGCTTTCTGCAGGTTGAGCATGGCGATTTCCTGAACGCCCTGCTTTCCATAGGATGACATCGCGATGGAAGCGGCCAGAGCCAGCAAAGCCTGGTTGGAGCAAATGTTGGATGTCGCCTTTTCACGGCGAATGTGCTGTTCCCGCGCTTGAAGCGTCAACACGAAGCCACGTTTTCCGTCCTCATCCTTGGTCTGTCCGACGATCCGGCCCGGCATTTTGCGCATCAGTTTTGACGTAGTCGCAAAGTATCCACAGTGCGGTCCGCCAAAGGATGCGAAGATCCCGAACGGCTGCATGTCTCCTACGACAATGTCAGCGCCCATTTTACCCGGTGCTTCGAGAACACCGAGAGAGAGCGGGTTGGAGGAGACGACCAAAAGTGCCCCCTTCCCGTGTACAATCGGCTCAATCGCAGTCAAATCTTCTATTTGTCCCAGGAAGTTGGGATATTGCACGATGACAGCCGCTGTCTGCTCGTCGACAAGAGCTTCCAACGCCGCTGTATCCGTTACGCTGTCTTTCAGGTCGGCTTCCACTACCTCGACGCCTTGTCCGTAAGCATAGGTGCGAAGAACATTGCGTGCTTCCGGATGAACAGAGCGGGAGACGACCACTTTTCTTTTTCCGGTATGGCCGGCAGCCATCATGGCGGCCTCAGCCAGAGAAGTTGCGCCGTCGTACATGGAAGAGTTAGCCACCTCCATGCCAGTCATCTCACACACCATAGTTTGGAATTCGAAAATCGCCTGCAGCTCGCCTTGGCTAATCTCGGGCTGGTATGGTGTGTAGGCTGTGAAGAATTCACCGCGAAGCAGCATATGGTTGACGACACTCGGGATGTGGTGCTGGTAGACACCTGCCCCCAAAAAGCTGGCATGGGTGCTGAAGTTAGCATTTTTACCGGCAAGGGATGAAAAATATTTCACCAATTCCGGCTCGGAAAGGGCCTCTGGAATTTGCAAGGCGCCTTTGAAACGGACTTCTTCGGGAATATCTGCGAATAACTCTTCCACCCGGGAAATTCCGAGAGTGTCCAACATCTCGCGTTTGTCCTGATCAGTTTGAGGCAGGTAACGGTATTTCACGAACGTTGTCCTCCTTATAAATGGGGTCTTGGAAACCGTAATTTATGATTGCTTGGGACGCTTATAGAATGGCGTGGACACCACGACTGCTTTGAGGCGCTTGCCGCGAATTTCCACTTCCAGCTCCGTACCGACAGCAGCGTGCTCGGATTTGATCAGCACGAGCCCCACGTTCTTTTTCAATGTAGGGGACTGAGTACCTGTCGTCACTTCGCCGATTTGTTCGTCCCCGATAAACACGGGATAATGGCTGCGCGGAATACCGCGATCAATCATTTCGATGCCCACCAGCTTGCGCGGCGCGCCTTTTTCCTTTTGTGCCTTCAATGCTTCCTGGCCGATAAAAGACACTTCTTTGTCCACCTTTACAGCAAAGCCGATACCCGCCTCGATTGGCGAGATGTCCTTGCTCAGCTCCTGTCCGTAAAGCGGCAGCTTGGATTCGAAACGCAGCGTATCGCGTGCACCCAGACCGCATGGAACCAGCCCATCTTCTTTTCCGACCTCCAGCAGCCGATCCCAAAGCTGGATCGCCTTGTCTTGGGCAAGATAGATCTCAAAGCCGTCTTCGCCGGTATAACCCGTACGGGAAACGAGGCATGGAACACCGTCAATCAGTACATCACGCTGGAAACGGAAGAAGCCAATTTGCGAAAGATCTGTATCCGTCAGCTTTTGCAAAATGGACTCAGCCACTGGCCCCTGAATCGCGAGCTGCGCCGTCTGCGCGGAGATGTTTTCAATCTGCACGCCTTTACTGAGATGCTCCTGCATCCAGGCAAAATCCTTGTCGGTATTGCCAGCGTTAATAACGAGCAGGTAATCGTCATCTGCATATTTGTAAACCAGCAGATCATCTACCGTGCCCCCGTCCGGATAACAAAAGACGCTGTATTGGGCTTGACCTACTTCCAGCTTGGAGAGGTCATTCGTGGTCAGCTTCTGAAGATAGAGAAACGCTCCTTCACCTTTTACCGCTACCTCGCCCATGTGCGAAACGTCAAACAAACCTGCCCTTGTCCGGACTGCTTCGTGCTCTTGCGTAATACCGGAAAACTGCACGGGCAAATCCCAGCCGCCAAAGTCAATCGTTTTCGCCCCGTACTTTTCGTAGGCAGGAAATAGCGGCGTGCGTTTCAATGTCGCCATGTCTGGCACCTCCTGAGTTTTTCTGCAACAAAAAAGGACAAAACAAGAGAAATAAGAACGCCAAAGAACGACGGCGCCCATTCCTCCTCCTCTGTCCTTGGTACCTGAGAGTTGCCTTGCTGAAAGGAGCGCAGTTGCTCCATGTGCAAGTTTCCCCTTTGGTGGCTCTCGCTCGAGCTCTCTCCAGAGATGCGTCCAGTAGAGGTACTTTTGCCTGAGAGATTCACCGTTGCCGGCTTGCTCCTTCGGCGCTGCCATACAGGCAGTCTCTCCCTGCTACTTTCATTCGCGATGGATACTGGGTCATACATAAACTTTTCAGTAACATTCCATACTACTGGAATGAACTCCTTCTTTATCCTACCACGAGAGTCGATTCTTGAAAATATGCAAATTGCCAATCAACTTACAAATTCACTAACAAAATTTTTATTTAAAAAGAATATTGTTCGTATTTAACTGAGTAACTAAAACAAATTCCTCAGCACAAAGAATGAGGAGGCGATACGATGACGAACATTCCCGTTTCCTTCGAGAGGGATTGGATGGATTTGCTACAGAAGCGAATGAAGGAGGACGGCCCCTGGGACAAATGGGAGCTGTTCCAGCTTACCCTGCGGGCCGAGGAAGCGTTGGCGATCCGTGAATTTGACCAGCTCCAATGCTTGCAGTACCTCCCCACCCTCCAGCCGTATCCTCATCAACTGCAGACAGCCGAGCGTGTTTTAAATGAAATGCGCGGCCGCGCGATTTTGGCTGACGAGGTCGGTCTTGGAAAAACCATCGAAGCCGGCTTGATCCTGAAAGAGTACATGATTCGCGGTTTGGCCAAAAAAATCCTGATACTGGTTCCTGCCTCCCTGGTCATCCAGTGGACCAAAGAGTTGAACCAAAAGTTTGGCATCCCCGCGATGGCTCAAAAAAAAGAGTACATGTGGCGTCAATATGATGTCGTTGTCGCCTCGATAGATACGGCAAAGCGGGACCCGCACAGGCGCCACGTGCTTGACATCGACTACGACATGCTGATTATCGATGAGGCTCATAAGCTCAAAAACAAAAGAACCCGCAACTATCAATTCGTCAAGGAAATTCGTAAAAAATACTGTCTGCTGTTAACTGCCACCCCTATTCAGAACGAGATGGACGAGCTGTATAACTTGATCAATCTGCTGAAGCCTGGTCACCTCGGACACACCTCCAGCTTCACGACCAGCTATGTCGAAGGAAAGCGGCAGGCCAAAAACAATGAACAGCTAAAGACAGAGCTGGACAAGGTCATGATTCGCAACCGCCGAAGCGATGGAGGTGTTCATTTTACCCAAAGACACGTCCAATCGATCCCGATCCAACTGTCTCCGGAGGAAGCTGCTCTCTACGAAGGGGTCACTCGTTTTGTGAAGGAACAGTATCTCACCGGTTCAGGCGGGTATAACTCACTGGCGCTGATTACGCTCCAGCGCGAGGTTTGTTCCAGCCGTGAAGCGGCCTTCCTCACCCTGTACAACATGCACCAGCGGGCAGCCGAGGATTCTCCTGTCCGCTCGGAAATCCTGGAGCTCGTAGAGATGATCAAACGCATCGAAGCACACTCCAAAGCGGCCAAAGCCATCGAGTTGATTAAAGAAATCGATGACAAGGTGATCATCTTTACGGAATACCGGGCGACCCAAAACTATTTGCAAAAATATCTGCATGATCACGGGATCACATCCGTGCCTTTTCGCGGCGGCTTCAAACGGAGCAAAAAGGATTGGATGACCGATCTTTTCCAGAACCGCGCCCAGGTGCTCATTGCAACAGAAGCGGGCGGCGAAGGAATCAACCTGCAATTTTGCAATCGCGTCATCAATTACGACATGCCTTGGAATCCGATGCGGGTGGAGCAGCGCATTGGACGGGTCCACC
Source organism: Brevibacillus ruminantium (assembly GCF_023746555.1). Taxonomy (NCBI): domain Bacteria; kingdom Bacillati; phylum Bacillota; class Bacilli; order Caryophanales; family Paenibacillaceae; genus Brevibacillus; species Brevibacillus ruminantium. The sequence goes on from NZ_CP098755.1 coordinate 3,235,826, forward strand.
GCTTGGGTCAGCAGCGCGATGTGCACATATACAATCTGTCTACCATCGGTACGATTGAAGAACATATCCTGCAGCTTCTGTATGAAAAGATCGATCTGTTTGAGATGGTAATCGGGGAGCTGGATGATATCGTGGAACGATTGAATCTGTCTCAATCTCTGGAGGAGAATCTGGTTCGCATCATCATGGATTCGGCTTCAGAACGGGAAATGGCGCTCAAGCTGGATAATATGGGGCAAGCGATCCGAGCCATGCGTACCGTCCGACAATCACAGGGATCTCTTCAGGAAGCAGCCGAAAAGTAGTAACCCCCGCGGGCAAGGAGGGCTCGAGCGATGAAGCAGCAACAAGTTCGGGAATATGTAGAGCAGTATCTGGCCGCTTTCTCTTCACATATTATGGAAACGCATCCCGACTATCTGACGGTAAAGCTGCCCGTTGAGGTTGATAAGGATATTGGCAACCGCCCTTTTTACTGGAGCTGGGTGGAAAAGATGAACCTCCCCTACCAGCCGCTCGTCATGACCTTTTGCTTCCATCCGGAGCGGATACCCAGCGACCGTCGTGCTGAGCATCTCCATCTGGGAGCAGCTCGTCTGCAGCAAATCTTTCAATCCGTCCGGAAGCATGGCAGCTTTGTGTGCATGTACGAAACGGCGGAGCGAGGGACCATTTCTCCGTCGCGCCGTTCCTCTCCGCTGGTACCCTGGCTGGGAATAAACTGGAAAGTATCCTTTATCTGCGACAAAAAGCGTGACCTCCTTCTTCATTTCGGGGTGAATTTACACGATCCTCAAATCGTGGATGGCTTCTATCCCTTTTTGTTGGAGCGCTCTCTGTCCCCCTCAATTCCTGATTATCACTACACGCTGGATCGGCGCATTTCCATTGAACAGGCCTTTGGCATGATGCAGGAGAAGATCAATCAAATGCTGGCCGATCTGGATCAAACATGGGCGGCAGAAGCAAAACAGCGACTCGATGAGGAGCTGGAGATTCTCGAGGTGTATTACCGGGAACTGGAGGAGCGTCAAACGGCACCAACAGCTGCGGACGAATCGCCTGAGCCCAGTGAAGAGGACGAGAAAACCGACGGGATGGCAGACCTGAAAGCCAAAGAGAATCCCGCAGTCAAACGGGAGCAAAGCTTGTCCGAAGAAGATCTTGCTGGAAAGGTCCTTCCATCTGATGTGACACAGGCACAGGATGAGCCCATTGCCTCTCTGGATGACCACCTCACCGCCGGTGGGCGGATACTTGACTTTTTACGGGCCAACAGCTTTCAGCAGACACCACGGGAAAAAATCGACCAGACCGAATGGAAAGCCAGTACACCACAGGAAGAAAAGCTGCGGCGGATGGATGAAATGCGCTGGCAATACGAGCCGCGGATCCGTGTCCAATTTATTAATGGGGGACTTTTTTACCTGCAGTCTAGTCCGCCAATGTCTGGAGATTTGCCAAACTGGCGAAAAATGTAAACAGACAGCGAGAAATTACGAACGGCAACAGACAATAACCAACAAATCTTTTTGTCTACTCTGGTTACAATAGGTACCATAGAAAGCCTTTCCTTCAAAAGGTGGTGCATCATTGTGACGAAAAGAGTTGTGATAACACGCTTGCTTTGCACTCTCCTCTGTGCTCTGGCGCTTCTTTTTCCCGCCCATGCTTTCGCTCAGACTGAAGAGCTTTCCTGGGATCAGCTATTCCGTACACAAATCGGAGAGTGGAAAAATACCATTGTCGCACAGGACCCCCAGTTTGGTGAATGGAAAAATGCCGAAATGGAAGTGCAAACCCTAGGAGCCAATCAGCACCAGTGGTTAATCAGCTTGTCCCTCGGAAATAAACAAGTGGGCTACATGGTTGTGGGCGAGGTGGCCTCAGTTGAGAAGCAAAAAAAGTTCGTTCTGCTTGAATACGGCTTGGGCGAGTATATCCTGTTTGATGATGCCTTCGCCCCCCGAGAAGTCGCCGCCGAACCTGTATACGATGGCTTCGCCTCTCATTGGCTGGTGACACTGCCTCAGGCAAAACAAGTGGTGGATGCCAAAACCGGTGAACGGTACTTGAGCAGCACCCGTCCGGATGACTCGATCATGTGTACCTTGCAGGAACAGGATTTGGCTACCGCCGGTCAGAAGCTGCTCGCTTCCCGTATCATTCGTCCGGATGAGACAGATCCCTTTGACAACATCAGTTGGTTTACCCCGCTCGTACTCTCAGAGACAGAAGTCCCCCCTTCTCAGTTGACCTGGGATGAGCTTTGGCAGCGAAAATCGGATCAAATGACGCTGGCTGTTCGCCTTTACCACGCGGAGGTGTTGTCTCCTTATTCCATCGCTTCTTTGCATTTGTGGAATGATCAAAAGTCCTACATTGGTGTCTGGGATGATGGCCTTCGCTTTTTGCCGTACGCGTACGCAAATAAAGTGGGGAAAATCCACATCCAATAACAAAAAGCTCTCTGTCGGATCTTGAAGTGACCCCAAAAAGTTAGACAGTATTTTATCTAAGCAGCAAGCAAGGTTTGAGTCCGGTATTGTACCGGACTTAAGCCTTTTAATTTTGTCTTAATACGTTTGTTGTTATAGTAGTCAATGTATTTTGCCAACTCTTGTTTAAATTGTTCAATACTATCAAACTCTTGTGTATATAAAAATTCCGATTTAAGGATTCCGAAGAAGTTCTCCATTACTGCGTTATCATAACAGTTTCCTTTTCGCGACATGCTCTGCGTGATGTTCTTTTCTTTCAATGCTTGTCGGTACTTGTGCATTTGGTAATGCCAGCCTTGATCCGAGTGAATAAGGAGCTTGTCCTCATTCGATAGGTGTTTCATGGCTTGTTCCAGCATCTTGGAGACAAGGGAATACCTCGGTCTGGAATCCATGGTATACGCGACAATTTCCCCGTTAAATAAATCGAGCATGGGGGATAGATAAAGCTTTTCACCAAGCAATTGAAACTCAGTTATATCCGTTACCCACTTTTCGTTTGGCTTTTCTGCTCGGAAGTTACGATCTAAAATATTCGGTGCTGTCTTGCCAACTGTTCCTTTATAGGAGCGATATTTCTTCATACGAACCACGCATTTTAAGCCTAACTCTTTCATCAATCGATGGACTTTTTTATGATTCACAAGATGCCCCAGATTCTTGAGTTCATCCTGAATTCGGCGGTATCCATAGCGTCCCTTATGCTCATGATAAATCGACTGAATTAAGGTTTTTAATTCAGCATGTTTATCAGGACGGCTCAATGATTTTACATAGAAATAATACGTACTTCGTGGAATACCCGCGAGTGTAAGCAGCGCCTTTATTGGAAATTCAGTCCTTAGTTCAAATACTACTTGCGCTTTGTCTGGTTTGGTGATTTTTCCTTGCTTTGAACGAAGGCATTCAACTTTTTTAAATAAGCATTCTCCATGCGCAAACGCTCTAATTCTTCCTGCAGTGCCTTGATGGATCCCTCAGCAAGTGTTCCTTTATTAGTATCCTTTTTCATGGTTGGACGCCCCTTTTTCTTAGATTGTAGGGCGTCCATTCCGTGTGATTGGAATTGCATTCTCCATTTTCGAATCAATCCAGGAGATGTGATTCGGAAAATGGCAGCTGTTTCATTCGGAGACGTCCCATTCGTATTCATATAATTGAGTACGTCTAGTTTAAACTGTGCCGAATAGCTTGTATAGGACTTTACAAAAGCGTCTTTCCCTTGATGCTCATACTGTAATACCCAGTTCCTCACCATATAGTCAGATACCCCGATGGACGCTCCAATCGATGCATAACTCTCATCACCTTCTAAATATCGTAAAACAGCAGACAATTTCTCCTCTGTAGTAAACTTCGCCATAGAAAAACTGCACCTCCAACTGTTGATTGTGTCCAACAATTGGGGTGCAGTTCAATCTCCCACAGAGAGCTTTTCCTTTGCCTTGAAACCATGCCTGACACCCGGCTTTGCTTTCCTGCCTTAGTGATGCTCGGTCGGGCTCAGCCTCACGTTGACCGCATGAAACACTTCCTGCGCTGTCATCCCCGAGGCGTTAATGACAGGGGCACCCGTCACTATCGTTTTGCTCTGATCACTCATCAGGTTCTCATCCAGACCCGTGATCACAACCGCATCGATCTGGTTCTGCCAGTTCCCCAGCTCGACTACCTGATATCCATTGTCACGAAGCATCTGGGATACTTGTGAAAGACCGTCTTCTACAGCTACTCTTGGCATTTGATTTCCTCCGTTCGATGCAATGTTATTTCCGTCTAAGAAGCTTGATCGACATCGGAATGGCTCCGAACCAACGGGAAGACCAGGACTCGCGAGGAGCCTTGTTCAGTCGCCTTTCCGCTTTCGGAGTTTCCACGTACTGTATGAACAACCGGGTCAGGTACTTCAGATATTCTTGAAACGACATCGCACGTCCCTCCTTACGTACGCGCGGATCGCTCCATCAGGTTGAGGTGAAGAGCGTTTCCACCTCTAGTCTTGCCGAAAATCGCCGAACTCAGTCATCGCGCTAAGGATTTCTCCGACGATCTCTGCAACGCTCTTTTCGGTCGTATCCACCTGGATTGGTGCAAAGGAGTACGCATCCTTGCGCTCCTGGAGAAGTGTTCTCACCCGCTGCGCTACCCCGCCAGCCAAGAGAGGGCGCCCTTCGTCTGCTTCCAGCCGCCGGATCAGCTCCTGCTCCGTGGCAGACAGCGCGATCACCAGTCCACCCTCCAGCATGCACTGTACATTTTCCTTGCGTAGAACTGCTCCGCCTCCCGTCGTGAGGACCTGCGGCTGCTCCTGCAGCAATTCGGAAAGCACCTCTGTCTCCAAATCCCGAAAATACACTTCGCCTTTCTGCGCAAAAATCTCCGGAATCGTGCACCCCGCTTTGGCAATAATGGCATCGTCGAGATCCCGATGCACCAACCCCAATTCTTCGGCTAATGCTGCTCCGACCGTCGTCTTGCCTGTCCCCATAAAGCCAATGAGAATCAGATTCTTTTTCATGACCTGTCTACCCCTCTATCCGTTTCCCTTACTGCGCTGGATAACGAAGCTTTATGATGCGGTCCTGCTCGTCCCAGTCTACTCCGCTGCCCAGAACCTGTTCAAAAAAGCTGATCGGTGCCAGCGTACGCCCTTTTACCTCAAGCAGCTTTTTCCCAAAATCAATCTGAGTGCCATCCTTTTCGGCAAAACTGCTCTTTTCCTTTACCAGGATAGTCTGTCCATAGCCGGAAAGCTCAATGGCCGCCTTTTCCGTTGACCATGTCACACGATACCCCAGCTTTTCCGCGAGATCGCGGAGCGGCAGGTACACTGTCTGGTCGATGACGCGCGACGGTATCTGCGGGTAATAGCTGACGCTGTTGATTATTGTTGTTACATAGGGTGTCAAGCTGATTGGAGCAAAACCCTCTCCGTTCGGTTTATCGTTGTTAGGAACAAAATAGCGCGCTTCGCCTTGCAACACCTGTCCCAATGCCTGATCCAGGTGCTCCGGCCCGATAATACTGCCGTGATACGTACGCTGCACTCTCTGCAAAAATCGTTTGTATGTCTCGTCTCCCAGCGTTTGACGCAGGTTCTCGAACAAAAGTGCTCCTTTGGAATACCAGGTCCAGCGGAATTCCTCCTGGGTGGAAAACTGATGGAGCTCTTTTCCCAGCTTGCCATACGGATATCTTTGAGCGAGACGATCGACGTCCCGTTTATATTCGGCAATCAGAGAGTCATTCTGCTGAGTGCCGTAACGAGCTTGCTTGTAATGGGCGACACTTCGTTCCACCATGCCCTCGTCCAACCAGCCGTATCTTGCCTCTAATGTAGCGACACTGTTGTACCACCAAAGATGGGCAATCTCGTGTGGCAACCAGTGATCCAGCATCGTGCTTGCCTGCATATCTCTTTTGAAGATTGCCATGTTTGCGTACTCCATGGCGTATGTAGTCCCCGTACTCGTCTCTGCTATCGCGACCCGTTGATACGGCAGCGGCCCATACCATTCCGTATAGACAGGAAATACCGTTTCTGCGATCGATTTGATGCGGGCGATGTTCCGCTTGTCAATCGAAGCGATATCCACTGTCAGGTTTGGTGCAAATGTCACCGTCTCGATTTGGTAGAGCGGGCTGCCAACAAGGGCAAAGTTCAACAAGCGTTTCCCGTTGTACTGCACCTCCTGACGGTTTCCTTCCAACGGCTTGGTCTCGCCAACCCCTGCCGTGCTCACCCATTTATAGCCCTGCGGAGAGATAAATGAAAGATGATAATCGCCGTAATGGTAGACAAACGGGTCGCCAAAATCGATGCGCTTCGGCGGCTCATACCACTGCCCTCGCTGATTTTGTGCGCCCAGCATCGGATACCAGGTCGTTAATGTCCAGATATCGTCTTTCACACCGAACCGGGTTCCACGACGCGGAACAGGGTTTTCAAACTGGATCGTCACCTTTCCCCGCTTTTCCTGCCCCAGTGGATTGGTCAACTGGATGACAGCCAAACGCCGTTGAAACGGCAGCGATTTGTCTTGATACCGAATCGACGTAATCGTCATTGGATTCCATAAATAGTCGTACACGAAAAAGCGGAGATCCTCTGTCCCCGGATTGTCGAACTCAATGGCAACCGTCCCTTTAATTTTCGCTTCCGATGTATAGAGCTCCGCCTGTATATCGTACACAGGCTTCAGATCCTTGACGAGAGAAGGGATGGGCGGATCGTAGGAAAAGGGATCGACACCCGCATCGGACTTGAACGCCGGCTCCTCCCAGGCAGAAATCCAGGAAGAGATGGCAGACCAGTTCAAGATCACACCAACTGACAAAAAGGGTACGAGAATCGCCAAACAAATCAGTACGCTAGTTTTCTTTAATTGATTCATGCCAGCCCCCAAGCTTTTGAGCGACAAGTGTTCACTGTTTTACCACCCATTGTATCAAAGATAATTTCAACTTAGTAGAAATTTGCAGAAATCTGTTGAAATCTGCAAATTCCTGCCGTCTGGGGCATTACCAGGTTTCATAGATCACTTTTCCACTCTCTTCGAGGTTGTACCCGCCGATGGAGGACAGCTCGTTTTGGAATGCTTCAGAGCGCACAAGCTCTGTTATCAATCGAATCAGTTCCACGTTTTGTTCCGTTTTGAGGAGAACCAGATCGTACTTTTCTTCGACCATAGGCAAAAATTCGACACCTACCATGCGGGCTGCCTTTTCAATACCGACGCCGATATCTGCCTCCCCTCGGGCCACCGTACCAGCCACCGCCAGGTGATTTCCCTCTTCCCGTTCGTATCCTGAAATCGCCTTGCCGGTAAGTCCATGCAGACGGAATTGTTCTTCGATCAGTGTCCTTGCTCCCGATCCTTTTTCACGATTGACCATGCGAATACCCGGTTTACGAAAATCCTCCCAACCGACCAGCTTTTTGGGATTGCCCGGCTGTACAAAAAATCCCGCCCAGCGCGAAAGCAGGCGTATCACCAAAAAACGGTGCCCCACCAACATTCGCCGAATATAAGGAAGATTGTATGTCTGCGTATCGCCATCAAAAAGATGGGTGCTGACGATGTCCGCTTCACCCTTGTACATCGCCCACAGGCTGTTGATACTGCCGACATACGATCGAAGCGGACGAAGCGTTTTCCCCCGCTTCTCCAAATGGTTTGCCAGCAAATCCAGACTGACATCCTGGCCGCTGATAATGATGGATTGCTGCTGTCCCGGATGGCGAGTAAGCGATGCGGCGGTCGTAACCGAATGCACGCCAGTGGCTGCCAGGTGAGCGGGTTGGTATTCCCCTTTGGCCCGTGCTTTGTAGGCCTCCAAATCAGATGCATCGACTCTCATCTGTCTGCCAACCCTGTAAGCAGGCAGCTCTCCTTTTTTAATCAAATCGTAAACCGTTAATTTAGAGATTTTCAGCAGCTTGGCAATTTCCTCAGTTGTATATGAGTTATCGTGAGTCATGTCTGCCTCCCGTTTTTTATCCTGATCCTATCAAAACAACGATTTTTTCAGCTATCTCCCTATTTTCCGTCATCCTTTTCCATTTCGCAATTGATTATCTCGTACAATTCCATATAATCTAATTATAACTAATTATATTTAGTTATATGTAAACAGAAGATTGGAGGACCATTTTCATGTTTTTGTCACTGTACAAGCGTACTGGTTTTTTCACTCTGCTGCTGGCTTCTCTGCTGATGGCCGTCGTTGGTTGTTCACCGCAAGCAGCCCAGCCGCCAGCCGCGGAGCCTGCACCACAACAAGCACAAACTCCCGCTTCCGAGATTGAACTGATGGTATCGGCAGCAGCAAGCCTGACGGATGCCTTAAACGAGATCAAACCACTGTTTGAACAACAGCATCAAGGTGTCAAGCTTACATATATTTTGGGCAGCTCCGGCAAGCTCGCTACCCAGATCGAGCAGGGTGCCCCCTCTGATCTCTTTTTGTCCGCCAGCAAGAAGGACATGGACACACTGGAAGAGAAACAATTGATTCTGAAAGAGTCGCGCTCCGATTTTACCAAAAACGAACTGGTTCTCGTCGTTGGCAAAGATAGCCCGTTATCCGTATCCTCGTTCGAAGAGCTTGGCAGCGACAGCATCAAACATCTGGCTGTGGGTCAACCGGACAGTGTACCTGCCGGACGCTATGCGAAGGAAGCGCTGGAGCATTTGAAGCTGTGGGAACCTGTAAGCGCGAAACTGGTATTTGGCAGTGATGTCAGACAAGTGCTTACCTTCGTTGAATCAGGCAATGCTGAGGCGGGGATCGTCTACGGAAGCGACGCTGCCACCTCCGAAAAAGTAAAAGTTGTAGCTACAGCCAATGCTGACTGGCACAAACCGATTGTCTATCCGGGCGCGGTGATTGCCTCGTCGCAGCATCAGGATGTGGCTCAAGCATTCCTGTCCTTTTTGCTCAGTGATCAAGGAAAAGAAATCCTGCAAAAATACGGTTTTCGCTAAGCCGGATAGAGAAGAAAGGAGATGGACGCTGCGTGGAATCTAATCTGACTCCCTTGCTTCTCTCCCTCAAAGTGGCCGCTATCTCGACGGTTGTCGTATTTATTAGCGGGTTGTTGATCGCCAGATTCTTTACCCAGAAAGATTTTTTCGGTAAAAACTTTTTGGAATCACTCATCTTGCTGCCCATTGTCCTGCCACCTACTGTGGTAGGCTTTGGGCTTTTACTGGCATTTGGGAAAAACGGCTTCCTCGGGAAGTGGCTGCAGGACATATTTGGTCTGCAGATCGTCTTTACCCTGACGGGGGCTGTTATTGCCTCCATCGTCGTCTCCTTTCCCCTGATGTATCAGAGTGCCCAGGCTGCATTTACAGGGGTCGACCGGCGTTTGGAAGATGCTGCCCGTACGATGGGTTCATCGGAGTGGCGCGTCTTCTGGACTGTCTCCTTTCCCCTTGCTTGGCCCGGACTGTTGGCCGGCCTCGTCCTCTCCTTTGCGAGAGGATTGGGCGAGTTTGGAGCGACGCTGATGCTCGCCGGATACATCCCTGGGAAAACGGACACCATTCCCATTGCGATCTACTTCGCTGTCGAAGCGGGACAAATGGAAAAAGCCATGTTTTGGGTAGTGGTGATCGTTGCCCTCGGCATGGGAACCACCGTTTGGCTCAACTGGTGGAGTCGTCGTAGTCTGCGCCGCTTTGCCAACACGAAGTAATGAGAGGGGTTCATTATGCTGCATGTCAATATCGTGAAAACCCTGCCCGAGTTTACACTGAATGCCCAGTTTTCCGTTCATGACGAGATCCTCGTTCTGTTCGGACCGTCGGGCTCTGGAAAGACGACGATTCTCAACTGTGTGGCTGGGCTCATTCACCCAGACTCTGGCTCTATACACCTGTCAGATCAGGTTTTTTATGATCATGCTCACAACATCAAGCTGCCTACAAAAAACCGGAACATCGGATATGTCTTCCAGGATTATGCCCTTTTCCCGCATATGACTGTTGAGCAAAATATCCGCTACGGCTTAAAACAAATGCCTCCCGCCGTGCTTCAGGAGCTGCTGCAAACCGTGGGCATCGACCAGCTCCTGTCTAAATACCCGCATCAATTGTCCGGCGGACAGAAACAGCGTGTTGCTCTTGTCCGCGCCTTGGCAACAGAGCCTCAGATCCTGCTGCTGGATGAGCCGCTCTCGGCACTTGATGCGGATACCCGGCGGCAGTGCCAGGATGAGCTTCTGCGCATTCACGAAAAATGGCGCATTCCCATACTGCTGGTCACGCATGATCGCGAAGAGGCAGAGCGCCTGGGTGATATCATGCTTACAAATAAAGACGGTTGTTTTTTTCATGAAACAAAAAACCGCGCCTGCTCATATCCGTCCTAAGACAGGATCGAGCGGGCGCGGTCCTTTTTATCCCCACCAAAGCTTCGCCAAAAGCTGGCCAGCCAGCTTTTCATCTTTAACGCGGCGTGATCGCTTCCAGCTTGATATCGTTCTGTTTTGACCAACGATGGAGCTCCACCAAAAATTGAAGAACGTCGGGGCTTTCACAATGCACACAGAGCGTATCTGCGGCCAGCGCAATGCTGGACCCGTCGACCGTTTGCACCTTTTGCTTCAGTACCAGTTGGCGGGTCTGCTCCATCTGCTCTTCTTTGCTGATCAGCACACTGCCTTCTAGCTCGCGCGGCGCCAGCCGGCCAGTGGGCAGATAGGCGCGGTCTGCAAATACTTCTTCTGCCACCTGCAGACCATGCTCCAAACCAGCTTCGACCAGGGCGCTGCCCGACAAAGCATAGACGATCAGTTCTTCGTCAATATCTGAAATTGCACGGGCTACGGCTTCCGCCAGCTCCGGCCTCTCTGCCGCCTCATTGTACAGCGCACCGTGAAGCTTTACATGGTGCAGTTCTCCTCCGAGTGCACGTGTCATTCCGGCCAAAGCAGACACCTGATACAATACCAATTCATATACTTCGCGCACCGAAAGATTCATGGAACGACGTCCGAAGCCGTGAATATCCGGGTAACCGGGATGAGCGCCGATTTTGACGCCATGTCGCAGGGCTGCCTCGATGGTCCGGCAAATAATATGGGGATCTCCAGCATGAAGACCACAGGCAATGTTTACGGAAGTAATCCATTTCATGATGCCCAAGTCCTCTGCCTGCCGTCCACGGCCATAGCCCTCTGCCAAATCACAGTTAATATCCAAATGTATCATGAAGCACCCGCCTTTCTATTTCCCACTATGCTCAATCTATGAAAGCGCACTCATCAGCATAACTACAGGAAGTTCTTACCTCTTTAGCATACCATGTAGTGAGTTAGAGCAAAAGGAAAAAAGCTGCCAAAAGGGCAGCTGTCGTCAAACAGACACGATTAATTCGTAATTCCCGCTGGTTGTAATTCATTATCTCCCAGAAGGGAGTCCGTTATAGCCATGAGCTGATGCTTTTCCTGTTTGTAGTCGTATTCCTTCGCCTTATCCGGCTTGGCATTATTGTACTCAATCGGAATTTCATGGCGATGCGAACGCTCAATTTTGGTCACAAAGTGCAGACGCTCCATAATCTTGATGGTTTCATCAAACTGTTCGGCGTCTACATACATGGAGACGTAGTTTAAGCGTTTGGAGATGTAATGAATGGTGCCAAATTTGCGTAAATTTTTCGCGGCACTGGGGTTTTTCACCCAAACAGCAAGACCCAGACGACGTTCTCTCATAACCGGTCATCCTGCTCCTTTCTGTTCTGTACGTGGTAGAATGATCAGTAATGGCTCACTTATTGGAGATGATCTCGCATGATTCTGCTCGATCAACTGTATCAACGGCTCATGGAAGAACTGTTTGCAGACGGTTTCGTTGCGGCAGCGAGCTGGCGGGAATACGCAGGCCGGCGCTTTCTCTATGTAAGAAGCCCGCTCACCTCTGCGCAGCTCAGTACATGCCTGACTGCCGCAGGTGAGCGGATTACCGCGGGAACCGTCATTCAACCGGAGTGTATCTATGTCCGGACTACCGGTGAGGACCAGGTTTTTCGCTTTCGTTTTGTCATCCCGGAAGACAAAAAATTTTGCTGCGGAAACCTGTGTGAAGATTGCTTCCTGTTTCGCTCTCAGTTGTCATGAGTGTTTTTTTATGCTGCAGCCGCAGCTTCCGCCGCCCCCGCAACCGCTGCTTTTGGCTTCCAGAAACGGGTTGTTGCTCGGCACCTTAATACTGCTGGATACCGAATCGGCTATGGTTCTGCTTACCTCATACAAAAGCTGGTCGAGCGCATCTTCTGCCCGTTTGAACGCCTGGACTGAATCCAGCATTTCAATGGAGCGTTTCAACTGACGAATCTCTTTTGAAATGTTGTCATAGTCGGGATGGTACTTCCCGAAGCGCTGTACGTCCTCGTACTGCATTTTTTTGCGTTCAAACAGGGAGAGCAGGTGCTGTGCCTCCTCGTCCGCTTCCATCTCCTGCTTGGCATCTATATAGGCTGAGACCTCGCAGGACTGGTTGATCATCGTCGACAGCTCGTGCGATTGCAGAATCAGTTCAGCCATATCCACTGTTTTCAATGCTTCCATCAGCGAGACCTCCTTATTCATTTTGGGATCGACTTATATTGTACCACGAAGCAAACAGGCTAGTACAGATATTCAGGCAGCACAATGCGCACACGCTGGATATCATCCAGTTTGCAGCGCAGCTTCTTCTTGCCACTCTCCAGGGATACATACCAATACCCCATCTCCACAGAGAGTTGGCGCGGAATTCCTTCTTTTACCTCTTTGTTCCCCAGTTCCGCCTGGATGTCCAATCCCAGCTCTGACGCTCGTTGCAACAGCGTTCGCATCGTCTGGGGATGATACGACTGAAAATGCTGCGTCCACATTTTGGGCAACGTGGTGTAGTGGTGCATCCCCTCCAACTGATCAGGAAATGTATTTTCGACCGCAAATCCATCCCAAGGAAGCGGAATCGAGAAAAGCCCCTCTTGTCTTCCCTGCCGTGTTTCTTCGCCTGCCAGAGCTTCTGTTCTACCTTTTCTCGCCTGAAACGGCTCATACCCGTATTTTCGGAAGAGTGCCATTACCTCTTTTTCCTGCTCAGGTGTTACCAAGAACTCGGTCGGAGAAATCACCATACCCAAAAATCGCTGAAACGGCTTCAGTCCCTTGATCTCCTCCAGCAAGCCCGGATGTGCAGTACGGACGCGGATGAACGGTTCAAGCTGAATCTGACGGGTCTGTCTTCCCCACAGGTAGATCAACTGCTCAAGCGACTCCGGGAGCGGGTGGACACAATGCCGCTGTAAAACCGCAATGACGTCCTCCTCTTTTCCTCCTGCCGACAAATAGGCCTGCAACGGTTTTGCCTGCAATTCACCCGAAATGAGATCGCCTGCAAAAGAGAGCGGACAAAAAAAGCTGAGCTCCCAAAGTGCCAGAAGGGGCACCAAGGGGGGAATAGTCACCATGCCGGAAGGGTCGATAAACCATCTTTCTGTGGGGGGGAGAAGAGGCAGACGATTCCAGCGCCAGTACACCTCACCGGACGCAGATTCGCCCATTTGTATCCAGCCAAAACCAAGTAACAAATGAAGCCATTCCTTTGTCGCAAGCTCGGCAGCACTTGTAGAGACCTCAAAGCCCGCGCTCTCCAGTGTTCTGATTTGTTCCTGAATACTGTGCCAATGATCGGGCTCGGCGTGTTTCATCACTGCGACCAGACCGTCCCACCAGCTTTCATGTGGCAGGTATTCCTCTACCAACAGACTGTACAGATCATCCCATCTCTTTTTTGGGGAAGCAGCCAGCCATTCGCCAAGAACCGTCTGGTCCAGAATCATCATCCGTCCCTGTGATCGGACAAGGCCCAATCGGATTGCGACATCCAGTACGATGGTAAGTGCCATACCTTCTTGTTTGACTTCAGGCAGCATCGCTTCTGCCCAACCGCTCACATGCTGATCGGAAATGGATAGCAGCGGCGCCAGTTTCAGGAGAATTCTACGGTGAATCTGGCCTTTTTGCGTCAGCGGAACTGTAGAATCCCGGAGATAGGCAAGGACCCCAAAAAGATCCAGATGTATCCCCCTGCCTGCTGATATATAATAAGGGAGCGTTTCCGGAGGGGATTCTTTGGATTGCCTGCCTTGGATAAGACAGAGGGTAAATGTTTCCTTCACTTCACGAGGCATGATGAACCCGACTTCGCCCCACATTTTGCGGACGGTCAGGATCATGCCCATGCGGCGAAGTTTATTCAGTCCGGCAGACAGGACATGCCCTCTGTTTTGCACCCATTTTTCCCACTCTTTTTTGCGAAAGAACCCTCTTGTTGCCGAGGTGACAAACAGCGTAATAACCTCTTTTTCACCTGCATCAGTCTGGGTCCAATATTGCTCAATAAGCTGCGGATCGGTTAAACGATCTGCCAACTCACGGTTGTCATTGATGCTCAGCCTCTTGGCGTGCTCGTCCAGGATCAATTGCCGAGTGGTTTGAGACAGAAATTCAATACCCTGTTGGATGTGCACACCTGTCACCTCATTTCACTGACTTGATCGATTCTTACCATTTTGGAGGGATGTTTGTGTTACATGCATGGTACGGTTTACTTTTGGCTGCATCCTTGACTCTGACTGGTCAGCCGTTCTCTATAGATCATCCTACCCCAACCACACCTATGGTGGAAAGCGCTGACGGTTTGCAGAGCGTTCATGCTCCATATCCGCCTGCTGTCCAAGATGCTTTGCGCTCTGTTCGTAAAAGTGGCGGACATTCCGTCGTACGAGCCGACCAAAAAACATACGTCGTCATTGGCGCCGGACAACGCCCAACCGGCGGGTATCGCCTCGTCGCAGAACGTGTGGAAAAGACAGGCACACACGGATATATCATTCATGTCCGCGAGCAAAAGCCTGCTGCCGGTGCGATGAAAACACAGGTAATCAGCTACCCAACTCTGGTCGTGGCTGTCCCTGACAACCAAGCTCAAGTCAAGGTTATCTTCTCATAAAGAAAAAGCCGACGTTCCAGCACCATTGCCGGAAGTCGGCTTTTTCGTTGTTCCAGGAGCTGCAAACAGCATTACGGCTTGACGTTGACGCGAAACTCTCGCTTGACGCCATAGGAGTCGTGATTGTTATGAGCCAGCTCCACGACAATCTCGTGCGAACCGCTTGAGAGATCCTTCACCACATAGGTTTTGTCAAAGGCTTTGGCCACTTTTTTCCCATCTACATAAATATGGACATGTCCTTCACCGTAGCGATTTTCCTTGCCCATGTTCTCGACGGAAAAAGAAAAACCCTTCACCTGCAGCGTCAAATGGAGATCATTTTTTTCCAGCTTATGACTGACTTCAAGTGTCGGAGCCTGTTGATTTTCTCCTGGTGCTTGGGGCATTCCTCCTGTGGTAAAGTCGCGCGCTGTGTTATAGGCCAATTCGATACAAGCGATTACACCGATCAGCAGGATCAAGCGATAGACGAGACGCTTCGTCTTGCTCTGTTTCATGGGGACACTCCTTTCTCAGACGTCATCCCCATTTTTCCCCAACCTGCTCGGCTTCATTCTTGTTTTCTATCGTTTTGGCGCGCGAAAACCTGCCGCTTGTGCTTCCTCCTCCGTTGCAAACCAAACCTCCGCTTTTGTCTGGTCATAATTCCGCGAACCGGGGACGTGATAGATTTTTTCCCCCTTGGAGTTGATATTGCCTTTAATGAGCTGATCTGGAGATGGTGCTTCCTCCGCCGGAGTGACGGACTTTTCGCTGGGAGTCCCCGATTTGGCAGATTTCTTCTGTGACGCAGTGTCTTCCTGGTCCTCGAGTCCCCAGAGCCCTCTGTTATTCTCCCGAGCTTCCCGCTCTGCTTCCAAAAATAGATCTGCTTTGGCAACATTCGGTGGAACCGTCATGATCCGGGCGTACCCATCCCTTACCAGCTTTTCGTTAACGAAGGTGCCGTCAGATAAATAGACATAGGCCAGCAGCCGTTTATAACGATCGTAGGGCTCTACATCAAAAACAAGCCGTACCTCTTGGCCTGTCAAAAGTTTTTTGGAAAAATCGCTTGCTTCCTTGCCATATGGTTCTACCGGATGGTTGGGCTTGACGGTTTCCGGTGTGTCTACCCCAATCAGGCGCACCTTTTCACCGGTGGATATTTCAAACGTATCCCCGTCCACAACACGGGAAACCGTTGCTGAAATCTCGCCGTTCGCTTTCGGTTGCTCCGGGGCACCGCACGCGTACAGAAAACAGGCAAGAACAGCGAGCCAGCCAAGAAGGCGTTTCATTTTTTACTCTCTCTCCTTTATCCTGATGCTGTATACCAGCGTATCCAATGCGGACATCCTGGTCAATAAATTTCCGGCGAGAATCAGGAATACAAAAAAACGACCCGCTCATTTTAGGTCGTTTTTCTTTCATGTAACCCGGGCTACCTGCTTCACTTATTTAATCCCGATCACTGTTAAAGAAGAACAGTAGCACGACCACAACGATAATGATCCACAGTAGATCATCGTTTTCCCGGTCAAAAAAACCATCGAACAACCCCATGGTGGAGTCCCCCTTTCCTTCTCGTTACAGCCTATGCATCAGGCAATCTGGGTGTCAGTCTGGATGAGCCCAAAAGTTGAGAAGCCCGTTTAACCCAGCTTGGCGGTAAGGAGATGGACATAGGTAGTCAATTGCCGAGCCTGGACGGAAAAACCCAGCTCCCGCAAATCTGTCATCAGTTTGGAGCGGTTCGCGTAGTATTCGTCCTCAATCTCAGCCACGGCCTCCAAATTTCCTGACAGCCGCAACTCGTGGAGATGGGAGGCGCGCTGCTCATTATCCACAAACATGGAATCCGCAATGATCAGGCGCCCGCTTGATTTTAAGACCCGTTTGCACTCGGCCAAAGCGAGCGTTTTCTGCTCGTCAGTAAGGTGATGCAGGGCAAGACTCGTCACGACGAAATCAAATTGGCTCTCTAAATACGGAAAAGCAAAAAATGAGCCCAGCTTGGTCTCAATTGCAGGATTTTTCTGTTGGCAGACCTTCAGCATTTGCGGCGACTGATCAAAAGCACACATTTTGATCCCCGCATCGCTGAAGCGTTTAGCCAGATTTCCGGTACCTGTTCCCGCATCCAATCCAAGCTCCTCCGGTAACGGCGCTGTCTCTTGGAAAGTCTCTTCCAGGATACGCTCGTATTCTTCGTACGGATAAAACCCGCGTGTTTTCTTGGTAACCATCGCATCATACTGGTTTGCAATCTGGTTAAAATTCCAGCGATCGACCCAATTGTCTCTCATTTGCCGGAGGCGCTTGTTTCCCTCTGCCAATTCAAACAGGGAGGCGGGATCGATCCCCTGGTGCTTCTTTACACGTCCAATCATTTGCTCGGTTGTCTGGATGACTCTTGAAAGCTCAACCCATCGATCGTACATGCAGGAGCGTTGAATTTCCAGGTAATGAAGCAGGCTGTCTTCCTCTTGGTCAATCCGCTGCAGGATTTCTCGGATATCTTCAATCGGCATCCCGACTTCTCGCAGCGTGATAATGGTTTGCAGCCGCCAGACATCCTCCTGGGAAAAGATTCGATAGCCCGAATGATCAGCTTTTTTGGGAGCGATCAAGCCCTTTTCCTCATAGAAACGTATCGCCCGCGGCGTAATTTGCAGCCGTTCTGCCATTTCTTTGATTTGCACGTGCTTCTTCCTTTCCCAAGGTTCTGCCTTCATTGTAAACCTTACCGTTAGGGAAAGGTAAAGTGCTCAGAAAAAAAGAAGCTGTGCCAAAGCAGCAGCCTCTTCATGAATACACCGATTCCCGTGGGCGATCTTCTACCGATTACTGATTGCCGAGCGGCTCTGAAATCTGCGAGAGAGCTTCCGTAGCCTCGTCGTGGTGAACCTCACGGACAGCCATGTCACCCAACGCGACGATCCCGACCATTTTTCCGTTTTCCACAACAGGCAATCGGCGGATTTGGTGCTGGGCCATAATTTTGGCAGCTTCGTCCACAGTCATTTCGGGACGGCCGAGAATAATATCGCGCGTCATCACCGTTTCTACTGCTGCCGAACCTTCGCGTTTTTCTGCCAGTCCACGGATAACGATATCCCGGTCCGTAATCATCCCGATGACATCATTTTTCTCGTCAACTACGGGGATAACCCCCACGTTCCAATCGCGCATCTTGCAAGAAACCTCATATACATTATCTTTAAGGGTAACGGTTTCAACATCTTTGGTCATAATTTCACGCAGTGTCCGATTTTCAACTTTTGCCATATTTCTCTCCTCCTTTTCCTGATAACAACTGTAGTTTGTCCTCAGGAAAAAGGTTTCATGCGCATTGGTCAAGCGTTCCATTTTCCGACTAGGAATGCTTCCGGGCATTGTGGTAAGATGGTAAAGTGGTGTTTCCAAAAGCAGACCACGCAGAGAAACATAAGGAATTATCTTTACAAAAATAAGACCGTAGGGTGCGGCAACACCCATACGGTCGAAGCGTACAATAGTTGTTCCCCGATGGCGGGGGGCGGCTCTCAACTTTCTTGGCATACCTCCCGACTTCTTATGAAGGGGAGGTCATTTCTTTTTACTGGTTGACAGCATCAAGACTAAGGTCCCGAACGCTAGCATCAGACTTAGTGCTTCATATACTGTCATGCTATCACCCCCTTTCCAAAAACGGGGATGAACCGCCACCCTTGAGGAGCGCACCTACTGTAGCTATAGAGTATACCATAAAATGGTAAAGTGGGCATCCGGCTAGAGACACGACTTATCCATTGCACTCCATGCAAAAACAGACTATCATAAGGAAGTGAATAACTTACCATTTGTAGGAGGAAAATCAATGGTTATCAAGGACACGGGCGTCGGCAACAAAGAAGTCATGCTTGCCGATCTGGATCACTACATGAATGACCTGGGTTTTGTACGAGGAGCTTGGGATTACAAACACGCTACATACGACTATGAACTGAAAGATAAAGGTACCGTTTACTACCTGCGCATCGAAGCGGATGTGATCGAAGGAAAACTGGAAGACAGCCACGCACTGCTCAAATTGGGCGAACCATACATGGGCAAGCATCTGTTCCCACACGGTCTGGATTACGATTCCCCGATTCCGGATTCGGTTGTACAAACAGCAAAACGGAAGCTGCAAGTATTGAACGAGAAGCTTACCGCCCTGTAATCTGTAAGAACTCCATCATAAATCGCACACCACCGACAGAGAGGAACCCCCTCTCTGTTTTACGTCAAAGGGGAGGGTTCTTTGATGAAGACACGGGGAGTCCCTGACTTTCTGTTGTTGTTTTTGACGGCCCTCTTGGTAGGGTTTGGCATCACCATGGTTCTGAGTTCCAGCTCGATCTTCGCCCTGACAAGCTTTACGGTGAACGGTTGTAAAGTATGCGGCGGTGATGAGCTCTACTTCGTCAAAAGACAGGCCGTATTCTTACTCGTCGGTACTGTCGGAATGCTCATTACCATGAATATCCCCTTCTCTTTTTACAAGCGTAATTTTCTCTTGATTGCCTTTGTCAGTGTTCTCGCCTTGATTTTGGTACTGATACCCGGCATCGGTCAAAAGATTCAGGGGGCAAGATCATGGTTTAGTTTAGGACCTGTCAATCTCCAACCGGCTGAGTTCGCCAAATTGGGGTTAATTCTCTACCTGGCTGCGATCATTTCCAAAAAAGGAGACGGATTCCGCGATTTAAAGAAAGGTCTTCTCCCACCATTAGTGGTCACTGGTATCTTTTGTGGACTGATTGTGATCCAGCCTGATATGGGAACGGCCGCTATACTTCTGGGAACAGCCGTCATCGTCATGATTTGCGGCGGCGCGCGGCTTAGTCATCTGTTTTTGCTCGGGTTTCCGACGTCGACCCTCGCATTTATTGCGTACGTCACGACGAAAAACCATGCCTGGGACCGCCTAACTTCTTTCATGGACCCATGGAGCGACCCGCTGGATACGGGTTACCACATCAAACAATCGCTCATCGCCATCGCTCACGGAGGTTGGACGGGGACCGGATTTGGAAAGAGCATCCAAAAATATTTGTACCTTCCCGAAGCGCACACCGACTTTATTTTCGCGGTCATGGCGGAAGAGCTTGGCTTTATTGGGACAACCCTGTTCCTGCTTATTTACCTCCTGTTTCTTTTGCGCGGCATTCAGATCTGCCTGAAGGTGCAGGACACCTTCGCCAGCTTGGCGGGAATCGGCATTATCAGCATGATCGGGATTCAGGCTTTCATCAATATTGGCGGCGTTACCGCCACGATCCCATTGACGGGGGTCCCCCTGCCCTTTATCAGCTACGGCGGCTCCTCTTTGCTGGCTATTCTCCTGTCAACTGGCATCTTGCTTAGTGTCTCTCGAGAAGTGAGCAGGCAGAAGATAATCGAGCAAGGGCAAAAACAATTACATGCATTAGATAGGTAGTAACCAAAGAATGACCTGCCGTGAGCAGGTCCTTTTTTCATGTCATTCTCACCTACTTGAGCATGTTACAACCCCTATAAGCCCCGCCTAATCCCTCTTCAAAATTCATAAAAATAGGATATCGGAATAGAGACACGACTTATCCATTGCTCTCCATACAAAAACAGACTATCATAAGGAAATGATTAACTTACCCATTGCAGGAGGATAATCAATCGTTAGAAAAGGTACGGGTATCGGCAACAAAAAAGTAATGCTTGCCGATCTGGAGAAGTTTACATCCCTGTAAACAGATCGGGATCTCCATCATAAATTGCATTCCACTGACAGAGAGCAAGACCTCTCTGTTTTACGTCAAGGGGGAGGGTTCTCTGATGAAGACACGGGGAGTCCCCGACTTTCTATTGTTGTTTTTGACGGCCCTCTTGGTAGGGTTTGGCATCACCATGGTCCTGAGTTCAAGCTCGATCTTTGCCCTGACAAGCTTTACGGTGAATGGTTGTAAAGTATGCGGCGGTGATGAGCTCTACTTCGTCAAAAGGCAGGCCGTGTTCTTACTCGTCGGTACTGTCGGAATGCTTATTACCATGAATATCCCCTTTTCCTTTTACAAACGCCATTTTCTCTTGATTGCCTTTGTCAGTGTTCTCGCCTTATTTTTGGTACTGATACCCGGCATCGGCCAAAATATTCAGGGAGCAAGACGCTGGTTTAGCTTAGGTCCAGTCAACCTCCAACCGGCAGAGTTCGCGAAGCTGGGGTTAATTCTTTATCTGGCTGCGATCATTTCCAAAAAAGAAGTAGGATTCCGAGATTTAAAGAAAGGTCTTCTCCCAGCGTTGGTGGTCACCGGCCTCTTTTGTGGACTAATCGTGGTTCAGCCTGATATGGGAACGGCCGCTATTCTTCTTGGAACAGCCGTCATTGTCATGATTTGCGGAGGAGCTCGGATCGGACATCTGTTTTGGCTTGGGTTTCCGACATCCACGCTCGCTTTCATCGTTTACGTCACCACGAAGAACCATGCCTGGAACCGCCTAACTTCCTTCATGGACCCATGGAGCGACCCACTAAATACCGGTTACCACATCAAAC
The DNA here is from genome assembly GCF_023746555.1 of Brevibacillus ruminantium. Classification (NCBI taxonomy): domain Bacteria; kingdom Bacillati; phylum Bacillota; class Bacilli; order Caryophanales; family Paenibacillaceae; genus Brevibacillus; species Brevibacillus ruminantium. Next base: position 3,257,386 of record NZ_CP098755.1, read on the forward strand.
AATCACTCATCGCCATCGCTCACGGAGGTTGGACAGGAACCGGATTTGGCAAGAGCATCCAAAAATACTTGTACCTTCCCGAAGCGCACACCGACTTTATTTTCGCGGTCATGTCGGAAGAACTCGGCTTTATTGGGACAACCCTGTTCCTGCTTATTTACCTCCTGTTTCTTTTGCGCGGCATTCAGATCTGTCTGAAAGTGCAGGATACCTTCGCCAGCTTGGCGGGGATTGGTATTATCAGCATGATCGGGATTCAGGCTTTCATCAATATTGGCGGGGTTACCGCCACGATCCCTCTATCCGGTGTTACTCTGCCCTTCATCAGTTACGGTGGCTCCTCGTTATTGGTCATCCTTCTTTCTTGCGGGATCCTGCTCAGTATCTCTCGCGAAGTGAGCAGGCAAAAGATAGTCGAACAGGGACAAAAACATCTGTACACGGAAGCTCGGTAAATTTAGAAAAGACCTGCCGCTCAGAGCAGGTCTTTCTTCTACATGTCGATCCCATCCACATGCACATGCACGGCCTCTACATCCAATCCGGTCAAGGTTTCCACCTGATCCTTCACCTTTTCCTGAAGCTCCTGGCAGAGCTCGTGAATCCGTATTCCATACTTGATGGACACGCGCAGTTCGATCGACACCGCACCATCTGCTATTGCAACAAAGATCCCCTTTCCACTGGCACCCAGCTTTTTGGCCAAATCTTGATAAAATCCTCCGGTGCGCACCGAGACACCGGTGATATCCGCCACTGCTGCTCCTGCAATAACTGCCACTACCTGATCAGCCACCCGGATCTCACCGCGCATAGTATCCATGGACCATCCTCCTCTCTCTTTACCACTAACCTGCTGCCCACTGATTTTTATCATCGGCATTTTCAGCTCGTGACTTTCAGACTTTTCTTTCATTATAAACATGTGGAGCTTGGGCTTGAAAGGGAATTTCTCGTTTTCGCTCGGTTAATGTCGGAAGGGTGCACTGAATGTCGAGAAGACGTAGTTCATCGGCATGTACCGCTTCTGTCAATGCTGGCAGCAGCTCTTTTACCGTTTCCACGCGGTTCCCTTTGACTCCGCAAGCTTCTGCCCATTTGACAAAATCAGGGTTCCGGATACGTGTTCCAAATGGAGTGAGCCCCGCCTGAACCATCTTCCATTCTTCCAGTCCCAATGTGTTGTTGTGAACCACGATAATGGGAAAACGGAGATCGTTCTCTACAGCGGTCATCAGCTCTGCCAAATTCATCTGAAGACCTCCATCACCCACGACGGCAACCACCTGTTTATCAGGTCCATTCAGCTTGGCCGCTATTGCTGCAGGCAGGCCGTATCCCATCGTCCTCCACTTTCCGGAAAAAAGCGGAAACTGCGACTTTGCTCGGAAGGCACGGTTAAACCACAAAGTATGCTCTCCCGTATCAAGAGCGACGACTGCTTTTTCATCCACCACCTCGGAGAGTGCATGCAGCAAGGTTTCCGGTTTGATCAGCTCATCTTGCCCTTGCGCGACGATTCTCTCCGTTTCCTGCCAAAAAGAAGTATGCCAGGCCTCTACCTGCGCCCGCCATGGGAAGAAGGATTCTTTTCGCTCCAGTCGTTGTATCCACAGAGGAAGCACTTCTCCCAACTCAGCCGTTACAGAAAAAAGAAGGGGATGGGCATGAATAGAGACAGGGCGATGATCGACCTGGACAACCTGCAGACCTGCCGGTATAAAGCTTCGGGGAAACCAGCTTGCTCCGAGTATGAACAGCAAATCTGCTTCAGCCAACACGGAAAGACCGGCTATACTTCCCCCCTCTCCCAGGCCACCTACTACCTGTGGATGGGCCTCATCTATAACCCCTTTTGCACCTAGCGTTAAAAGAATGGCTGCTCCTAACTCTTCGGCTAATCGCTTGCATAGGGCTGCTTGTTGCCGGCAACCGCTTCCCAACAGCACAACAGGTCTTTTGGTACGATGAAGCAGCTCCGCCGTATGATTCATTTCCACCCGATCCATCATCACAGGTGTATGCAAGCGGGGGAGCAGCTCCACAAGCGGCCACGAAGTTGACCGCGAAAAAATATCTTTGCAAACAGCCAAATGCGCTACTCCTCTCTGACTGCCGGCAGTGACAAACGCCTTGTGCAGGACGTGACCTATCGCCTCAGGATGGGCCACCGTCGTGGTGAACAGGCTAATCGGCCGCAGTACATCCTCCTGCGGTACGAACTGCTTGCTATTGCTTCCCAGTTTGTGCGTCTCTACCTGCCCGGTGATCGCCAGTACAGGCACCTGATCCGCGTAGGCATCCGCCAAGCCGTTGATCAGATTCAACGTCCCAGGTCCACCTGTCGCTGTGCAAACGGCTGGCCTGCCCGTCAGCTTTGCCTCTGCAGTCGCCATCATGGCAGCTGCTGATTCATGCCTGCACGCAATATACCGGATCTCCTTTTGTTTGCCCAGCACATCCAGCCAAGGGAGAATAGCGTCACCTGCTACTCCATAAATGTGCTTTACACCCCAAAGCCGCAACTGCTCTGTTACATAGTCAGCTACCTGCATACCGCACCTCCTGTCCGTTCTCTTTTCTAGTGTGGCGAATTATCCAGTATTTTACTAAAAAGTTTCCAGTCTTTCCGGGAAACCTATGTTGTAGTAGGAGATATGAAGGAGGAACTTGGTATGAATCAGCCTGGGAAATGGCTGCTAGCCTTTTTAGCTACTGCCGTGATCTTGACATCCTCGATCATGTTTTACCCTGTCCGTACAGATGCCTTCAGCAACGAAATCATTCAGGTAGGAGCAACTGGCAAGGATGTTAGGGAGATGCAGGGACGCTTGAAATATCTCGGTTTCTACACTGGGAAAGTAGACGGGGTTTTCTCCTGGAGAACGTATTGGGCCCTGCGCAACTTCCAGTACGAATTTGGAATGGATATTGACGGTATTTTGGGTCCCAAAACAAAGCTTATGCTGTATAATGCCACGACGGGATACCGCCCGACAGCCGAGGAGCTGGGAGTGGAACAAGCAGCACCAGCACCATCTCCTGCACCTTCGGCTCCCAACAATACGACCTACCACAGTAAAGGAATCTCTGAAAATGACCTCCGCTTGATGGCGAATGCCGTTCACGGCGAGGCCCGGGGCGAACCCTACGTAGGCCAAGTCGCTGTAGCTGCTGTTATCCTGAACAGAACCCGCAATGCAGCCTTTCCCAACACGCCGGCCGGTGTCATTTTTGAGCCGCTTGCCTTTACAGCCGTTGCCGACGGACAGATATGGCTGACACCCAATGAAACCGCGAAAAAGGCGGTGCAGGATGCCCTGAACGGCTGGGACCCGACAGGCGGTGCGATCTACTACTTTAACCCGGATACCGCAACCTCTGCCTGGATATGGAGTCGCCCTCAAATCAAGAAAATCGGCAAACATATCTTCTGCCGCTAAGCAAAAAGGAAACAGGCACGGTCTGTACCGTGCCTCTTTTCTTTCTTATCCGCTTGTTTTTGACGCCAACATCCAATGGTTACAGGCGCTGCCCTTGCATATGCTCGGCCATTTTGATAAAACGCTCTTCCTGTTCTGTCGTACCACAGATTCCACATTGGATCAAATAGGGCTCACCCTTGAACGGCTGGTGAAACGTGTCCAGTTGTTCCTGAGACAGTTCTGCCACAAGATCGCCTGACTGCGGGTCAAGCCGCACGTATCGGGGTGTCTGTTCAATAACAGTAAATCTCATTCGGTTAGATTTACAGGTGGGACAAAGATAGGGCTTTGCCATAAGAATTGCACCTCCTTGGATATCTCACCGATTAGTATGTGCATAAGCTGATTATGTAAATAGAAAAAATGATAACTCTTTCCTCAAAGAGGTGAAACGATGAAGCTGCGCCTGTTTTTTATCATCGTCGGGTGTATTCTTCTGCTTGCCGGGTACGCCCATTACTTCACGGAAAACGAACTTTTTCAGTTTATCACCTCTTCTATTGCAATCGTATTTCTCGCAGCCTGGCTGGGAAAATCGACAGAAAGCGTAGCGCATTACGCAGGGGATCGGATCGGAGGCTTTCTGAATGCTACCTTCGGCAATGCGGCTGAGCTGATCATCGCCTTTTTCCTGGTAAAAGAAGGGCTGTTCGAGATGGTCAAAGCTTCCATCACGGGTGCCATTATCGGCAATCTGCTGTTGGTCCTGGGTTTAAGTGTGTTGCTCGGGGGATTAAAGTACAAGGAACAAACCTTTAACAGCAAGCTCGCCAGTCATAATGCCTCCCTGATGATGCTGGCCATCGTTGCCCTGTTTATCCCTGCAGTGTTTATGAAGGAACTTCCGCCCATAAAAATCGAGACGCTCAGTATTGTCATCGCCGTGCTCTTAATCATCGCCTATGTGCTTTGGCTGGTCTTTTCCATGATCACACACCGGGATTTTTTGTCCGACATCGAAACCCATGAAAGCGAGGCCCTCTGGTCCAAGAGCGTTTCCATGATCATGCTCGGGATTTCCACTTTTTTCGTCGCGGTGGTTTCGGAGTGGCTGGTACACAGTGTCCACCAGGTATCCACGTCGCTGGGCTGGTCGGAGCTTTTTGTCGGGGCCTTTGTCATCGCCATCATTGGCAACGCCGCCGAACATAGTGCAGCCCTGCTCTTGGCATTGAAAGGCCGCATCGGGGCTGCCGTCGAGATTGCCGTGGGTTCCAGCCTGCAGATCGCCCTGTTTGTCGCCCCGACACTAGTCTTAATTAGTCTGTTGATGGGCCGCCCGATGGATATTGTTTTCACCACATTTGAACTTGCAGCGATTGGCGTGGCTACGGTTATCACCATCTCGATCACCCGGGACGGAGCCACCAACTGGTTTGAAGGTGTTTTGCTGCTGGCGGTCTATCTTATATTGGGAACAGCCTTCTTTTTCATCTGACATCTCCCATCATGGAAAAAGCGCAGTCATGTACTCGTTTCGTACACCTGCGCCTTTTTCTTCATGCACATTTTATTAAAAAAGATTGAGTGAGCTTAAAAATACAAGGATGATCGCGACAGGAGCCACATACCGGAGCAAGAGCAACCAGGCAGCAAACGCCCGTCTTCCCCAATCTGTGGATACTTGCAGCTCATGGATGAGGACCTCGCGCTTTAACCTGAGGGGTACAAAAATGGCAATTAGGAACGCTCCAAGCGGCATGAGAATATTGCTGACCAGGTAATCAGCGGCGTCAAAAATCGATTTCCCGCCGATGCTGACATCCTCCCACACTCCAAAGGACAGAGCTGAAGGAATCCCCACTAAAAATATGAGTGCTCCTACAATCCAGGCATAGCGTTTCCGCTTTTCGACATTCCCCTTGGCGACGGAGGCTACAATAATCTCCAGCATCGAGAAGGCAGAAGTAAGAGTAGCAAACAGAAACAGTGCCAAAAAAATCAGCAGAAACAGGGTTCCAAACGGGATATGTTCAAATACGGAAGGCAGCATGATAAACAAAAGCCCCGGGCCTGCTGTCGGTTCCATATCAAGTGAAAAGACCGCAGGAAAAATGGCCAAGCCCGCAAACAAGGATACCAGGAGATTCAATCCCACGATCGAACCCGCAGAGCGCACCAGATTCTCCTGCTTACCTAAATAAGAACTGTACGTCACCATGACGGAAACGCCGACACTCAGCGAAAAGAAGGATTGACCCATCGCATATAAAATGGATTCCGACGTCATCTTAGAAAAATCGGGCGTCAGGAAAAAGGAAACGCCTGCAAATGCCCCATCAAGCGTCAAAGAGCGAACCATCAAGACCAGAAACAAGAGAAACAAGGCCGGCATGAGATACTTGTTGGCCGCTTCGATACCGGACTGTACACCACGTGCGACGACCCAAATTGTCATCAGCATAAAGAGGAACTGTGCTCCTACTGATCCGTAAGGGCTCGCGATCACACGGTGAAACAGTTCGTCATAGGGTAATCCCTTCATTTGACCGGCAATCCCGAGATACAGATAGCTGAGTATCCATCCTCCTACGACGCTGTAAAAAGAAAGCAGGATAAAGCAGGTCGCCACGCCCAGCTTGCCGATCCAATGCCAAGCTGTTCCAGGTGCAATTTGTTTATAGGCGGAGACGGCTTCCTTCTGCGTGCTTCTCCCGATGACGAATTCTCCAAGAAGAAGCGGCAGGCCGATCACCACTGTAAAAAGCAGGAACAAAAGAAAAAAAGCCCCTCCACCGCTCGTCCCCACAACATACGGGAATTTCCAGATGGCTCCCAGGCCGATTGCCGAACCTGCTGCGGCCAGAATAAAACCAAGTCTGGTCGTCCATTGATCTGTTTGTTTCACTTTCATTCACCTCATAGCTGTCATTCCATCTTGGTGGCTCCACGAGAAACAAATCGTGCCAGATTTGGGCAAGGTCATTGTTTCGTAAAGATTGGCTCCCATTGACGTTTGCCATTTCGCCGAATCATGCTTTTTGAAAACATGAAAAAACCCGTCCTCCAAAGGGACGAGTTGCTCGCGGTACCACCCTGATTAGACAAGCGCTGTTACTCGCTTGTCTCACTTTCACATTGGTAACGGGTATGACCCGGTTCTCCTCCTACTGGCACCATAGTTGCGTTCAAAGGACGGCTCCGGAGGGAATTCAACGGGGCACGCTTCGAAATTGCTTGCAGTCTGTGACAATTTCTCCCTGACAAGCTGCTTGTCGTCTACTTATCTCCATCATCGCTTTTCAAAAATAATATTCTTCACTTTAGTATATCCTCATTGAAAAATCAAGGATTGTTTTCTTGTATAATAGAAAAGCGAGGAACGTTTCCATTCTCTCGCCCTTAGTTATTCTGGTTGTAGAGCTCGTGCAGATCCGCCAGCTTTCTTTCCAGGGAACCCATGATTTCTCGTCCGATCTCTTCTTCAATCAATCCCAAACGGACGGCGAACTCTACTTCACGCGATAACCCGAACATCTGAGTGTCCAGCACTTCTTCGTACAGAGGACACTGCGGCATCGTCAGGTTTTCCATCTGTACGTCGATCAATTTGAATATCTTGTCCGCATCTGCTCGCAGCAATTCCAGTGCCTTTTGCTCCAGATCGGGAATCTTAATCTCTGCCAAAACCTATCCCTCCGTTTGCCACAACCTTATCTTACATAGTACGTTATTCTGACCCATTTGAAAAGGGGAGAGGATTTGGCAACTGTAAGTATATAAATACGACCTGACTAAAAAACACTCAAATCCAACCGGTCAGACAGCTTTTCCAATACTTTGACGCCGGCGACAGAGTTTCCTTTATCGTCGAGAGCCGGACCAAAGACACCGATTCCCATGCGCTGAGGAACGGCAGCCATAATTCCCCCGGCAACCCCGCTCTTCGCAGGAATGCCGACATCGATAGCAAATTCACCGGAAGCATTGTACATCCCGCAGGTAATCATAAATGTTTTGCAAATCCGTGCCACTTCTCTCGGAAATAATTGTTCTCGACTTCTTGCGTCGTATCCGTCCGCAGCAAGAACGGCGGCAAGTCGGGCCACTTCAACAGTGGTCATGTCGATGGAACAATGCCGAAAATATAAATCGAGCGTTTCTTCGACGTCTCCCTGAAGAATCCCGCTGTCTTTGAGGAAGTAGGCAAGTGCCCGATTTCGATCAGCCGTCTGCTTTTCCGACTGATACACTTTTTCATTTACGCGCAAATCAGGATTACCGCTCATTTTTCGCAGAAGCTGGAGGATCTTGTCCAACCGCTCCTCAACACTAGCACCTGGAATCATACCGGCTACGGCTATCGCCCCGGCATTAATCATAGGATTCAGGGGTTTATGCGGTTTGATTGTTTCCAGCTTGATAATCGAGTTGAAAGGATCGCCGGTCGGTTCTTTCCCTACTCGCTGAAAAACGTAATCAGGTCCGTGTTCGCACAGGGCTACCATCAACGAAAAGATTTTCGAGATGCTTTGCAGGGTAAAACTGTGGTTCGCATCCCCTGCAGACAAAAGTGTGCCGTCTACAAGACAGACGCTGATGCCAAGCATGTGCTTCTCCTGCCTGGCCAACTCAGGTATGTAGGATGCGACCTCTCCCTTCTCTGCTTCCCCGGCCGTGTCGCGGATCATATCCTCCAGTAGCTGCTGAAGCCCGCTGTGATCTGTCAGGTCCATTTGTGCCTCCTTTTATTTGCTTCTGCCATCTACGAACTATTTTCTCCATTGTAGGAAACCGTAGAGTTTCTGTCAAAAAATTCCCCGGAAAGATTCGGGAAAGCCAGCCTCACTTGCTCGTTTGCCACATCCTTTTTGCTTGCGGTACAATGATTGATGATCGAATAGAGACGGAGGAATGTTCCATGTCGGATGTGATCGTGTTCAAGGGAGCGGTTTCCTTTCCCATTACCCTGGACCCGAGTGTGTGGATTTTTGATGAGCGAAAATTTGACCTTGGTTCCTACCAAGGAGAAACAGAGGATGAAACCAGCTATCAACTAAAATATCTGGAGGGAACCGGCGCGCAGTGGGACAAAGAGCTGAGAGAAGGGGCTGTCCCGCCATCTGAGAGAAAAAGCCTGATTCAAGAGAGAAAAGCTCTCCAAGGCGATTATGCGATAAAACTGGCGCCATTTATTGAGAATGCCCGTCCGCTGCCAGAAGCGACTCACTTGCGAATTCACCGGGAGAACGGAGAATCTCTCCTGCTCCCCCTTAGCGAAGCGAAGCGAGCGATCCTGCAGTTTTCCAAGGAGGGGAAACCAATTCGCACCGATGGACCTGTTTACTTTTACCTGCCTGAAGCGTTTCTGGCACAGGAACCTCCCATTACTGGGATCACTGCCTTTGAAATCGTATCTGAGAACTAAATCGTTTGCTTTCATATTAGAAAAACTTGGCTTATCGCCAAGTCCAGTAGCGAGAGTCTTATTTTTTTATACTTTCGTCATTAACGCGTTAGCAAAGTTAAAATTTCCGAAAGTACAAAAAAGCCATCCGGGTAAAAGGATGGCTTTTTGCAGGAATCATTTCTTTGTTAGCCCGTTCACGCGCTGACTACCTGCGTGTGTCCGATGTTTCTTCTCTTTATCTCTGTGTTAAGCAATTCAATAAAATCTGGGTCCAGTTGAAGGTCGACTGCACGATGATATACTTCGATCAACATTTGGTCAGTTAAGTATTTCACGTTGTCACCTCCATCCTTTAACCTGAACCCATTGTATCAAAAGAATTGGGCACGAACAATCGTTCTGATATCCACAGGGCATGGGGATATCATGTGAGTAAGTTGTGGGCAAAATGTGCGCAAGTAATAAAAACTCAGGCTTGTCTATGTGGATTCTCCGATCGTAATTATCCACATACTGTCGTAATTTGTCGAACGATTGACTGTATACATCGTTCGTATACCGCTGTTTTGCACGCTCAGTAAAAAAACGGACTCCGCAGAGGGTCCGCTTTTGCGTTGACGGGATGGCTTATGCGTTTGCTGTTTCAGAAACGTGCAGCACCTGCTTGATCCGCTCGATTGCCCAATCCAGGTCCTCTTTGCTGATCATCAATGGCGGTGCAAATCGAATGGTCGTTTCATGTGTTTCTTTGCACAGCAGACCCAGTTCCTTCAATTTCTCGCAGTAAGGTCGAGCCGCGCCATTCAGCTCCAGTCCGATAAAGAGTCCTCTTCCGCGAATATCTTTAATCAACGGATTTTGGATCTCTCTGAGCTTGCTGATAAAATACTCTCCCAGTTCCCGGGAACGTTCGACAAGCTGTTCATCCTTCAATACATCCATGGCTGCAATGGCAACAGCACAGCCGAGCGGGTTGCCTCCAAATGTAGAACCATGCGAACCTGGTTCAAACACCCCGAGTACTTCCTTGTCTGCCGCTACGGCTGAGATCGGGAATACTCCTCCGCCCAGCGCTTTCCCCATGATGTACATATCCGGTTTCACATCTTCCCAATCCGCAGCAAACAATTTTCCAGTGCGGCCAAATCCGGTCTGGATTTCATCACAGACAAACAAGACATTGTTTTCCCTGCAAACCTCATAGGCCTGTTTCAGGAAGCCTTCTGGCGGGATAATGATCCCCGCTTCCCCCTGGATTGGTTCAAGCATAAAGGCTGCTGTATTGGGTGTGATCGCCTGCTTCAATGCATCCAGATCGCCGTAAGGAATGATCGTAAAGCCCGGGGTGAACGGACCAAACCCGCGTTGATAGCCAGGATCGGAAGAAAAGGAAGTGATTGTGACGGTACGTCCGTGGAAGTTGCCGGCGCACACAATGATTTCCGCTTGATTTTCCGGCACTTTTTTGACATCATACGCCCAGCGTCTTACTGCTTTCAACGCCGTTTCCACCGCTTCTGCACCGGTGTTCATCGGCAAAATCATATCTTTTCCCGTCAGTTCCGCCAGCTTTTCATAAAAAGTCCCCAACTGATCGTTGTAAAAAGCACGAGACGTGAGGGTTACTTTGTCCGCCTGATCCTTCAGTGCTTGAATGATGCGCGGATGACGGTGCCCCTGGTTCAGGGCCGAGTATGCGCTGAGCATGTCGAGATATTTATTTCCTTCAGGATCTTCTACCCAAACACCTTCTGCTTTGGCAATCACAATCGGTAGCGGATGATAGTTGTGCGCCCCGAATTTTTCCGTTTGATCAATCACTTGATTGGTTTTATTCATGTGTCACTGCCTCCTTGTATCTGCATTGCCCTTTCTCTTATTCAAGAATGATGCCAACAGATACTTTCCGTTGCCATTGCTGATTTTCATGCAAAAAAGAGACGTTTTGTGCCAAATTAATTTGCATCTATTTCCGTTTTTTTATGACAACCAGCATAATATTTTTGCACCTGCTTCATCCTATGTTATGATGGTAGTCATACTCTTTCTAAGGCAGGTGCTTTGACAAATGTCAACCGGGAAACACATGATTACGCCCGACAAATATCTTCACGTCCTGGACAGTATTTTGGACAGTGTGAATGAAGGCGTCCATGTCATCGATGCTGCCGGAACTACAATCGTCTATAACCGCAAAATGACCGAGATGGAATCCATGAGTAAACGGGATGTGCTGAACAAGCCCCTCGCAGAGGTTTTCCAATTTCCCCAAGGGCAGGAGAGTACCTTGCTCACTTGTCTGCGGACCAGAAACAGCGTACGCAATGTGCGCCAAACCTATTTCAACGACAAAGGACAAGAGATCAACACCATCAACAATACCTACCCGATCATCGTCGATGGTGAACTCCTCGGCGCCATGGAGCTGGCTAATGACGTGACCAAGGTGGAACGGCTGCTGCGCGAGAAAAATCTCTGGGAGAACGGCGCACGTTATACCTTTGACAAAATTATCGGAGACAGCTCAGTCATCAAGGATGTCGTCGAAAATGCCAAGCGCGCTGCCCGTACCTCTTCTTCTGTCCTGGTCGTTGGTGAAACTGGGGCTGGCAAAGAACTGTTCGTTCAAAGCATACACAACGCCAGCATGCGCGCAGCAGGACCTTTTATTTCCCAAAACTGCGCCGCGTTGCCCGACAGCCTGATCGAAGGACTCCTCTTCGGTACCGCACGCGGTGCATTTACGGGCGCGGTGGAGCGGCCCGGCTTATTTGAACAGGCACAGGGCGGCACCCTCTTTTTGGACGAGATCAACTCGCTTAGTATGTCCCTTCAGGCTAAACTGTTGCGGGCCCTGCAGGAAAAGTCGATTCGCCGCATCGGGGATACGAAGGACAGAGCGATTGATGTGCGAATCATCGCCGCGATGAACGAAGATCCTGTAGAAGCCATCTCTCATCAGCGATTGCGCAAGGATTTATACTATCGGCTTGGTGTGGTTACACTATTTATTCCATCCCTGCGTGACCGCAAAGACGATATTCCGCTCCTGATTCGGCATTTCATTGAAAAATACAATGAGCTGTTTCAAATGAAGGTCGAGGGCGTATCCGACCATGTAATGCAATTTTTCATGAGCCATGACTGGCCGGGCAATGTTCGTGAGCTGCAGCATATCATCGAAGGATCCATGAATCTGATGGCCGATGAACGATTGATTACCTCCGAGCATCTTCCTTACCATTTTTTACGCCGCACATCTGGGTCTCTAAAGGAAAAGATAACAGTGATGCCCGTATCGGACGAAATCGTGCCCTTAAAGCAAAAGCTGCAAGAGTTCGAAACCTATTACATACAAAAAGTCGTAGAAAAACACAACGGCAACATTTCTCGAGCTGCCCAAGAATTGCAAATCAGCCGACAAAGCCTTCAATACCGAGTTCGGAAGCTGGGGGTCAAACGATAGTAACCCGCAAAATATTTTTTCCACAAATGATTTTTTTGCGCGTACTGCGTAATTTTTTTGCATGGGCAAAAGTGTAATCGTCCCATAATAGACAACCGTTCCACAATTCCGACTTGGCACAATATGTGCTTAGAGAATATACACGCACTTTATGATTTTGCCTTGTGTATTCTTAACGAAGGAGAGAGTTGCATGTCCACAATGAATGAACACCACGATTTAAAGCGCTCTATGAACAGTCGGCATCTCTTCATGATCTCTCTCGGAGGGGTTATCGGAACGGGATTATTTGTGGGCTCGGGCTATACCATCAGTCAGGCCGGTCCAATCGGAACCATTATTTCCTACCTGGTCGGCGGATTCATTATGTATCTCACCATGCTCTGTCTGGGAGAACTGTCGGTCGCCATGCCTGTAGCCGGATCGTTTCAAGCCTATATGACGAAATTTGTCAGCCCTTCGCTCGGTTTTGCCGTCGGTTGGCTTTACTGGTTTGGCTGGGCGGTGACGGTGGCCCTGGAACTATTGTCTTCCGGCCTGATGATGCAGCGCTGGTTCCCTGGTTCGCCTGTATGGATGTGGTGTGCGATCTTCGGAGCCCTTCTCTTTCTTCTGAATGCGCTTTCAGCACGTGCTTTCGGAGAAACTGAGTTCTGGTTTTCCAGCATTAAAGTAAGCGCTATCATCCTGTTTATCATCCTGGGCGGTGCAGCCATGTTTGGCCTGATCAGCATGAAAGGTGGGCAGCCTGCACCAATGTTGTCTCAATATATCAACAGCCCGCTGCTCCCAAACGGGATTACCGGACTCCTTTTAACGATGATTACGGTTAATTTTTCCTTCCAGGGAACCGAACTGATCGGGATCGCTGCCGGTGAGAGCAAAGAGCCTGAAAAAACAATCCCCCGCTCTATTCGCACAACGGTGTGGAGAACCTTGGTATTTTTTGTGCTCGCCATCTTTATTTTGGCCGGTTTGATTCCCTACACGAAGGCTGGAGTCGTCGAAAGTCCGTTTGTGGCGGTCTTTGACAGCATCGGAATCCCTTATGCGGCGGATATCATGAACTTCGTCGTTCTGACCGCCCTGCTTTCTGTAGCCAACTCCGGTCTCTATGCCGCGACGCGGATGCTCTACTCCCTTTCCCGTACAGGAATGGCGAGTCATAAATTAGGCCTCACCAATCGCAAGGGAATTCCCATGAACGCACTTTTGATTACCTTTGCGATCTCGTTGCTTTCTCTTCTTTCCGGGTTTATCGCTGAGGAAACGGTTTTCATGGTGCTGCTTTCGGTGGCAGGTCTGGGTGCGCAGGTTGGCTGGATTTCGATATCCGCTTCGCAACTCGCTTTCCGTCGTCAATACCTGAAAAAGGGCGGAAAGCTGGAGGACCTGAAATTTAAAACGCCACTCTACCCGTTTTTGCCCGGTCTCGCTTTGGTGCTGAACATCGTCGTCTTGGTCAGCCTGGCCTTTGATCCAAGCCAGCGCATCGCCCTGTATGGCGGAGTCCCCTTCGTTATCATTTCCATTCTGATTTACCAGTTCTACTTTAAAAACAAGCGCGGCGATTCCACCGAATCGGGGGAAAACGCCGTCTGATTCCCAACTGACTTCCTTTCATAAAGAAAAGCTTGCGGCTGATTTCCGCAAGCTTTTCGTCATTATTTCTGCAGCTACAATGATAAACGAACGATCTCCGTAATAACCACCATGGCAAAGACGGCAAACCCAAGGGAACTGGTTACTAGCAGCATACGTTTCAGCTTTTTCATATCTTCCATTCGCGATTCCCTCCATTTCTCTCTTGCCAACCCTCTACCGTTATATACGAAGAACATATAGAAAATGTTTCAATGCCTAGCACATTTTCATGAACGGGCCATTTTTGTACAGTTTTTTCCACGATTCTCTGCCTGGATGCTTTGCTCCATCCGATGCATCTGCCAAGCCACCCAGATCCCGATGACAAGACAAATCGTCCACGGAAGCCAGGATGCACCCAAGTGACGAGCCGTATCATACACCCATCCACCAGCGAATTGTCCGAAAGAGCCGCCAATCGCAAGGGAATATCCGTTAAATCCGTAATAGGCCCCGACCTGTTCCTTTGGTGCCAGCCGCGGTACGACCTCCACCACGTTAGGCACGGCAATCATGGTTCCCAGCGCATACAGAAAGGCATTGACGATTAACATCCATAGGTTATCAGCAAATGCGAGCAAGAACAGCCCCACACCCATTACCAGTGCGCCGATCCCAATTAACGTAAAGCGCTGGTTATACCCCTCCAGCCACTGACTTACCTTCATTTGCAACAAAATAACCGAGACAGATATCGCCGAAAGGACAATCCCGACATCCGCTTTTCGGGCTGTGACGTCCTCAACTAGCTGCGGGATCGTCAAAAAAAGTTGCATGTTCAAATAGTAGTAGCCCATCAGGATCATGGTGTAGCGGACAAAGCGCCGATCCTGGATGACCACCGACATGCTGCTCCAAATCCCTTGTCGTGTATTTTTGGCTGCAATGGGTTGCAGGAAAAAGAGCACGAGCAGTCCATTTACCGCAAACATGGTACCAGCAAAGAGAGACAAATAGGTGAAATCTACAGAAGCGAGCGCCGTTCCGACGACTTGCGAGCCTACAATCCCAATATTTGTCAGTACATTGCGAAAGGAAAAGACTTCTTTGCGAATCGGCTCCGGAGTCAGGACCGCAAATGCAGCAGACCCCGCTGGGTCAAACAGAGAGCCGCCCAATCCAGAAAGAATAGCTGCGATAAAAAAATGCCAGGTTTCCGTACAAAACGCAAACATGGCAAACCCGATCGCCCTGATCCACAGTCCCAGGACCATCGTTCCCTTGTATCCGAATTTATCCGCAACAACACCGCCCAAGAACGCAAAACCTTGCTGAGAGAACTGACGGACGCTGAGCACAAGTCCAGCCATGGCGACAGTCCAACCGATGCTGCCAGTCAAATGCAGAGTTAAATAGGGAATCAGCGCATAAAAGCCCAGATTCATCATAAAAGAGGTGCCCAACAACAGCTTTACGGAAACCGGGGTCTCTCCCCATATTTCCCGTTTCATTTCAATCACTCGCTCTCCGGTATTCCCTTACTGAAATAAAGGTACCTTCAGCATAAGGAACAAGGTATAATTTGAGAAACGATTCTTTTTGTATAGAGTTATCAATTCTCTAGATAAGAGGGAACATCTGAATGGACTTCGAACAGCTTCGGGCCTTCTACACATTAGCCCAGACGAAAAACTTTACCAAGGCGGCCGAGATGCTTCACCTCGTGCAGTCTACCGTAACGATGCGGATCAAACAATTGGAAGATAAGGTTGGCAAGCCTCTCTTTATCCGTGATAAACGCAGCGTCGAAATTACCCAGGCAGGCCTTACCCTGCTACCGTACGCTGAGCGGATTCTCAAGCTCGCTCATGAGGCGGTAAATGAAATCGCCTCGCTCCAACCCTATGAAGACTATCTTTCTATCGGGAGTCTAAACTCCATCTGGGCTTCTACACTGGAGCCGATTCTGCGAGAGTACCATGTCCGCTATCCGCAGATCGCGATCAGCACAAAAACCGGACACTCTTCCGATGTGATTCAATACTTGCTGGATAATGTCATTCAAATCGGGATTGTATATGTGCCGCCTTCCCTGCCGACCTTTGACGTCATCCCCACCTGGGATGATGAAATCGTCCTTGTATGCAGTCCACAGGACCCCATCGCCTCCGCTTCGCAGGTGGATGCCAGGGAGTTGAGGAAACTGCCTCTTCTGTACGTCAACTGGGGCCCTCCCTTTGATGAGTGGATTCGTCAGACACTCCCACGCAACTACGTCCCCAATTTGCATCTTGACAAAGCAGAGCTGGCCATTGATCTCGTAAAAGACGGGCTTGGCGTCAGTCTGCTGACACGATCTGCGGTAAAAGCGGACCTGGCGGCAGGAACACTGAAGGAAGTGCAGATCGTCGGCAACAAGCCCCCGAAACGATCTGCGTATATCGTTTTGCCGAAGGACAAAAAAAACAAGCCTAGCGTAGAAAAATGGCTAAGCTTGATGAATGAATTCGGCTATTTCACTTAACTTTGGCGAATCATTAATAACGGGTAGAGGGCGTCCACCGCGGATAAGATGTCTGACGCCTTCTCACCCATTTATCATCGGCATATCGGAACAGAAAATACCAGCCAAACGCAAAGAAAAGACCGGTCAGCACGTCACTGGCAAAATGAACTCCGAGATAGACACGGCTGCTTACGATCAGCAAAATCAGCACATAGAACAACGGCGTGAGAAACCGCCACCAGGTATGCTCTCCGAGCGTCCGGAACAAGTACGCCACGATTAAAAAGTAAACGGAGCTGATCATAGCATGTCCACTGGGAAACGAGTAAGAGTCCGGTTTGGTGATCAGGTTCAAGCCAATCGGACGCTCCCGGGCAAACAGATTTTTCATCAACTCGTTCATCATGGTGTCGGCCAGAATGATCACGGCTACGATGACGATCTCTTTGCGGTATCCTTTCAAAAATAGCCACAAAAGCAAGATCGCGACCAACGTAATCACCGATTTGGTATCTCCC
Organism: Brevibacillus ruminantium; assembly: GCF_023746555.1. Lineage (NCBI taxonomy): Bacteria > Bacillati > Bacillota > Bacilli > Caryophanales > Paenibacillaceae > Brevibacillus > Brevibacillus ruminantium. The sequence continues at coordinate 3,274,295 of NZ_CP098755.1, forward strand.
AGATGGGTGAGAACCGTTAACCCCGTCGTGAGCAGATCAAAGCGGAGACTGCTTGCAAATGCAAATCCCGCCTCATCCAATCCAGAAAACCCAACCCATTTGTAAACAGCTACCATGCCAAAAGCGAGCAGAAAGAAAATGGCCGCGATCCATAAAAATTTACGATTCCCTTGTGTTCGCGTCATCCGATACATACTAGTCCTCCGATTCTTCCATCAATTTTTGCAGGGCTCGGCTGAAGCGCACATCATCCGCTGTACTTCGAGCTGCCGGCCCCCTGGTTCTCCCGCCGCCCCTGCGAAAGCGGGCTTTTTCATTTCTCTCCTCCAAAAAAAACGATATTCTCTCCGACTCAAAGATCGTCCCATGCGGGGAGACTGCCTTCGCTCTTTTGGCTAAAATCAGTGCAGCCAGTCCGATATCCTGCGTCACTACGATATTACCTGCGGTTGCCGCATTGGCCAGCTTCATATCGACCGCCTGCGGTCCTGCGTCAACGGAAACATGATTCTCGCCTGTGAATTGATGATTGAAACTGGCGAACGTGATGCAAGACCAGCCTTTTTCCGCACATGTTCTTTTGGCAATAGCCAAAACCTGGCGTGGACAGGCGTCGGCATCAATCAATACGCGCTTCTCTTGCATGTGAACACCTCTCTTCGTACTTCCCCCTCTCCTGCTTTTTTGATACGATGGGGAGGAAAGGAGTGAGTGAGCCTTTGCGTTACCAATTTGTTTACAATGAGCGGATGGGAATCCAGCTTCCTGACCTTCCACTGGCTTGGGAAGAATATACCCCCACAGAACGAGCTGACATTTTGCTCGAGTGGGAAGAGATCCGTTCCACCATCCCAGATCGAATCATCAAACTGGAGGCCACCATCAATGAAAAGCAATCACAGTTGTCCGAAGAGGAGAATTTTCCCCGCTGCTGTGAGTTGAATTCAGAGATACATGAATTAGCCAGCATCATCAATGATCTTAATATATGGTTCCGCGTCCAGCAAGACTATGAAACCAAAACACATCAATAAGCCTAAACGCTGCCGATACAAAAAGAAACCGAACAGCCCCCTCACAATCGAGCTGTCCGGTTTCTTTGCTATTTTTGCAATACTCTATTGGCAATTCTTTTCTTACGGGCCATGCGCAGTGCCATCAGCCCTGTTACATGAGGAGCTGCCATGGAGGTTCCGTTCAAGGTACGGAAACCGTTACCCGGCCAGGTTGATTTGATATCCACACCTGGTGCCCTCATATTCATTCCCTTTCCTCGGGAGCTGAAATCTGCCAGCTTCCCGTTTTGGTCAATCGCCCCTACCCCGATTACTCCGGAATAGCGAGCCGGGTATTCCACTTCCCTGCCGTTATTTCCTGCCGAAGCAACCATGACGATCCCTTTGTTCGATACTTTTTTGATCATTCGTTCCAGTGCTTCGCTGTGCATCTCCATACCAAAGCTCATATTGATAATATCCATATCATTTTGAATCGACCAGTTCAGCGCTTGGATGATATCGGACAACGACGCCGTACCATCCTCTCGAAACGCTCTTACATCATAGAGATGAGCCTCGGGTGAGACACCGACAATCCCCGCATTGTTTATTTCCGCCACAATGATCCCTGCCACGTGCGTACCATGCCCATTTCGCCTTCCTCCCACCAAGTCCACCCCACCCTTGACCCGTTCCCTTAACTCGAAATGGTCACGGGAGATACCTGTATCGATGACGGCGATCCTCACTCCATTCCCCATTCCTCTTTTCCACATACGTTCGGCCCCGACGTACTGAACTCCCCATGGCACTTCATCTGTACCATGCACACGGACGGTTACATTCTCTTCGATTGTGGGATTGTAGCGTAAAAATTCATCACGAAAGCGTTCAAAGGTGTCTTTCTTCACGCATAGACATGACAGATCTTCGTAACAGCTCCATGGCTGGTTCACCATATGGCTGGACATTCTCTTCTGCAATTCAGACAAAATACTGGGAAACGAGTGCCTTTTGTGAAAAGAAAGGATTTTCAACTCGCCGATTCCTCCTATCGTGATAAATGTCTGTCTCATCTTATGTATGAGCGGATTAGGTGGGTTGGGTAGATGCACAGGACACCAAAAATAGGCGTGCAATCGTCAGCTTCTGTCCACTCAGAATCCGAGTTGCAGCCATATGACTGCAAGTGGGGGACATCGTCGTCTGAGGGACTCGAAAGGAAAGGAGCGAAAAAATGCCAAACCCAAACGATTTGTTAAAAAAGATCAACGAGAAAAGCAAAAAGAATTTAAGCATGGATGACATCAAATCACTGGCAAGAGGCTATAAAAAGAAGGATTTTCAGGATGACCAAAAGTTGAAGGAGCTCATCAAAAAAGTCGGAAAAGCGGTCGGGATTCCATTGTCCGATGATCAAATTTCCAAGGTTCGCAAGGAAGTAAAAAATAAAATTCGCTAAGATCAGAATGGATGATCTCCCCCCATCAAGTAGTCGGGAAACACAACAAAAGGAGAGCCGATTGCTCTCCTTTTGTCATGAAATCCAGGTAGATTGATGTCAAACTTAGTTACAAGAGCAAGCGACGATCGTAAGCAAAACGAAGAGAACGAGAACCAGAGAGAAGTCTTCAAAGAAACCGCTTTTGAATTCAGTCATTCTTTTACCCTCCTTTGCCGACAAACTACTCATACTGTATGTAAAAAACAAAAAACGTGATTGGACTGACGCCCATTCACGCATAACCTAGTCTTCTTTGCGATCGATATGATTCAGCTTGCCTTGCGCTGTAACGGCTCTGCCATGCCGTATGGTTTTTGCATCAACTGCTGCCAAAACGGTATGGTTCGTTGAATCAGGGGCCCCGTTAGCAGCGCGACTAGAACGGTTCCGACCGATACCGGACCTCCCAATGCTGCACCGGCTATCAGGACCGCCAGTTCAATGATCAACCGAACTTTTTGAATACTCCAGCCCATGCGTTCATGCATGGCCAGCATGAAGCTATCCCGAGGCCCTGCCCCCAGCCGTGGGGAGAGATACATGCCGACCCCCACCGCCAATACCAAAAGTCCAATCAACAGCATGGTAATCCGTTGGAACATGCCTTCCGCCTCAGGGATGATATTCATCCACAAAAACAGATCCAGAAAAAGTCCAAAGCACAGCATATTTAAAAACATCCCAAATGTGGGTTTGATTTTCGCGAGGGCAAACGAAAGAAAAATGACGATGATCCCGACGATCTGCGACCACAACCCAATAGTCAGTCCAAATGTCTTTTGCAGCCCAATATGGAAGACGTCCCAAGGCGACACTCCCAAATTGGCCTTGATCATCAAGACACATCCAAACGCGCCGACAAACAATCCTAACACAAACATGACATACCGAATAACGATGGGCGTACCCATCCAATGACCGGACACTTCTGCTCACCTTTCCTCTCCCGCTGTCTTTCGCTCCCTCCTGACGGTAAATGAAGCAAAATCAGCAGCCAGTGTTGTGTCAGGAAAGACTTCCTGTGCCTCTTTCAGCAAATCCTCCATGGTCAGTTCGCCGTCTTCGTTTTCATAGCGGGGACTAAAATGAGTCAAAACCAACGCTTTCACCCCTGCCCTCTTGGCCATTTGCGCGGCTTCCCTCGCAGTTGAATGTCCGCTTCGCACCGCCAGCTCTTTGTCAGGAAATGCGTATGTAGCCTCATGGATCAGCAAATCGGCCCCCTCCGCCAGCTCGGCAACCGCTTCGCAAGGCTCCGTATCTCCACTAAAGACAACCGTTCGTCCCGGCTGGGGCGGACCGACATAATCCGCACCGCTTACGACACGACCGTCGGGTAGCGTTATCTGCTCTCCCCGTTTCAAGGCAGCATACAGCGGTCCTGGCGGAATACCAGCGCTTTTCGCCCGTTCCACGAGAAAAGTACCCGGCTTTTCTTTTTCCCGCACAGCGTAGGCGTAGGCGGGAATCCGATGCTGCACTTTTCTGCAGATCACGGTACATTCTTCATCCTCATAAATGATGCCTTCTTGAATGATTTTCACTTGAAGCGGATAGTGCAAATGTACAGGACTGACGTCCATCACGGCTTTCAGATAACGGTCTACGCCCGGGGGTCCATACAGCTCGACGGGAGTCGCGTGGTCATTGCGCAACGAACGGCTCGCCAAAAGTCCAATCAAGCCATACAGGTGATCACCATGCAGATGGGTAATAAAGATTTTTTCCAGTTGGCTGATTTTTAGAGCGGAACGGAGAATCTGATGCTGCGTTCCTTCTCCGCAATCAAACAGCCACCATTTTGATTTTTGGTCAAATCCGAGTGCGATCCCGCTTACATTTCTTCGTGTTGACGGGGCACCGGAACCGGTTCCTAAAAAGGTAACATGCATGCTGTTCACGAACTCCTTTGTCTCTTTTTCTATCGGTGCCTGTCCCTCCACGAGAAGAATCACCCTTTTTTCTCTAGGCGCATACCCTACATCAGAAAATGAATAGCCCAGGTCATTGACAGGAGGGAAGAGGATGAAACGTTTATTACGGGTGGGTCTGGCAGCCGGTCTGGCGCTTACGGCCATCTTGAGCGGGTGTGCCGGAAGCACCGAAAAAATCCGGATCGGCGAGGTGACCCGTTCCCTTTTTTACGCCCCGCAATACGTCGCCGTTGAAAAGGGCTTCTTTAAAGAAGAGGGGCTGGAAGTCGAGCTGACCACCACTTGGGGTGGAGATAAAACGATGACCGCGCTGCTTTCCGGCGGCATTGATATCGCTTTGGTCGGTTCAGAGACCAGTATTTACGTCGCACAGCAGGGTGCTGCCGATCCCGTGATTAATTTTGCGCAGCTCACACAGACTGATGGCACCTTCCTGGTCTCACGCAAAAAGCAAGATCATTTTTCCTTTGACCAACTGAAAGGCAACGTTTTTCTCGGACAGCGAAAAGGCGGCATGCCGCAGATGGTCGGCGAGTTTGTGCTCAAAAAGAACAACATTGATCCCCATAAGGATCTGGAGTTAATACAGAATATCGAATTTAAAAACATCGCCTCTGCCTTTGCATCCGGTACAGGAGAATACGTCCAACTGTTTGAGCCTGAGGCGTCCCAGTTTGAAATGAACGGGATCGGCCATGTGGTCGCCTCTTTCGGCAAAGAAAGCGGTACCGTCCCCTACACCGTGTTTATGACGAAGCAAAGCTATCTTGACAAGCAGCAAACCGCTATTCAAAAGTTTACCAATGCCATCTACAAAGGGCAACAATGGGTCGCCTCCCACTCGGCGAAAGAAATAGCGGAGGTTATTGCCCCCTACTTCCAGGATATCCCGCTGGAAATACTGGAAAGCTCCATCAAACGCTACCAGGAGCAGGGCTCGTTCGCAACGGACCCGATTCTGGATGAAGCCGAATGGAATCAACTGCAGGAGATCATGGACGCAGCGGGTGAACTGAAAGAGCGGGTTGACTACAACAAGCTAGTCAACACCACTTTCGCCAAAACTGCAAAGGAAAGGAAGTAATCAAAAATGAACCAGCTTCTTTCTACGCCGGCCAAGATTGAGCTACGCCACGTCACGCATCTCTATGTTTCAACGTCCAGAGCGTTCATGGCGGTCAGGGACATCAACCTGCGCGTGGAGGAAGGCGAGTTCATCTGTCTAGTCGGCCCCAGTGGTTGTGGGAAAACGACACTGCTTTCACTGATTGCCGGACTGGAGAAGCCCACCGCAGGTAAGGTGCTGATCGAAGGCAAGCCCGTGTTGGGAAGCTCCCGCCAGGTCGGCTATATGCTTCAGCAGGATTATCTGTTCAACTGGCGGACAATCGAGGAGAACGTTTTTCTCGGGCTGGACATCCAGGGAATCCGCAACAGAGAGACTGAAGATTTCGCGCTGCATCTCCTTGACGAGATGGAGCTGGCAGACGTGCGCCGTGCTTATCCCGCCCAGCTCTCCGGTGGCATGCGTCAACGGGTGGCACTGGTGCGAACGCTCGCCTGCCAGCCCGATGTTCTGCTCCTGGATGAACCGTTCTCCGCACTCGATTATCAGACCAAGCTGAAGCTGGAGGATTTGATTTTTTCCGCGCTGCGCCGCCATAAAAAGACGGCGATCCTGGTCACACATGATCTGTCCGAGTCGATTGCGATGGGCGACCGCATCTATATCCTGGCCCGCAATCCCGGACGGATCAGCAGTGAAGTAGCCGTTCCTTCCGAAATACGCGACGCAATCCCTTTTGATGCCCGAAATATCCCTGGCTTTCAGGACCTCTTCCACCAAGTCTGGAAAGAGATGGAGGTGGTATCGGATGCTGCAAAAGGAAATTGAAGCGATCCATCAAAATCATATCAAGCAAAAAGGCAAAGAACGAAATTTGATTTTCGTCACTCAGGTGACAATCTTTTTGGTTTTTATCGGAATTTGGGAATGGATGGCCCGAATGGACGCCATCAACGTGCTGATTTTCAGTTATCCGTCCAAGATGTGGGAGCTTTTCTGGACACAGCTAATGGATGGCCGGCTCCTGCCGCATATCGGCATGACGGTCTGGGAAACGGTTGTCGGCTTTCTGCTCGGAACGATTCTTGGCACCTTGCTGGCTACACTGATCTGGTGGTCACCGTTTCTCTCCCGCGTGCTCGACCCCTATCTCGTCGTCCTGAACAGCATGCCCAAAGTAGCGCTCGGACCCGTCTTTATCGTCTTTCTCGGTCCCGGTTTGCTCTCGATTATCGCGATGGGCTGCGCCATCTCTGTCATCATCACCACCATCGTCATCTATACCAGCTTCAAGGAAGTCAACCAGAATTACATCAGGGTTGTGCAGACCCTGGGTGGGAACAAACAGCAAATCTTTCGCTTGGTGATCTTGCCCTCCACCATCCCCACTATTTTGTCTACACTGAAGGTAAATGTGGGTCTCTCTTGGGTTGGTGTGATCGTCGGCGAGTTTCTCGTCTCGAAGATGGGGCTGGGATACCTGATTATCTACGGCTTCCAAGTGTTTAATTTTACGCTGGTCATGGTTTCGCTGGCGATCATTGCTGTCGTAGCAACTCTGATGTATCAAGGGGTTGCTTTTCTGGAAAGGAGACTCACCAGCCAATTTAAATAAAAGCGCGGACGCTGCTTGCAACGATGCGGGCAGCGTCGCTTTTTCTCTCCAAGCAGGAAGAACCACTTTTTCCGTTATAGGATAAATCTATTACGTTTATAATTTTTATAGATTTTACCTATTTATATGTCCCGGCTATAATCATCTTCAAACGATAGAAACGAAGGTGACCGGCATGTCGTCCTACCTGTCCATCCTTACACAAGTCATTTTCCCGATAATCCTGCTGATTGGTGTCGGGGTCATCCTGCATCGCAGGTTTCAGCTCGATATGAACACGTTGTCCAAATTGATCATGTACTTCTTTTTGCCAGCCATGACCTTCATTGCCATATACGAAGCCTCCATCTCCCTGTCCCTCTTAAAGGAGGTTGTTATTTTTTTGCTGCTTCAGCTGGCCGTTCTTCACTTCCTGGGGAAAGCTGTAAGCAAGCTGCTGGGTCTGGGGGAAAAATCTGCAGCCAGCTTCAACAACAGTATCATCCTGAGCAACAACGGCAATATCGGCATCCCGGTAAACGATCTGGCCTTTCGTCATGATCCCTTGGCCATGTCCGTGCAAATGGTCGTCGTGCTGTTTGAGGTCGTCCTCGCTTTCACCTACGGCCTGTTTAACGCTAGCACAGCCAGTATCGGGCTGAAAACGTCGCTGATTACCTTTGTAAAGTTGCCTATTGTCTACGCCCTCGTATCGGGCATGCTGCTTCACATGTTTCAGGTGCCCTTGCCTTCTTTTGTGCTGATCCCGCTGCATACCGTCGCTAACAGCATGCTGGCTGTCGCGCTGGTTTCGATTGGGGCCCAGGTAGCACGGCTGGGGATTTCTCGATATTCCCGTATGGTTTTGTCCAGCAGCCTCCTCCGTCTGGTCGCCGCTCCGCTCTGTGCCTATGTTCTGCTTCGATTGCTGAACATGAATGGCGTCATCGCGCAAGCTCTTCTGATATGCAGCGCGCTTCCTACTTCCAGAAACAGTGCTGCCCTCGCACTGGAGTATGGGAACGAGCCGGAATTCGCCGCACAGGCCGTACTGGCTTCCACGCTGCTTAGCAGCCTGACGCTCACGTTTGTCATCGATTTGTCCACTCGCCTCTTCTAGGAATAAAGAGATCGGTACACATGCATACGAAAAGCGCCTGGCAATCGCACAGGCGCCCGTCACCACTTTTCTTACCAGAACTTCCACTTGCTTTTTTTCTCGGCCACTTCCGTCTCTGCCTTTTCCGCTGTCTGCTTCATCGCCGCTTCTGTGTCCACTGCACCCGGTATCCGGGCGAGGAAATGGTCTACCATCGGCTTGTACTGGTCGGACAAGTGTTCTTGCATCTGACGCAGAATGGTGATAGCTTTTTCTTTTTGGTCGGTGGTCAAAAGGGCATTGGCATAGTTGAATCCGGTAAACGGATACGTGATCGAATCCAAAGACCAATACTGCTCACAAATCTGAATAAGCTGGTACACATACCCGGCTTGGCCAAGCTCTCCGGTCACCGTCATGATCACTTCTTCTTTTTCCGGCGCCCGCTCGATTGCTTCTTTATACCACTGCATGGCCTTTAACAGATTTTCCTCTGTCATTGCCAAACGAGCCGAGTGCAGTTGCGGACGCCATGAGCCCTCCTTGGACATAAACGCTTCCAATTTCCGCTTCAGTTCCTCACGTTTGTTAAATTGCAAAAAGCTTTCCACATACATATTCAGGCCGTTTTCCTGGTTAGGGTCTTTGAACAGTCCCGCTTCCAGTGTCTCAAAGGCTTTGGCCTCTTGACCTTCCAGCGCGTAGAGCTTGGCCAGATTGGTGCACGCCGTACCGGAGGACGGAAAACGCTCCAGGCAATCGAGCAGCATTTTTTTCGCCTGCTCGTACTCCCCTGCCTGCATGTGCACCACAGAACGGAAAATCAGCGCAGATTCAATCGGACCATACAGCTCCAATAGCCGATCAGCCGCGACAGCCGCTTGCTCGGAGAATTTCTCCCGCACCAGCTCCATCGCGAAGTCGCGCAGCTTTTCCTTATCGTCCCAAAACTTGTCCAAATTTTGCGGAATGATCTTTTTCTGAAAATCCTCTCGCGACAACTGAACACTTTGGCCATGCTCATTGGTAAAGGTCACAAATTCTGACATGAAACAGCCTCTCTTTCTTTGGTTCCCTGGGAGAGATGGGAGCAATCAGCGGCAAAAAGAGAACGAACGATTCCCTCATGCGGAAACCGCCCGTATCTGATGTCTCCTGATCCTCTATATCCAGGCTTTTATATTCACTTTACGAATAAACTCTTCCATTGATTCCTTGACAGGTTCGCCATTTTCCTCTGTCACGTCCTGAATGCCCATCAGCTGACGGAACAGAGCTTCGTTGCGTGTAGCCAATGCATAGTCCAGCAGAGCCTCTTTCTGGACTCTCTCTGCTTCCTGTTCAAGCAAAGTCTCCTCCAGCGCGATATCATCCTCTACCAAGGCGTACTGCTTATCTATTTTGGGAATACGCACAATCCAGGAAAAAGCGCTGTCCGGATTGCGATCTCTGCCTATCAGATACCCGTACTCACCTATCGGCATCCCTTGTTCAAAGGAGTCAGCAACGATGACGACACGTTGTCCAAGCTTGAACATGAGCGTCAACCCCTTTTGCGTTTCATTCTAATCATACTAAATTGTATGCATGCTTGGGAAGAGCAAACAGCGCCTTTGCATTTTTATTCGGGGAGGATGTTCGAAAAGATTTGTTGGAACGGCGAAAATGCGATACACTTTACGTTGATATCATTTTCTATGGAATGTAACGGAACGAGGTGTGCTATCATGTCAGAAATGTCGACGGGCTTCTCCGTTTTTATCATCGGCTGGTCCATCGTCCTGGTTGGCCTGGTGGGGATTGGCGGCTTTTTCATGTTTCGCAAATTCCTGAAATCGATGCCGAAGCAGGACGGCAAATCCGACCTCGACTGGCAGGACTATTATATTGACCAAACTCGCTCCATGTGGACAGAGGAAGGACTGGAGCTTTTGAATGAACTGGTTGATCCGGTTCCACAGTTGTTTCGGGATGTGGCCCGCCGCAGCATCGCCGCCAAAATCGGCAAGCTGGCGCTCGAAGAGAAAGCTACTGAGATCAGCATTGATCTGATCATCAAAGGCTATATTATCGCGACACCGAAGCGCGACCACAAATTCTTGATTTCCCATCTGCAGAAAAAGCAAATCGACTACTCCCCTTACGAAAAATACCTCAGCTCTGAGGCTTAACCCAAACGCGTGGGAGCAAGTTTTCTTCGCTGCTCTACCATTAAACTGCACCCCTTCACCGCACACGGAAAACATCGTCGTTCTCCTGTGAATTGGTGAAGGGGCCCAATGGTTACTTGCCGCTTTGGCAGGACAAGAAATAAGGAGCCTGACTACAGCTCCCGCTTTTCTTTGCAGCGTTCGACAAACGCCTCAAACAGTTTGGACATCAACGGATTCGCAGCGGCTGCCTGGGATTCAGGATGCCATTGTACACCGATGGCAAAAGAAGAGCCGGTATACTCTACCGCTTCGACAATGCCATCGGACGCTTTGGCTACGATCTTCAGCTCGGACGCCACATCTTTTAATGCCTGGTGGTGTAAACTGTTCACGCGAATCTGTTCAGCCTCAAATATATGAGCAAGCCAACTTCCTTCCTCGATCGTAACCCAGTGGGTATCTCTGCCCCGCTCCGCCTTTTGTGAATGCTGAAGCGGTTGTTTTACCTGGCTGGGGATGTCCTGAATCAGCGTCCCGCCCAGGGCTACATTTAATATCTGCACACCTCTGCATATGGCGAGCAGCGGAATGTTGTGATCCAGCGCATATTGCACCAGCTCGATTTCTACATCATCGCGCTCCGGCGTGGTGTACCCCAGATGCAAATGAGGCTCTTCGCCGTAGTTGAATGGGTCAACATCCTCACCGCCGCTCAGGATAATGCCGTCAACCAGTGGCAAGGTCTCCAAAGTGATTTCGGGATAAAGATAGGGGAGGACGATCGGCAGTCCGCCTGCTGCTGCAACCGATTTGGGATAGTCCTGATGGACATAGACTCCTTCCATAAAGGAGTTATGCTTGACGTGAGCTCCTGTGATTCCGATAACAGGTTTTTGGGTACTCATGCGTTTCGCCTCTTTTTTCCGAGTTTTTTGTCTCTTCCTTCTCTTTGTATCATCCACCCTCCGATTCCAACAAGCAAGTTTTTTTTGCGTTCTGCGAACTGCCTTTGTCAACCCATTCCTCCATAAGAAAACATTTTCTCCTTCATCAATGTACAAAGTATTCCGATTGTGTTACTTTGAATTTAACCAATTTCTTTGAAAGGAAGCGTATAGGATGGCAAGAGTCGAGAGTTTTGAGTTGGATCACACCAAAGTAAAAGCACCTTATGTCCGTATCGCCGGAACGGAAAAAAACGAGAAAGGCAGTACGATTCAAAAATATGATTTGCGGCTGCTTCAACCGAACCAGGATGCTTTGCCAACGGCCGCGGTCCATACCCTTGAACATCTGCTCGCTACGTATCTGCGGGATGAACTGAAAGATGTCATTGATGTTTCGCCAATGGGTTGCCGCACCGGTTTTTATTTAATCCTTTGGGATGAGCGCGATCCGGCTGAGATTGCCGCCGCTCTGACGACAGTCTTGCAAAAGGTTCTGGAAACGCAGCAAATTCCCGCCGTATCTCCGCTGGAATGCGGCAATTACAAGGATCACTCCCTCTTCAGCGCACAGGAATACGCACGAATTGTCCTGGCACAGGGCATCAGCGCTGATCCATTTCGCCAGTAGTCCGTCCACAGGCAGCAGAAAGCCCCGCAGACATTTCCCATGCTGCGGGGCTTTCGATTTTCTATTACAGACGAGCCAGCCTAATCGCGATTGTTTTCTTACCTGAATCTTGCTGCTCCTCTACGACCCCTTCCCAGTTACGGGATAGAGCCGAGCGCAGCCAGTCGACCTCGTCGTCTTTGAGATTCAGACCTTCCAAGGACTCTTTCCTGGTTTCGTGGTCAGCACCATCAATCAACCCAAATTTTTGCTTCACCAAAAACTTGGTGCCGTTTTTCGTGCTGAATTTATTCGCGTACCCTTCCCGGATCGCTTGTTCGAAGTTCTCCCCATGATGTTGGGTCAAATCCAGCAAATCGGAAAAATCAAAGGTGGATAGTCCACCTATCCGATCTGCTAATTCAACTTTTGTTCTGACCGCTTATCCAATTTGCCTTCCTTTTTGGATGCAATCCCCGCCGTCAGGCAGAAGCGCATCGCATCCTCAACCGAGACATCGAGATATTCGATCTGTTCGCTTTTGCGTGGAAACAGCTTCAGTTCTCCACTGACCTGCATTCCATGAGGTATGTAAACGGCGATCATGTCCGGGGGACAGCCGAGAAAGGCCAGGTCCTCCGTGGTGATAAAGCCAATCCGCCTGACGCCATGGGCTTCGTGAATCATGACGACCTGGGAGAAGCTGCGCTTTTCTCCGACAAATGCATTCAGGGTATCCTTGACCGAATTGTACAGGATTTTGAGGCCTGGAAAACGGTTAAACAAGGCATCGATCCGGCCGATCAGTTTCTGAATGAGCCAGTGCTGGCTGATAAACCCGATCAGGACGATCACCCCGATGGTCAAAATCAAGCCGACACCAAACGGAATCACAGGCAAAAGCATGCCAAACACCTTTTTCCCCCACTCGTCTACCAGACGGAAGAGGTACGTAACGACATATACGGATACGACGATGGGCGTGATGACCAACAACCCGTTCAGAAAATAGGTAAGGAACCTTTTCATTGATGCGTCTTCCTTTCATTCGAGACGGCTGCCCCTTTTCTTCTACGAATCATTGTACCCGACAACGTGGTCATCTGCTATGATGAAGAAAAAAGAAAGAGGGAGACGCATGCAGACACTGGTAACCCCGCAATGGCTTTTTGATCATCTGGAAGATCCGAATATTCTGATTGTCGATTGTCGCTTCGCTTTGAACAATCCTACACTGGGGGAAGAACAGTATCGTGAAAATCATATTCCCGGCGCCCTCTACTTTAGTCTCAACCGCGATCTATCTGGTCCAAAGAGCGAGCATGGTGGCCGTCATCCCATCCCGGACAGCGCGGAGCTGACTGCCCTGTTTTCTCGTGCCGGCATTGACCAGGACGTAACAGTGATCGCCTATGACGATCAGGAAATGTCTTATGCTGGACGCCTTTGGTGGCTCCTTCGTTACGCCGGACATGACAAGGCAGCCGTACTGGATGGGGGCTTTTCCGCCTGGCAGCGTGCGGGCTATGCGGTCTCGGCTGACATACCGGTTCCGTCGCCACGGACGTTTATCCCCCGGATTCAGGAAAACATGCTGGTCGACCAGCAAGCGGTTGCGAATCGCGAAGTGTCGACAGCGCTGCTTGATTCCCGTGCAGGGGAACGCTACCGAGGCGAAGTGGAGCCACTGGACCCCAAGGCCGGACACATCCCGGGCGCACGCCATTTCTTTTATAAGGACAACCTTTCTGAAGAGGGACAGATGCTCCCTCTTGATCAATTGAAAAAACGATTTGAGACATTGGAGGGAAATGAGATTATTGTATACTGCGGCTCCGGGGTGACTGCTTGCACCAACCTGCTCGCGCTTCACGCGGCTGGCCGAGCCGATGCCAAGCTGTATGCCGGCAGCTGGAGTGATTGGGTGTCCTATGAGGAGAACCCCGTGGCGACAGGGGAAGAGTAAGAGCCGAGAAGCCGCGTCGGACACGGGTTTGGGGGCTGCGACAGGTTATGAGCAAGTAACCTGTTGCAGCCCTCTTTTGGTGCATGCTCGCCTTTTGAGCGCAACTCGCTTGAGTTTGGTTGGCGTTCCCGGTGCCCCTCCCCCGGTTTGGCAAGATCGAATATCCTAAAACTCGCTAACGACTATATTCAATCTATAATTGGCGTAGCGGCTTAACTCGCCTAAAAAAATGTCAAGCTCTTCGTTCGACGGAAATCGACATTCCAAGAGATAGCAGCCCTCTCCACTGATTTTGAATCGATTGAGTATGAATGAGCACTTTGTACCCAGAAACGAGAATAACGGCTGATGATCGAAGCTTCGCGTTAAAATGGTAATAAACGAATGTACGGTGTAGCCCGTCTTTTTATAGTTCAGGCGAACCGTATAGCCTTCGATCACTTGGTCATCCTCGAGTTTCGCTAACCGGTTAGCTGCCGCTTGGCCGCTTAGATGAACCTTCTCGCCCAGCTTCTTCATTGAAATCCGGCCGTCCTTGGCCAGTTCCTCCAGAATTCGTTTGTCCGTATAATCAAGCATGAATCAGAACCTCTTTCAATAATCAAGTATTTCCGGCTATATTCGTTATTTTGAATATGTCTATGTGCTTACCGTAAATGTTAACTTAAAATGGAAGTTATGAAAAGGGAGATGAGAGCCTGATGACGGCTGATAAGCAAATGTATTCGTTATGGGACGATTTGGAACGATTTGATTTGGGTGACTCCGAGGCAATCCCGTCAGAGTGGAACGATAAAAAGGCTTTATATTTAGAGAAGATGAATTCGGCCGTATTTCTGCGTGACGAAGTGAAGTACAATTATTTTCGGCTGCAAGCCGAAGTGGCGATTCCTGGTGAAGTAGGTTTCATCGGTTTGGTATTCGGGGCCAAAGACCCTGGTAATTACGAACTCGTGTATCTCGCCCCGGTTGAAATTCAATATGATCCCGTGGTAAATGGATCGATGACTTGGCAGATTTATCATGGACCGTCTTATCAGAAACCGCTTCCCGACATGACAGGAGCATGGCACAAGTTCAGTCTGGAGGTTCAACCGGGAGGAGCGAGGGTCTTCTTGGGGGAAAACAAGGAGCCCGCGCTTGTTCTCACTCGACTGCAACATGGCGGACAACGATTGGGCAGAGTCGGCGTGTGGAGCTTCTTGCCGAGCTATATCCGTAACCTGGTGATCGAAGAAATTCCCCAGGCGCCCATCGAACCCGAAGCAACGGATTTGCGCAAGCTGAAGTCGGAATCGTTCATAACGGAATGGCGCGTGTCGAGTTCATTGATTCAGGATGGAGCCAAGGATCAGACATGGACGAAAGCATTCGTCGAGGAGAACGGTACCCTCAACATCAACAGAATTCATCGAGCGAAACCCGGCGCCACGGTTGAAGTCAAAAGCGATTTTGCAATCGAGGAAGAGGAAGAGACCGTATTATCGCTTGGTTACAGCGACTCGATTCGACTGTGGGTAAACGGTAAGGAAGTGTATCAAGGCGATTGGTGCTGGAGTCCGCCATATCATGACGGGCGCATTCGTCCAGATTTTGCAAGCGTGCCGATCAAGTGGAGGAAAGGCGCAAATTCGATTCGCGCCGAATTATCGCAGAGGGAATCGTTCGGATGGGGATTGGCCGTCAAAACCGGATTGTCAAAAATGACTTTTATTAACGATAATGATGACAACGCTTGGTAGCAAAATTCATGAGCGATAAGCCCGTGGACGATGCGCTTTGAAACGGAGGAAAATCCGGTAGCGACGGGAGAAGAATAAGTGCTGCGAGGCCATATCGGACGCGGGTTTAGGGGCTGTAACAGATTGCCGGGATGCGGACTGTTACGGCCCTCTTTGGACAGCCTGTTACGGAATGCAACCCCTCGAATTGGAATGTGGTTGGACTCGTCCGAAATGACAGCCACTCTCCCACAAAACTAGTCTAAGTTGACAGTATCGACCAGATCTAAAACATGAGGATACGCTCATGGATTCGCAAGCAAAAGGCACCTCCGCAGGTGCCTTTATTGCTATCTTTCCGATCCGTTTTTAGGCGAAACACAACACCGATGTGATGATGAGGCAGGGTACGCGGTAATGACCGTGAAAACCTGAATCATGCGGTTTCAGATTGTGATGTGGATACATCCCTATCGTTTTCCTCCTCCATCAGCGGAAAACGCAGCCGGATGCGCGTCCCTTCTCCTGCCTTTGATTCCACTTCAATCTTTCCCTGATGGGCAAGCACGATGGCTTTGGCGATGCTCATGCCAAGACCGGCACCGTCCGTACCTTCTTCAGTCGCAGTCCCCCGATAGTATCGATCAAACAAATTGCGTTTGGTTTCCTCATCCATCCCGATCCCGTTATCTTCTACTAGGATGACAGCTTCCCGCTCATCCCGTCCTGTCTTGATCGTGATCCGCGTCCCTGCCGGGTTGTGCTTGACTCCGTTCCCAATGAGATTGTCCAGAACGCGCTGCAGCCATTTTGCATTTGAGCGAATAAAGGTCTGCCGCGGGTCGCTCTCGAAGGCAAACGATACGTCCGACAGCGTCACATCATTCACGTACCGAAGTACGGTCCGCCTTACGAATTCATTGATCTCAAGCTTTTCCAGCGGAAAGCTGAGTGCTTGATTCTTTAACTGGAAGACCAATGAAAAATCCTGCAACAACGCAAGCATGTAGTCCCCTTTTTCCCGGATCATTTTGCCCATGCCTTGCAGCTCCTCTTTTGACCAGGAATACTGCCCGCTCTCCAAGAGATGTCCATAGCCCTGAACGGTGGACAAAGGGGTTCTGAGGTCATGGGAGATGCCGGTCATCCATTCCTCACGTGTCTTCTCCAGCCTGGCCCGTTCTGATTCTGTGGCTGCCAGCCTGGACGCCATCTCATAAAATCCGGCGATCACTTCCTTGTACAGTCTGTAGCGAAGACGAATGGAGCCGTTTTTGCGAAACACCTTTTTCTTCTCTTTTTCGGTTAGCGCTTCATGATAACGCCCTTGCCCCATGCGTTCAAACCAGTCAGCAAACAAAAGCAGCGGCTGGCTGTACCGGATGCCATGCCAGGACGCCAGAAGAAAGGCCAGGATCAGCAAAATACATCCCGTTACGCTCAGTACCAGGATGGCATCAGACATGATGGGTTGATCGGAATAACCCTCCCCCTTTTTTTGTGTATGCAACAACCACACATGACCGGTTTCTTGGTCGAGATAGGTATACATGTTGGTAGAAAAAGTGCCTGGCTCTGAGTAGATCTCAATCAATTCGAGCGGACGATACGGTTCTTTTCTGTCTGAGTCTCCAACCGATTGCAAGATGTTCCCGCGAGCATCAATAACTTGCACATACTCGTAACCCTTTTCCAGTTCATGCTCCAATTCAGGGATCGCATCCGAGCGGATCATCCCTTTCTCTGCGTAGCTTTGAAACCAGGTCTTCAGACGATCCAGATCCCGACCCTCTGTGCCCAGAATATACATCAAAGGCTGAGGATATGTCGTCTTCTCTTTATCCAGTTTCGTGGTGACGCGAAACGAATCATGGCGTCCGGTTTCTGCCATGCCCAGCAATTCGGCAGCATGATACGATGATTTCTCAGGCGCGCCGCTCGTCGCAAAGATTACCTTTCCTTCTTCATTTACAATCTGCAGCCAATACCCGGACGCCGAAAGCTGCTCTCTCCACCAAACCGGAATGGAGAGGTCCCCGTTTTGAATCTTCGTTTCCGCCACAATATTGTCCAAAGCCCCGCGGGGGAATGTCTTCTTTAAGTCCTGATTGACCAGATATTGAAGCAGCACCAGAAGCAGAACCGTCATAATGACCGTTACAAACAGCCACAGAAAAAAGAACTGGATCGTGAAATGAGCGGCTAGTCTTCGGCGTAACCGACTCATCGCGACTTCTCCTTGACCAGCTTATACCCCAGCCCGCGAATCGTCAGCAGAAACTGCGGATTGCTCGGGTCTGCCTCGATTCGCTCTCTGATCTTGCGGATGTGAACCATAACCGTATTGTCATCACCAAACCCGTCAATCCCCCAAACCGCTTCGTATAGCTGTGCCTTGGAGTACACGATATTTGGATTCTTGCATAAAAAAAGCAGCAATTGATAGACTTGAGCGGGACAAGAAACTGCTTTTCCTTCCACTATTAACTCGCCTGCAGATTCATCCAGTACGAAGCGGCCGAAGTCGTAGCGCTTGCGCCCCTCTTCTTTGCCCAACGAAGGCGGCTGCGTCATGTCCCGTCGTACTCTGGCCTTGATTCTCGCGGCGATTTCCAGCGGATTAAACGGCTTGGTGACATAGTCATCACCGCCCGTTGCAAAGCCGGTCAGGACATCCAAATCTGAGGTGCGGGCTGTCAAAAAGATGATATGTGCGCGGGACACCTCCCGAATTTTGGGACATAGCTCAAACCCCGACTGATCAGGCAGCATGACATCCAGCAGGATGACATCGATTTTCTGCCTCGTCAAAAGCTGTAGGGCCTCCTGTGCCGTATGGGCTGAAAAAATATGGCGAAATCCTTCTTTTCTCAGAACCATTTCGATCATCTGAACAATCGATTTTTCGTCGTCGATGATAAGAACCTTTGCACTTTCCATGAAAAATCCCTCCATGGAAGATTGTAACAAAGCAAGCTTAATTCTAGCTAAACAAAAGCTCATTGCTTAAGCAAAAGATAAGACGCGCTTTAGGGAGACTTTCATTCACCCGGTTACAATTACCAGCGAGGTGAACGAAAATGGAACAAAGAAAAAGAACTGGCCTTATCGACGCAGCTCGCGGATTTTCCTTGCTCGGCATATTACTGGCCAATATGCTTATCTTTCAATACGGGATCTGGGGAAAAGACCAGATGCAGTTCTATTCGCTGTCCGCTTTGGATACCACGGTTCGGACCATACTGGAAATTACCGTAGAACACAGCTTTCTGCCTATTTTTACTTTCCTGTTTGGGTATGGGATGATCAAAATGAAAGAGGGCCTGCAAGCAGCCGGCAGGAAACCCTTCTGGGCTTTGGCCAGACGATTTCTGTTTTTATTTGTCATTGGGCTGCTGCACAGCCATTTTCTTACAGAGTCTGATATTTTATCGTTTTACGGGTTTATCGGATTCTTTTTGCTCCTGTTTCTAAACCGAAAGCCCCGGACGCTGCTGATCTGGGGGACTTCTTTGCTGCTTCTATTCAGTCTGTTGGGACTGGTGCCGGAAAAAGAAAAGGCTCCCTCCTCTCACAGCGTCAAGATCGACTTTGCCCAACAAGACTATATCAAAGAAACGATCATTGTCTACGGAACCGGTACCTATAGTGAGATCAAGCAACACAGGCAGCAACCTGCACCCATTATGGAGGAAGAACCCATTGCCATTCTCATCTTATTGCTTCTGACGCCTTTGCTCACGGCACCCATGTTTTTGTTCGGTATGTATGCTGCGAAAAAAAGCTGGTTCCAAAAGCCACAGGATGAGCAGGGAGCCTATGGGAGAAGAGCGTTGATTTTTTTGGCGGCAGGGTTCTGTCTGAAGGTGCTTCCCCATCTCTTTTCCGACCAAGCCTGGGCCTCTACTGGTGAACTGGCAGGTGCCAATTTGGCCGCACTTGGCTATCTCTTTTCATTTGCCTGGCTCTACAGCGCACGGATCTCCTCTCCCTGGATGAAACGGTTTGAAGCTGTGGGAAAATTGTCTCTGACGAATTACCTGATGCAAACCCTGGTCTGTACAACCATTTTTTACGGCTATGGCCTCGGTTGGTTTGGAAAGCTGGGAGTCGCGGCAGGCTGCGGTCTCGCTCTCCTTCTGTATGCGCTGCAGCTCTTTGCAAGCAAGTGGTATTTGCGCCACTTTTCCGCGGGACCAGCCGAAAAGCTTCTGCGGATCTGGACTTATCTATCCTTCCACGGAAAGGTGAAAACTCGCGCACCACAGCTCCAGAGGGAAACGCTGCAATCGCGCCCGCTATGAATTACCCGCATGTAAAAAAACCTCCAAACGTCCTCTTTCGGGACTTGGAGGTTTTTACATCTGGCCACGTCTTTTCCACTAACACTGCTTTTGCTTGACTGACCACTTTTGTCAGTGAAGACAAGTATAATGGAGAGAGAATGAATACCGTTTCCAAAAGGAGGAGTTGTACATGGAATGGAATTATTACAATACCTTTATCACGATTGCTCCTGATTGTCCCACGATCATGGGCATTATTCCGCCAGATAAGAAAACAGGCAAAACGAAGCATAGCATCGAATACGAGCTGGTTTCCCAAGCTCCCTACCACTATACCCAGGAAGAGCTCCTCTACGAGGTGTACATCCGCCACAAAAACATCTCCCAAGAGGAATTGGCTGAAAGAGGCGACGAAATTCGCGCGGATTTTTTCAGTAAGCCCAAGGCGTGTATGAGAGCCTCTGCGCTTCCCAAGAAATTTGGATGGGGAATCCATTTTAACGAAGAGGGAAAGATGGCGTTGATCCCCGTCGACTCCCCTGAGTATCAGCGTTTTATCGATGGTGCTTGCGGGCCGGTTAAGCTTGTGCCGGCGATGAGAAGCAAAAAGAGCAGCTGAGCCAAAGACTACTGATTCTTACCGGGATGCTTCCCATCTTTGCAGCGCCCGTCCGGCCAACTGACGAATCGCCACGTCTTCCATTGGCGGATTATGCAGGCCAAACCGCACATCGCGATACATCCGCTGCAGCGGGTGAGAGAGGCTCAGACTATGCGCTCCGACAATCCGCATGGCTTTATCCACGACGGTGAGCGCCGTTTTTACAACAAATGTTTTGACCGCTGCCAGATCAGCATTTTGAAAACCAGGTGGCGATGCTTCATACTTTCCCTCCCACTCGCGCGCCACACTGTACAAAAGTTGCCGTGCGACGGTCAGCTCCAGCTCGATTTCACCCAGCAGTCTCTCGACATGCGGTGTCTCGATAACTGGACGGCTTAGGGAAGCCGGAATGTATAAAGTCGCAAAGGAGATTGCCTCATCACGCGCTGCCACTGCAATCCCCAGATAGCATGCGGGGATGTGGAGCAAATACGGATTCGGCTTGCTATAGACAGTCTTGTCTACTTTACTGACCAGGGCCTCCTCGGGGACTACTGCCTCGGCCAATACCAGGTCGTGGCTCGCCGTTCCGCGCATGCCGACCATGCTCCACGTCTCCTCAACGGTGACCCCTTCTGTGTCCTGCGGGATCAAAAGCTCGACCACTTCATCTGTCCCTTCCAACGAAGCCGTGACAAGAAACCATTGCAAAAGGGGCGCAAATGTCGTAAATGTTTTTCGGCCATTCACCACATACCCTCCCTGCGCCAGAGGAACGGCTGTGGTACGGGGTCTGCCTCCTCTCGACGGACTCCCGCCTCCCACTTCCATGGCTGCCCGGTTCAGGAGCGCTCCTTGGTCCACGATTTGTGTGCAGACACGGACGAACACCTCTTCCGGCTAGGGACGATTCCAGGCCAGATCATGAAGTGTCCCCATATGCCAGCCAATTCCAAGCGCAACCGAGGGATTTGCCTGCGCCAAACGCTCTTGACCTTGCAGCCACGCAGAGAGCGGCATTCCTTTCCCTCCGTACTCTTCCGGTACGTTCCACGCCGGGTAACCAATCCTGCGCAGCGCCTCTACATGCTGGTGCGGGACTGTGCCCCGTTCATCCATCAGTTGTGCGTCCCGCCTCATCTCCTCGATAATCGGATCGAGTTGCCGCAGTCCTTCCTTTACCTTGCAACGCTTCTCGGGAATGCGTTCTGTATCGACCGCCTCCATTACAAAGTATCGATCCTGTGACATACACTCCTCTCCTTTCTGTCTCAGATGGATAGCGGCGAATGCGAGAAAATACGGCTCAGCACCTGTTTTTCCAAAGAACCGAAAGCTGCATCCGCCCTGTCGCGGGGCCTTGGCATGTTTTGCTCCAAATCCAGTTCGATCTGGCCGCGATCAATCAATAGAATGCGATCGGCCAGACGCACCGCTTCGCTGACATCATGTGTAACCAACAGGGTTGTAAAGCGAGTCTCCTCCCAAAGCGAAGAGACCAGCTCTTGCATCTCCAGCTTTGTCAAGGCATCAAGGGCGCTCATCGGTTCATCCAGTAAGAGCAGATTCGGCTTGCGTACCAAGGCACGCGCCAGTGCCACGCGTTGCTTCTGGCCTCCCGACAAGGTACTTGGCCAGTCGTCTCTTCGTTCTTCCAGCCCCACCTGCCTGAGTGCTGCTTTTGCCAGAGGCTTCCAGTCTCCAGACAACCCCAGGCCGACATTGTCCAGCACTGTCTTCCAAGGAATCAGGCGACTGTCCTGGAACATGACGGTTGTCGCTTCATTCAGCCCGGTCACCTCTCTGCCGTCGAGGGAATTTTAAGCTAAACATGGTTAGTTAAAGTAACTTTGCTATCTCCCCCTTTTCAATGTTTCTATGCAGTAAAAATATACCTGCTTAGTACCTGTGCTCCTTCTACCCTCGCTAATTTTTTTCCTCGACGGCGATGCCGGCAGCTCTTAAATGCCCGTAGGCAACGATTCTACTAAACTGAGATGAAACTTCATCTGCAGGAAGGGGTTTACCGTTTTTAATCCACCAAATTACAATCCCCATGAAAGACGATCCGAGGTATTCGATCAGCAACTCCTTGGATATCGCTAATGAGGAGTTTCCCTGAGCAGGTTTCCACCCCTCAATTAATTTATCTTTAATGATATTCTCCATTTTCGCTTGAAACTGATAGATTCTATTCTCTTCAATTAACATGGAATGGTAAAAGGTCATATTTAGAGAAATATGTTCCAGTACAGTTTGCATGACTGTCTCGAGTAGAGAAATACTGAAAGGATTCATGCTGATGGGACAAAGAACGACTGCATCCTTTAATTCGCTCAACAGTTCATTCATACATGTATCTAATAAATCAGGCTTATTTTGGTAGTGAAGATAAAAAGTGTTTCGATTGATCATAGAACGATCGGCAATATCCTGGATCGTTATCGCTTCATATCCTTTTTCCTGAATAAGCTCATAAAACGCCTTTCGAATCGATTGTTTCGTGCGTAGTATTCTTAGATCGGTTTTCTTGTTCATTGTTTTCCTTCCCCCTAAATTTATTTAGAGTCGTTAAGCGACAAAGTTTTATGAGTTGTCTGTTATACTTCAAAACTAAAAATATTGAATATTGAGCGTTATATTAACCTCTATTATAATGAGCAGCAGATAAATAAACAACGTATTGTTCATTATTTATCTAATGACTAAAAAATAAGAGGAGGATTTTCCAATGACATTCAGCCATCAAAACGAGCTTGTTCGTAAGGCAGTCGCCGTGCTGGAAAGTTTTGAGAGCGGCAACCCTGAAGCGTTTACGGCTTACGTTCATCCAGATCAATATATTCAGCACAACCAGGCCTTACCCGATGGTCGTGAAGCCATGCTTGGTGCACTTGATCATTTAAAGGAGATTGGTACAAAGGTAAGCATTAAGCGTACTTTAGTCGACGGAGATTATGTGGCTCTTCATTCTGTATATGATTTTCACGGCCCTAAAATCGCCTTTGATATCTTCCGTTTTGAGAATGGACTAATCGTCGAGCATTGGGACAATTTGCAAGAGATGGAGGAAAAGACACCAAGCAATCATACGATGATTGACGGACCGGTTACGATTAAGGATATCGACAAGACGGATGCCAACAAAGCGTTTGTCAAAAGCTATGTTGAAAACATCTTGCTTGGGAAGAACCCCGACCTGCTTGCCTCTTACTTTGATGGAGATAACTACATTCAGCATAGCCCGCATATTGCGGACGGTCTTTCCGGCCTTCACGCTGCTTTGCAGGCTCTGGAGGAGAAAAATATTGAGTTTCAATATACTCATGTCCATCAAGTCATCGGACAAGGCGATTTTGTTCTTACAGTGAGTGAAGGTCTATTTGATGGTCAGCCTACCGCTTTCTACGATTTGTTCCGCGTAGAGGATGGAAAGATCGCTGAGCATTGGGATATAATCGAGGCCATCTTGCCGGCAGAAAAACGAAAAAATTCGAACAGTAGATTTTGAAGTTTGTGTAGCTGAATCGCAAGAAAGACATCGCCGAATTTAATTACGGTGATGTCTTTCGCTTCACGAATGTACTTGAATGGTAAATTTTATAGTCCAATGGATACAGAAGCGTTGCTTCAGCAACGCTATTTTTGTTCATTGCAATGAAGTGACCGTATGACGAGGGGGAGAGGATCATGAAATTGCTGACACAAAAAATGATGTGGCTGGGAATAGCGCTCGTCCTGATCGTGTTGACCGTATTCGGGGTAGCGATGATGGGATCGGTGCTTGGAACGAAGCCAAAGGAGCTCCCGGTGGCCCTCGTTATCCTTGACCAGCCAGCGCAGCTGCCGACTGGAGGAACGTTTGCGGTAGGGGAAATGATCCGGGAAAAGTTGGTGTCGAACCCGGCAATGCCGTTCGTCTGGCATATCGTGGATTCCGAGGAAAAGGCTCGGGAAGGACTGGATAAACGCGAATATTACGGAGCGATGGTGATTCCGGCGGATCTGAGCAGCGGTTTACTCTCGTTAGCAGCTCCCTCGCCGATTCACCCTAATGTGAAGATCATCGCCAACGAGGGTATGAACACCCAAGCCTCGATGGTCGTAAGACAGGCAATGAGGCAAGCGATGAAAATGATCAGCGGGGAACTGTTGCAGCTGCTGCTTGGGCAGATCGGGCAGCAAACGGAGCAAATTCCGGTTGAAACGGCTAAAGCTTTAATGACACCGGTGAACGTTCAGGAGGAAGTCGTGCATCCGCCGGGGGTGAATAATGCATCGGGGAATGCGCCGGGTTTGTTGACCCAGATCATGTGGATCGGCAGCCTGGTGACCGGAGTAGTCTTGTTCCTGGCTAGCCAGAAGGCGGTCGCCGCGGGTTCAAGGAGATGGACAGTTAGCGCGCTGCAAGCTATTGGGGGATTTGCGATCGTCGGCATAGCGTCGGGCTTCACCATATGGATGGCTTCGTCGTGGTACGGCATGGAACTGGCGAACGCGGGGGAGACTTGGTTGTTCTTATGGTTGGCCGGATCGGCGTTCTTCTTGTTGCAATCTTCCTTGCTGAATTGGATCGGATTCCCGGCTATGCCGCTGCTCGTACTGCTGATGTTCTTCTCCGTGCCGCTGCTGAACATGGCTCCGGAGTTCTTGTCACAGACGACGCGAGATTGGATCTATTCGTGGACGCCACTGCGGTTCGCGGCAGGAGGGCTACGGGAAGTGATGTACTTCGGCGGACTGGACGCGGTCGGCTCAAACGCCTTCGTTTTGTGGGGCGTCGCCGGGGGATTTTTGGTCTTGCTGCTCGCTTCCGGATTTAAGGCCGGTCGAGCGACAGATGCGACCCCTACTTCTGTTACGGGCGATTAAAATAAAGTAAGAACAATCAACGTTGCGTTGTCGGTGTTTGGTTTGGATAGTGTGGTTCGATAGGTTTGTTGGACTAAATCATGCGCACGAGATTAGCCCGGTCGTTTCCTTGGAGGGAGCGGCAGGGATTCGACTCTTTTAGGTTGAAATTCGCTTAGCGTACAAAATTTCCGAAATGCTGACGGTACCCCATTTATCCAGTTCATTGATGGACTAGAACAAACAGGAATGAAATTAGGGGACATCGCAGTTGTTGCAGTTGGATTGTTCATTTTTTAGAAGTATGAATTCTCATAATATGACAGGGGCGATACTATGGCAGAAATAAGTTGGATATTATGCCCTATTTGCAAAAACAAAACACGGTTGAAAGTTCGCGAGGATACAATACTTGAAAACTTCCCGTTGTTCTGTCCAAAATGCAAACAGGAAACCCTAATCAATGTACAACAACTAAATAGTATCCTCTGCACTAAAATTGTCGGCTTCCGTATCGATACTTCATGTTTGCAAACTTATCAAAAATCATCAGTGAGCTTTTTCCCTTTAAATAGCCCATGAATTCCGACACACTTAGTTTAGGAGGGATGCTTACCAGCATGTGGAAATGATCCACGTAGGCTTCCGCTTCAACAATTTCTACTCCTTTTCTCTCACAGGGCTCCCGAAGGATTTTTCCTATTTCTTTTTTCGTTTGCCGTAAATTACTTGTCTACGGTATTTCGGAGCAAATACAATATGGTATTTGCAGCTCCATTTTGTGTGTGCTAAACTGCTGTTGTCCATCCTTTGTCCTCCTTGATTATATGTGAGCGGTTGGCAGACCAGCTCTCATGATATCATCGAGTTCAAAGGATCACTACTTACAGCTATAAGCTTTCCGGAACCCCCAGTTGAACTGGGGGGTTTTCTTTATACAACAACCACTAACAGGCTGCAAACGACAGGTGTTGCAGCCTGTTTCCGATTCCCGTCAGTCCAGGCGTCAGGAAACTTGCCTCGATCGTCCAGGGACTCCTCTGTTACTAATTTTTTCTTTTATCGCTACCAGCAGCGCATGGAATTTTTCTTTTTCCTCAAAATGAGGAAAGTGGGCCGATTCCTCGAACCAGATAAACTGTTTCTCCGGTGCAACCAGCTTTTCGTAGTACTGGTACGCCACTTCAGAAGGGGTCATAAAATCATATTGGCCCATGCAAAGATAGACAGGAACACGTAACTCCGGAACGCTTTCGCATAATTGCGTCTTTTCGGTTTGCGGCATAATCGTGTTCCGGGAAAAGGAATCGCCCAGTACTAAGCGAACTCCATCAATCCAGGTATACTCAGGCGCAAGTAAAATCCCTTGAACCAGCTCTCGATACGTATTGCTTCTCCGCTCAGAGCCACCAAATGTTGTTACCCACTTCCGTTCCAATGTCGTATCCTTTCGGGGATTTTTATACGGAGGCGCTCCGATGTCTTCAAGCTCCCTTATGGCCTGTACATTCTTTTGTTTTCGCGCCTCTTCCAACGCAAATTGATAGGAGACCTGTTCTCCGCGCATGGAGTTTGCCACCTGTCCAATCCCGATATAAGCATGATAGTGTTCCGGATATTTTTGGACCGTCCATGTGGCGAGTAAGCTTCCCCACGAATGCCCTGCAAGAATGATCTTTGCTTGATGAAACTTCTGTTTCAGATAGATTGTCAGTTCAACGGTATCCTGAATCAGGTGATCAATTTGCATGTCCTTCTCAGTCAGACTTATCTGATAGGACTTTCCTGATCCCCGTTGATCCCAGTTAACGACGATAAAATCCTTTTCGAGTTCCGTCTGAAACTTCCGGGCATATGCGATCTGGGGATATCCCGGCCCCCCATGAAGAAAGAGCAAAATCGGATTTTGGACATCCATGCCGCGAATCAAGATCGACTGCTTCACGCCTCCCAGTTCGACTTGCTCTAGGACTGCGATACTGTTTGGTACCAGTTTCCCACTTTCGTCCCTGATGGCGGGTGTCCATGAGGGAAAACACAGCAAGAGGAGTAGGAAACCGAGCGACCCCAAAATAAAACGGGTTTGCCTTCGCTTTAACCGAACCATGTTGCGACATCACTCTTTCTATCTTCATCTGCCGTTCTTCCCTTGGCAATCGCAAAACGATGAGCGTTCCTCTCCCCTAACTCGGATTCAACTTCAATCTTCCCATGTTGGGCAGGCACGATGGCTTTCGTACTACAAAGCCAGCTTAAAAGTTATTTTTGGCTGACCGTTTGATGGGGCATCCATTTTAACGAAGAGGAAAAGATGGCCCTGATCCCCGTCGACTCCCCTGAATACCTTCACTTTGCCCAAGGCGGGGACGGAAATCTGAAGGTACTGGCTGCTATGCGGAGCCAGCGGGCGAAGTAACCACAGCTACATCTTGCATCATCAAAAGAACCGGACAGTGATCGCTTCCCATCACCTCTGAATCAATACAAGCATCGACCAGAAAGGGAGCGAGCCTGGAGGATGTCAGAAAATAGTCAATCCGCCAGCCGATGTTCCGCTCTCTCACCTTTGGCATGTACGACCACCAGGTATAGGCATCGGTCCGATCAGGGTAAAAGTGGCGGAAGGTATCCACAAAACCCGCTTCCAGCAACCGGGTCATTTTTTCCCGCTCTTCAGGTGTAAATCCGGAGTTGTTTTGGTTGGATTTCGCATTTTTCAAATCGATTTCCTGATGGGCAACATTCATATCCCCGCAGATAATGACAGGCTTCACACTATCCAGCTGCTTCAGGTACGTCCGAAAGCGGTCTTCCCATTCCAGCCGGTAATCCAGCCGGGACAAATCGCGCCGGGCATTTGGGGTGTACACATTCACCAGATAAAAGGCGTCAAATTCCAGTGTGAGCAAACGACCCTCCGGCTCCCGATCCTCCTCCATGCCGTAGCGCACCGACAGCGGCTGGATTTTGGTAATAACAGCCGTACCGGAATACCCTTTCTTCTCCGCGTAATTCCAATACTGCCTGTACTCCTCCCCAAGCTCCAGGCATACCTGTCCTTCCTGCAGCTTTGTCTCCTGAAGACAGAATATATCCGCATCTGCTTCTTGGAAGTATTGTTGAAATCCTTTGTTGAGACAGGCTCTCAGCCCGTTGACATTCCAGGACACTAGCTTCATAGGTGGCGATCTCCTTGCAAAAAGATACTTTTCTTGCTGCTTTTAGTGTAACATAAAATTTTCTATTTCTTGTTTCCGATAGCATCGTGAGTTAAAGATGTCCCGAAATTCTTCCCTCCGCTGAAGTATCCTTCTAAAAAGGGTAACGTATTGTCATCCCGTTCGTACCATCTAATAATTAGGTTAATTCGCTTTCCCATTTGTACGAAGGAGGCTTACCCTGCGTGAAGCGCTTCATCCGTCTGCTATCTCACTTTACCTATCAAGAGGCGATGTCCTGCCTGTTTCCCGTCTTTATCTTCGGGTCGCTTGCTTTGTCCAAGCTGATCAGCCTGCCGGGACTGCCGCGCTATGACCTGCTGCTTATCCTCTGTCTGCTGTTCCAGATTTTCATGGTGAAAAGTGGTCTGGAAACAAAAGACGAGCTGAAGGTCATCACCGTCTTTCACCTGATCGGGCTTGCTTTGGAAATCTACAAAATACATATGGGCTCCTGGTCTTACCCGGAGTTCGCCTACTCCAAAGTCTTCGGCGTCCCGCTTTACAGCGGCTTTATGTACGCCAGTGTCGCCAGCTACCTCTGCCAGTCCTGGCGCAGACTGGAGATCTCACTTGAGAATTGGCCGCGTCACCGCTTTGTCGTGCCGCTCGAGGCTGCCATCTATCTGAACTTTTTTACACATCATTACATCTGGGACCTGCGCTGGATATTAACAGCCGCTATCTTTCTGGTGTTTTGGAAAAGCCGCGTCTATTTCCGCGTGGACAAGGAGCAGTTTTGGATGCCTGTCCCCGTCTCCTATTTTCTGATCGGCTTTTTCATCTGGATCGCCGAGAACATCGCTACTTTTTTCGGAGCTTGGCGATATCCAAATCAGGCAGAAGGCTGGCAGTTGGTTCATGTGAGCAAGTTCAGCTCGTGGTTTTTGCTCGTGATCGTCAGCTTTATCATCGTAGCGGAGCTGAAGCATGTGAAGGAACATTTAGCCGGGCGCTCCTCTCATCATGAGACGATGGAAACCGCCAAAAATTAGCGACCCGCCGGTGACAAAAAAGACGATGAAAAACGAGTGGTTCCAGTCGCTGATCAGTCCGGACATGACAGGGGCCAGGATCGCTCCCGCGGAGAGTACGGCAGAAAATATGCTAAAGGCGCTGCCGTACAACTCCTTCGGCGCCTGAATCGTCAGAATCGTCGACAAGGCGGGAAACAGCAAGCCTGTGCAGCAGCCGAGCAAAAACATGATGACATACAAAGAGAGAGGATACCCCATTGCCAAGGTATACATGAGGATCGTCAGCAAACCAAGTCCGATGAGTGTCCTTTGCTCCGGTTCAATCCGCGCCAGCCAAAATTGACTCAGGATCGCCATCGAGCCCAATCCCTTCAGACTGAATAAAATACCCGTCACCGATATGGAGAGGCTCTCCTTCTGGACGTACAGCGGGATTTCATAAATAATTGTCCCCTGCGCGTACATGACGGCAAAACCGCCAAGATAGGCAAGATACAGCTTGCGGTTGACCATAATATCAATCAGCGTCGGTGTGAAAGAGCCTGTTTCAGCCGTTTTGGCCAAGCTCACAGAGGATGATCTTGGCTGCTTGACAACGCTCGCCGCTCTGCCCTCTGCTGTGGAAAGATTCGGGGTAAAACGAGCGGGTGTCGCTGTCCGAATCGACTGATGAAACACCTCTGGCTCCCGCTCTTTTACCACCCGTCCCGGTAAAACGATGAGCGCAAACGCCCCCGCGACCCACATAATTCCGCCCAAAATGACAAAAGAAGGGCCGTAACCGAACTGCACCCCCAGAAAGCTGCCTACAGCCGGTGACAGTACGGCTGCTGCGGTCAAAACCATCCCGTTCTTCGCCATTAACTCGCCCTGCTCCGCCTTCGTGCGTCCTGTTTCGCCCAGCATGGCAAAACAAGCAGGGGAGACAAACGCCATGAGGAAGCCCAACAGCAGCCTGAGGACAAAAAAGGCTTCCGTCTGCTGAACGATTCCTTGGCCGGCCAAAATAAACCCGGAGAGGATCAACGAATAGGCAATAAACCACTTTTTGGGAAAGCGATCCAAAAAAGGACCGGCGACCAGATTTCCTGTCATGTTGCTAATCCCGTAAGCCCCCAGGACAAAGCCAATCATCGCAGTGGAAGCCCCCAGAACATGCATGTATGGAGCCAATAGCGGAGTCTGCGCATGCATGTCAAAAGAGACGAGAAACAAAATCACAAACAAAAGGAAACGCAACGACTGCCCACTCCCTCCGACCTCTTTTGTCCCATGTATATGTCAGGAGTCGTCCCAATAGAAAAGACTCTCCAAAAAGGAGAGTCCAAGCAGGTCGTTTGCGGTAAAATTATATGTTTTCCCCGCCAAATGGCAGTCCCTTACAAATCCCGCTGAGCGCCAGCGTAAGAAATGGTAATCCTCGGATTGAACCACTCTTCGTAGATGCCAGTATCCCGGCCGGATGGGTCGACCGGCACCTCAAGCTGCTCGATCCCGCCCGCTTCGATCTCGATCGGATAATCCGAGAGGACAGGCTGTTTTTTCCTTCCATCCTGGCCGAACACGGTAAGCTCCAGTTTGACCGATTTTGCCCCGTGATTCTTCAGAACGATCACACACGAACCGTTTCGCAATCCGTCAGCCGAGGTTTTGGCTGTGCAGCGTGACTGATCTTCTTTGTATTCGATCATGTAGACGCCTTTGGCCATCGTCCGCTGGTACCAGCGAACCACCTCCTGCTGATCAGGCAACAGAGCCGGGAAAAGCATCAGCAAAAGAAACGTGAGAATCGGCCGCTTGGTTACATAGTAAAGCAGGCAATACGCGATGATCATCAGGCTCAGCGGCACAATCGCAGCGTAATGCATGCCCGTCGTCCCTCTCGACCAGGCAGGAAACCCCATGCTTTCCACGAGGGTATCGATCAGATGCATCTCATGTGGAAAGCGAATATTCAATACCCAGGCGATGAGAAACAAGCCGATGCCGATGAGTGCCAGTCCCCATTTTCTGCGAAACATGTTCAAACTCCCCTTTTCTCTCTTCCCCAAGCTGGAAAACGCTCTTTCTTCTACAAAGATAGACGAATGATCACGTACGAAGGATACACGAAAAACAGGAAAAAGGGCCTCCCATACGTCTGTGGGGCCCTTTCCCTGTATTTGGCCGGGTCTGACCGGGAAATTGCGTGACGACAAACCAATCAAGTCATCAAACGTGCGCTTTCAAACCCAGAGAGCTTTCGTGGAACTTGATATTGGCGTATTTCTCAGTAGCGACGCGAAGCTGGTATTCGCTTTCAAACAGCATGACCGGACGGCCGTACCGGTCTGTCACCGTTTTGGACTTGATTGCATCCAGCGCGGCTTTATCTCCTTCCAGCCAGCGGGCAATCTGGAACGGCATACGCGTCAGAACGATGTCAACCCCATACTCTGCCTTCAGTCGATATTCCAAAACCTCAAACTGCAGCACTCCGACGACGCCGAGGATCAGCTCCTCCATCGGGTAGGTCCGGAAAAGCTGTACGGTTCCTTCTTCTGTCAACTGCAGGATACCTTTCTGGAACTGCTTGTGCTTCATCGCATCCTTTACCATCACCTTGGAGAAAAACTCCGGTGAGAAGTGCGGCATCTCTTCATATTCAAAGGACTGCCCGACACACAGCGTATCGCCAATCTGAAAAATGCCCGGGTCAAACAAACCGATGACGTCCCCCGCAAAGGACTCTTCGATGATTTCCCGGTCCTGAGCCATGAACTGTACCGGCTGTGCCAGTTTGATATCCTTGCCGAGCCGCACATGCTTTACGCTCATCCCGCGCTCGAAACGGCCGGAACAAATGCGCATAAAAGCGATGCGATCCCGGTGGGCCGGATTCATGTTGGCCTGGATTTTGAAGATAAAGCCGGAAAACGGATGTTCACCAGGTTCGATCAATCCGACATTGCTCTTCTTCGGCGATGGCGGCGGTGCGAGCTGGAGGAAGTTGTCGAGGAAGGTCTGCACCCCGAAGTTGTTGATGGCACTGCCAAAGAAAACAGGGCTCAGCTCACCCTTGTCGATCAGGCCACGGTCAAACTGGTCGCCGGCAACATCGAGCAAGGAGATTTCATCCTGCAGTTGCTGCCACAAATCTTGACCGACTCGCTCGCCAATGATCGGATCATCGGCTCCGCTCACCTCGAAAAAGCGGATATCTTCGTGATCGGAGTCATTTTGATACAGCTCGACGCGCGATTTGACACGGTCGAAAACTCCGGAAAAGGAGCTGCCCATCCCAATCGGCCAATTCATCGGGTAGGTGCGAATCCCGAGTACCCGCTCAATCTCTTCGAGCAGTTCAAACGGGTCCTTCCCGTGACGGTCCAGCTTGTTGATAAAGGTAAAGATCGGAATCCCCCGCATCCGGCAAACCTTGAATAGCTTGATCGTCTGGGCCTCGACCCCTTTGGCGACGTCAATAATCATCACGGCAGCGTCTGCGGCTGTCAGCGTACGGTACGTGTCTTCACTAAAGTCCTGGTGACCGGGGGTATCCAAAATATTGATATGATGCCCCTTGTATTCAAAGTCCATCGCACTGGAGGTTACGGAGATACCCCGTTTTTTCTCTATCTCCATCCAGTCAGATGTAGCGTGCTTCGAATTTTTTCTCCCTTTGACCACTCCTGCTTCACGGATGGCGCCGCCAAAGTACAGCAGTTTCTCCGTCATGGTTGTTTTTCCGGCGTCCGGGTGGGAGATAATGGCAAAGGTACGTCTTTTGGCGATCTCTTGCTGCCACTGAGGATTGATTTGACTCATCTTCATTACTCCTGTCGCGTGCGTCTCTTTCATCATTCATTCTTTACGATTATAACGGCAAATCCGTGCGTCATCTAGCTAGTTTTTTTTTGCCAAACGGGTATAATGTTAGTTGTAAAAATTTTTTGACTGTAACTATCGATTCGTTAAGGAGGTACGCTATGTCTGCAAATGAAAATCGCGCGGCTTCTTTTCGCCAGTACGTGAAAAAAATGGTGAGCTACAACCAGGCTCTCGCCGTCCTTCACTGGGACAAAAACACACAGGCGCCGAAAAAAGGGATGGATGCTCGTTCGGAAATCATCGGTGTGCTCGCTGGAGAACAGTTCAAGCTGGCAACGTCCCCGGAAATGGAAGAGCATCTGGAAGCCTTAAGCGAAGCGAGCGTACTGGATTCGCTGGATGAAGTGACCCGCGCCACTGTGCTCGACTGCAAGAAGGACTTTGAACGGAATAAAAAGATCCCGGCAGATCGCTACCAGGAGTTTGTCGTTCTCACCTCGCAAGCGGAAACGGTCTGGGAAGAAGCACGGGCCAAAAACGACTTTGCTTTGTTCCGCCCTTATCTGGAGCGAATCGTCAATTTTCAACTGGAGTTCATCGGCTATTGGGGCGACGACGGCAAAAACAAGTACAACACCCTGCTGGACCTGTATGAGCCCGGGATGACCGTCGATCAGCTTGACCCGATCTTTGCCACCCTGCGCGAGAAAACAGTGAAGCTGGTCGCAGCGATCGCGGATTCACCGAACAAGCCGGATACCTCGTTTTTACATAAGCATTTTCCGGAAGCTGAGCAGGAAGCATTCAGCCGCGTGATCCTGGAGAAAATCGGCTATGACTTCCAGGCAGGCCGGATGGATCGGAGTGTTCACCCGTTCTGCACATCGTTCAACCCGGGTGATGTTCGCATTACCACCCGCTTTGACCCGAATGACTTCAACTCGGCCTTGTTCAGCTGCATTCACGAAGCGGGCCATGCCATGTATGAGCAAAACATTGATCAGCGCCTGCTGGGCACCACCCTATGCGACGGTACCTCCATGGGCATTCACGAATCCCAGTCTCGATACTGGGAAAATATGATTGGACGCAGTTTGCCGTTCTGGACTCATTTTTACCCTGAACTGCAAAAGGCATTCCCTGCCCAGTTTGCCGGTGTCAGCGTCGAGCAATTCTACCGGGCGATCAACCATTCGGCTCCTTCCTTTATCCGCACGGAAGCAGATGAGCTTACCTACAATCTGCACGTGATGATTCGCTATGAAATCGAAAAAGGCCTGATCAATCAAACCATCGAGGTCGGCGATCTGCCAGCAATCTGGAATACAAAAATGAAAGAGTACCTCGGTATTGTACCAGAGAACGACAAGATCGGCGTGCTGCAGGATATTCACTGGGCGGGCGGCAGCTTCGGCTACTTCCCTACCTACTCGCTTGGCAATGTCTATGCTGCCCAGTTTACCCATGTCATGCAGCAGCAAATCAGCGGCTATGAAGATTTGATCGCTTCCGGTCAATTCGAGCCGATCCGTCATTGGCTGAAGGAGAATATCCATCAATACGGCAAAATGAAGAGTCCCGGCGAGATTGTAAAAGCGATCACCGGCGAGGGTACCAACGCAGAGTACCTGATGAATTATCTGGAGAAAAAGTTTTCAGAGATCTACAACCTCTAAAAAACCAAAGCATCTTTCCACACGGAGAGATGCTTTTTTCGTTCACAATTGCGCCATCGATTCTTCAACGGTTCTTCACAAATCCCCAACAAATTCCATACAAAACTGATCTATGATGAGAGTGTAAGCCAATCATTCAAAAGAGGGATGAAAAATGACAACGACCTTTACACAATGGCTGTGGGGTTTGGTACACGAAGAAGAAGCCGCACCGTTTGAACGGAAACAATATGTAAAAAATGAAATGGAACAATTCGTACCTGTCCATCACGAGGAACTGTTTCCCTACCCGCAACTGTAAGGAAACCTAGAGATAATCCAGCCCTAAGGAAACCGAGTCAAACGAGCTGCCAATTTGGCAGCTTTTTTCTTTCCTGGGATGCCCGAAGCTGGCGCGGCATTTTTCATTTCCGATTCCATCACGTATAGTAAGAAGCAGACAGTCACCTCTTACAGCGATCCATATGCAACGATCAATTTGACCAAGGAGTGGCCTTCGATGCAGCCTTTCACCGACAAATGGCTTCCTACCTATATTCGCCGCAATCTGATCGTGCTTTTTTGCGGCATTAATCCAGGGAGAGTCTCCGCAACCGCTGGCTATCACTATGCCAATCCGGCCAATTTATTTTGGCGCGGACTCTTCGCGGGCGGGTTGACCCCTTTCCAGCTCAAACCGGAGGAAACGTCACGTCTGCTCGATTTTGGCTACGGAATTACGGACCTGGTCGCTCGTCCCACCCGCTCCTCCGGTGATCTCACGAACGAGGACTTCACGACGGGAGCGGAGCAATTCGTCCAGATGATCAGCGTCTATCGCCCTCGCGTGATCTGTTTCAATGGGATCACGGCCTTCCGTCACGCGACAGGCAGAAAAAAGGAGCCGATTCCTCTCGGCCTTCAACCGGACCGATATTTTGGAACGTCGGACTGGGCTGGGAGCTATGTGTTCGTCATTCCCTCTACCAGCGGCGCTAATGCGTCGTTCACACGCGAGGAGCGTCTGGCCATGTTTTCCGAGTTGAGCTCCTTTTTGCAGGAAAAAGGCTGGCACCCGTTTCGATAAACCGGAATACAGCATCTGCCTCATCCGGCTTCTTTTTGCGTATAAAAAACCGCCCTCTCTTGAACGGTCCCCCAATTGGTTGGATGGGTAGTGCAGTTCAGTGAAACGGGCGGTTTTTGTTTTTGTTGCCTCATGATCCAGCGTATGTTACCGCGTGGCCAGCATTATTTCGCTGGGAGCTGCTTATACCACGCAATAAAATTGTCAACGACCTGATCCAAAAAGGCAATCGTCGGCTCGTGGTTCAAATGACCAGCTTCATCAAATTTTTCGTGAACAGCGCCGATATAGACTTCATTCCCCAGAATGATCGGAGACGAGACGCCTGGAGAAAACAAAATATCGCGTAAATGCTGCTGAGCGCGAACCGAACCCAGCATGCCCATGGAGGAGCCTGTAACCATGGAAGGTTTCCCGATCATGACTTTATCCACGCGCGACAGCCAGTCAATCGCATTTTTAAGGACACCCGGGATTGAGTAATTGTATTCCGGCGTTACCCACAGAACAGCATCGGCAGCGGCAACTTTGCTTTTGAAATCCCTCACGGCTTCAGGCGGATCATTCTCAATGTCCTGGTCGTAATGCGGCAGTTCCCTGATCGGCAAAATTTCGATCTCCAAACGGCCGTGGTAGCGTTTTTGCATAAATTTGGCGAGCTTCAGGTTAAATGATTCCTTGCGAATGCTTCCTACAAGTGCAACTACTTTCATGAACGATACCTCCAAGTGGTCTTAATCGTTTAATATGGCGAGTAGACAGGTTTCGCCGTTCAAAATCACTCTGATTCGGAAGAAACTGTAAAACGTTCGTTTTTATGCTGCGGCTTCTCGATTTCATCCAATACGGCAATAGCAAAGTCAGCATAGCTTACATAACTTTGCCCTTTTGTATTCACTAAAAGGTGATCTTTTCCTTTTTGGTAAGACCCGGTTCTCTTCCCTTGCGGATCGAAAAAGGCAGATGGGCTGACAAATGTCCAGTGGATGCCCGTAGATTGCTGCAAGTCCTCCAGGTTTTTTCCCTGGTTTTGGGCTGTCGCCAGATACTCTTTCGGAAAATCCGGCGTTTCCATGACACGAATTGTTTTCGCTTCGTCGACGAACAGACTTCCCGCCCCGCCAACGACGACCAGTCTTGTAGATGGTGCGCCTTTCAGTGCCTCGATCAAAACTCTGCCTGCTTCGACATGGAGTTGCTCGCTGCCTGGTGCTGCACCGAATGCATTTACCACCACGTCAAAAGCTTTCAGATCATCTGAAGTCAATTGAAAAACATCTTTCTCCAATACAGCCACCCTCGACTCTGTCAGCTTGGAAGCATTTCTCACGATAGCGGTAACCTCATGACCTCTTTCAATTGCTTCTTTCGCAATGAGACTCCCTGCTTTCCCTGTAGCTCCGATTACTCCGATTTTCATTATGATATCCTCCTGCCTTTTTAATTAGCGTAACCATTAAAAGATGATTGTTGCGGATAGGACTTTGCCATTGGCATGACCGTCTGCACGGAACGAAAGGAAGAATATTGGACAAAGCGTTGTAGCGTTGTAACTAACAACACTACAACTGTCTTAAAAAAAAATCAATTCGCACCGCTTTTTATTTTTTGTGTGAGCTGATTCACTACCTCGTCTACCGTGATAGCTGCCAGGAACTGCTCCATTACGTTTTGGGCGCGGCTAAAAATAAGCTGCAGAACCGCTTGTATGTTTGCCCCAACCGGACAATCGGGGTTTGGTTCCTCATGCATGTGGAAAAGCTGATCTTCCTCCACTACGTCAACCGCACGGAAGACTTCCAGCAAACTGATTTCATCCAAACCTTTCAACAAGTAAGCTCCGCCTGTTCCGGCGCGGACATTGACTAATCCCGCTTTTTTCAACTGTCCCAAAATCCTGCGAATCGTGACAGGATTTGTATTTACACTCCCTGCAATCCATTCAGAAGTTCCGTGAGCGTCCTTGGCGATTGCCAGCAGAGACAAGATGTGGACAGCAATGCTAAATCGACTGCTAATTTTCATTTTGATTCATCCTTCCGTTGTAATCAGTATAGCTACAACGGCACTTCCATGTCAACTGCATAAGATACACTTTTACTGACACAAGCCATGGACTTCCCTATCAAAAAAATAAGAGAACCCTTGCCTGGCACATGCCGATATGTTCGAGCGCCAAACAAGGGTTCCTTCTTGCATAATCCGCTGCCCGTCAGGCCTGGACGGATGCTTGCAGCAAGCTGCTCTTTTGTCTTGCGTAGTGGATCAGCTCTACACTCATCGCGTAATAGTTGAACGGTGTGATCAGATAGATGCCGTTAAAGACGGGGATAGCCACGTCTAGCAGCTCTTTTGCCATCTTGATCCCTTCCTGTCTGGCCGCCTCTCCTTGCACCTTGCGCATACGCTCCAGCGCTTCCTCCGAAAGCTTGATTCCCGGCACTTCGTTGTGCAGGAACTCGGCATTCCGCTGGCTTGTCAACGGCATGATGCCGATAAAGACAGGGATATTGATGTGCTTCGTCGATTCGTACACAAGCCGAATCGATTCGGCGTCATAGACAGGCTGCGTCATGATAAAATCAGCGCCAGCCTCCACCTTTTTCTCCAATCGCTTGATCGCCGCATCGATCTGGCGAACATTCGGATTAAAGGCAGCTCCAACAATAAACTGCGCCTTTTGCTTCAATGGGCGTCCCGAGAATGAAATGCCTTCATTCAGTTGCTTCACCATGCGGATCAGGTCAAATGAAGTGACATCAAAGACAGAACTGGCCCCAGGCAAGTCCCCAAATCGCGAAGGGTCCCCCGTGACTACCA
Source organism: Brevibacillus ruminantium (assembly GCF_023746555.1). Lineage (NCBI taxonomy): Bacteria > Bacillati > Bacillota > Bacilli > Caryophanales > Paenibacillaceae > Brevibacillus > Brevibacillus ruminantium. Next base: position 3,313,192 of record NZ_CP098755.1, read on the forward strand.
GCACCTGATCGATCCCCAACGCATGCAAGCCCATCAAATGGGACTGCTGGCCAATCAGGTTGCGATCCCGACAGGCAATATGAATCAGCGGGTCCATACCGTACTGCCCTTTCATGATCGCTCCCAGCGCCATATTGCTCATTCGTACATTGGCCAGGGAGTTGTCTGCCAGTGTAATGGCATCAGCTCCGGCATGATGCAGTTCACAACAGCCATGGATGAATCCTTCTGTGTCCAGGTCTTTGGGTGGATCAAACTCGACGATAATCGTCGTCCCTGTCTTGACCCTCTCGACAATGCTCGGCTTCTGTCGCTCATGCACATGATAGGAAGACTGGGTGTGCCTCTCTTGAGCCGAACCTGTCGGATTTACCCTTGGGAGCGGCTCCAGTCCTTGCAGCGCCTGGGCGATCTCCCGCACATGCTCAGGTGTCGTTCCACAGCAACCGCCGATCAGCCGGATGCCCTGCTCACGCAAGCGGAGGGCGCTTTTTGCAAAATACTCTGGCGAGGATTTGTACGCGTACTCCCCGTCAGCCAGTCCAAGCCGCCCTGCATTGGGAAACGCCGACAAAATGGCACCCTCTGGCACTTGGGATTGTTCATAGGAGCGCAGGATTTCGGCCGGTCCCAAACGACAGTTTAACCCGATAATATCTGCCCCTGCTTCTTGGAGCTGGGAAAATGCCTCTGTCAAGGTAAAGCCGTCTCGCGTGCGGCCTACTTCCAAGGTCGCCAATTGGCAGATCAACGGCAAATCGGTCAAAGGCCGGATGATCTCGATGGCAAGCAGAAGCTCCTCTACGTCCAAAAAGGTTTCCAGAATCAGCCCGTCGACGCCGGCATGGAGCAGAGCGATCGCCTGTTCTTCAAACTGGTCTCGAAATTCGTCCAGCACTTTTTGCCTGACTCGTCCTGCCAGGATTGACCCGATGCTTCCGACGACAAACGCGTCATCCTTTGCTGCCTCACGAGCGATCGCGACGGCCGCCCGGTTGATCCGCGTTACTTTATGCTCCAGCCCGTAGCGGGAAAGCGCATCGCGATTTGCGCCGAACGTATTGGTTTCCAGCAAGCGCGCTCCGGCGTCGTAATACGCCTGATGCACGTCATGGACCAGACGGGGGCTGGAGAGACAGAGCTCCTCAAAGCTGACGCCCACCGGCACACCCATCCGGTAAAGCTGGGTGGCCATCGCCCCGTCCCCAACCAGCAGATGATCCTGCAAAAAAGCGCGCAACTCTTTCGTTTTGACTGACAAATCCATCCCTTCTCTCTTCATCGCTATTGCCTACATATCAAAAACGGAAGGTCCGGCGTTGAAATAACGTGCCTCCGGATGGGCGAAAACCATGGCCGTTACGGACGCTTCCGGTTCCATCATGAAGCCTTCCGTCAAATGAATGCCGATGTCTTCCGGCTTCAACAACCGGAATAACTGTCCCTGATCCTCCAAACTCGGGCATGCCGGGTAGCCAAAGGAAACACGAATGCCTTGATATCTGGCTCCAAACCTTTCCAGCATGGTCATTTCGGCTGGGTCCGGGAAGCCCCAGCTATCCCGCATTACGTGGTGGACACGCTCGGCAAACGCCTCTGCCAGCTCCAGGGCCAGCGCCTGCAAGACGTGAGAGCGGAGATAATCACCCTGAAGCTTCAAACGCTCGGACTGTTCGCGAATTCCGCTGCCTGCGGTGACGGCCAGAAAGCCGACGTAATCCATTTCACCGCTATCGACAGGGCGAAGAAAGTCAGACAAGCAGAGATGCGGCTCTTCCGGCTGGCGCGGAAATTGAAATCGCTCCAGGACGCGCGCATGATCACGCGGATCGTAGATCAGAATCTCGTCTCCGCTCGCTTGTGCCGGGAAGAATTGATAGATCCCATTTGCCGTGATCGAACCTTGCTGAACGGCTGCTGCCAGCAGCTCCTGCACCAGATCGTGCAGCTCCGTTACTTTTTCGTCTCCATTTTCCAACAGCTTTTCGACATTGCCGCGCACACCCAGATGCTTTCCGAGCAGCATCCGCAGGTTCAGATAGGGCTGTAGATGGCTGAGCGGGTAATTGCGCAAGACGTGACGCTCGCAATCAGGCGGCAGATGAATCGGTACCGTACGGCTTACCGCCGAACGCTTGGGTTTTGTAGACTTCTCCGCTTCCTGAACGGGCTGGGCAGTAGCAGCTACATCCACTGCCTGCTGCTGCTCAGCGATCAGTTGCTCTCGCTCTTCAGGATTTTGCAGGCGGTTAAACAGGTCCAGGCCGTCCATTGCATCCTTGGCATACAGGACGATCCCTTTGTACTCAGGAGCGATCCGGTTCGAGGTAAATTTACGCGTCAGCGCTGCGCCCCCCACCATCAGCGGTACATCAATCCCCGCCTCGCGCAAGTCCTGTGCTGTAATCACCATCTGCTGGGCGGATTTGACCAACAAGCCAGAGAGTCCGATTGCATCCGGCTTCTCTTCCCTGCAAGCCGCAATCAACTGCTCGGGCGGTACCTTGATCCCCAAATTGACGACTTCGTAGCCATTGTTTGAGAGAATGATCTCCACCAGGTTTTTCCCGATATCATGAACATCGCCTTTTACCGTGGCAAGCAGGATTTTCCCTTTTGCCGCCGATTCCGATTTTTCCATGAACGGCTCCAGGAACGAAACGGACGCTTTCATGACTTCCGCACTCTGCAGCACTTCCGCTACGATCAGCTGGTTGGTGTTAAACAGGCGGCCTACTTCTTCCATTCCTGTCATCAGCGGGCCGTTGATGATCTCCAGCGGAGCGTATTTATCCAAGGCCAGCTTGAGGTCGTCGACCAGTCCGTCTTTGGAGCCTTCCACCACATACCGTGCCAGTCTCTCTTCCAGCGGCAGAGACGCTACCTCCACGCCCGTTTCCTTTTTCTTCTGGCGGTAAAATTCGGTAAAGGCCGCCAGCGTTTCGTCAGTGGTATCAAACAGCAGTGCCTCGGCCAGCTTTTTCTCTTCGTCGGGAATCGAAGCGTAGCGTTCCAGCTTTTCTGTGTTCACGATGGCGTAGTCCAGACCCGCCAGCGTGGTGTGATAGATGAAGACCGCGTTGAGCACTTCACGTCCCGCTGCCGGAAGTCCAAAGGAAACGTTGCTGACCCCGAGAATGATCTTGCACTCCGGCATCGCTTCTTTGATCAAGCGAATCCCTTCGACTGTAGCCTTGGCTGAGCCAATGTACTGCTCATCGCCTGTCCCGACCGGGAAGACAAGCGGGTCAAAAATGATATCCCGCGGATTGACGCCAAACTGGTTGACCAGCAAATCATAGGAGCGCTCAGCCACTTCCAGCTTCCGTTCCGCCGTCACGGCCATGCCTGTCTCATCAATGGTACCCACAACAACAGCCGCACCGTATTGATGGATCAGGGGCACGACTTGCTCAAAGCGCTCCAGCCCATCCTCCAGGTTGATCGAGTTGAGAATCGCTTTTCCCTGTGAATATTTCAGTCCCAGCTCCATGACACGGGCATCCGTGGAGTCGATCATCAACGGAGCTTTCACTTTTTTCACAATATATTGAAGAAACTTTTCCATGTCGGCGTACTCATCGCGATCCGGGTCAGCCAGACAGATATCGATTACATGCGCTCCCCGCTTTACCTGGGCGCGTGCAATGTCCGAAGCTTCTTCGTAATGGCCGCCGGCGATCATCTCACGGAATTTTCGCGAACCAATGACATTGGTACGCTCCCCGACGAGCAGCGGACGATTGTCCTGTTCCACATAGACGACATCGATACCCGATACGGCGCTGAAAGCCTGCTCGTGCTTTTGACGCGGCTTTACGCCGCTAAGCGCCTCCGCCATGGCCCTGATATGATCAGGAGTCGTCCCGCAACAGCCTCCGGCGACATTTAGCCAGCCTTGCTCGGCAAAAGCCTTGATCTTCGCTGCCAATCCTTGCGGGGTCTCATGATAGTGGCCGTTTTCATCCGGAAGCCCTGCATTTGGGTAACAGCTCACGCCGCACTCAGCCATGCCAGAAAGCGTTCGGATATGATCGCGCATGAACTCCGGGCCAGTCGCGCAGTTAAGACCGATTGTGACCGGCTTCAGATGCTCCAGAGAGACGTAAAACGCCTCGATGTTTTGGCCAGCCAGCGTCGTTCCCATCGGCTCAATGGTACCGGAGAGCATCACAGGCACCTCCGTGCCGAGCTCGTCAAACGCTTTGCGAATCCCGATCCCGCCTGCTTTTACATTCAAGGTATCCTGGGAGGTTTCCAGAAGCAGCACATCTACTTCCCCGAGCAGCAGTCCCTTTGCCTGACGATAGTACGATTCCACCAGCTCATCGAAGGTGACGCCGCCTGTCAAGGAAAGTGTCTTGGTCGTTGGCCCCATCGCACCTGCTACAAAACGTGGCCACTCCGGCGTGGAAAAAGCATCCACTGCCTCGCGCGCAAGCCTGGCTGCAGCTATGTTGATTTCCAGATCTTTGTCCGCTACATCGTACTCGGCCAAGACTACGGATGTGGCGCCAAATGTATTTGTCTCGACGATATCGGCTCCCGCCTCAAGATACTTTTCATGGATGGAGCGGATGACATCGGGACGCGTCAGGTTCAACAGTTCATTACAGCCATCGTACTCGTCGCCTCCAAAATCCTCCGGGGTCAGCTCAGCTTGCTGCAGCATGGTCCCCATGGCGCCGTCCAGTATCAGAATTTTCCGGTAAAGTTGTTCACGAAAATTGGGTTTCATGGCAAACTCCTTTTCTGCAAGCAACGGATCTCAGAACAACAAAAAACCTCTCCTGTGTGCAGAAGAGGATTTGTCGGCGAAAAATGACACCATGACGCATCCTCTTATCTTTCAAAGCACACGGCTTTGCTGGAATTGGCACCTGAAAAATTCGGTTGCCGAGGCTTCATAGGGCCAGTCCCTCTGCCTCTCTGGATAAGAGATGTCGCTTTGCTATTCGATTCATTCCAGTTATTGCAAGGTTTGAAAGTTATCTTAACACCCCCCTTCCCTTTCGTCAATGCTGAAATTTGTCTGAAACTCTTGACAGCAGCGCCCATATTTGTTTCATCTAGTCATTCGCCCACACTCTTCTCCGCTCTTGTGTATAGACTAAAGCATATCGGAAAGGAGGAAAACAAACATGAGTACATCTTTTTGCGGAAGCGGCTTTTTCGGCGAGAGCTTTGCCTTGGTGCTCGTCCTGTTTATCCTGCTGGTCATCGTCGGGTGCAGCTGCGATAATTAAGGAGCCTACCTACGAAAGAAGCCTGGCTTACGCCGGGCTTCTTTTTTCAATTGCATTTATTCTTGTGTTCATTTAGCATATTCTGGAGGGTGAGTATGTACTCGTCCAGGGTTTGGCTTAAATCTACCACAGCCTCATTGGTCAGGCTTCCTGTTTCCCGAACCCTGTTTGCCAATTCCCTTCTCATTTTCTCTGTAATCTCTACCAACTCATCCATGCCCGTACCCTTTCTGATTCTCTGCTCCGTCTTTCCCTTTCTCGTCGGATGACTGGCCTCAGAGATTTTTTCTTTCGTGTGTCGGGGTATTCCTTTTCTTGAATGGGACGAAGGAACACCTTGAAGAGACTTGTATGGTGTAATCGACCTTCCCCCCCTTTTTGTTTTTACATAACTTTACATATTTAACTATAACTCTCTATTCTGAATTTTAAACTTTGCGGATTTCAGAATAATAAAGTTTTGTAAACCAAAATAAAAAAAGCACCTGATCAGGTGCTTTTTTAAGCGCGCTCCTATTTTCCGACCCCGTGTTCAAAAGGCACGATTCCGGTGTTTTTATCTGTTCCTACCTGACCGTTCGAAACGCCGCTAAACAATACAAGAAGGAGAAACATGGACATGGCAAATTTTTTAAACATTTCTCAAAACCTCCATCATGTTTTTATATTGTTTTTTCTGCTTATCTGAGGCGTAATGTCTGTGCGTTTCAAAGAGAGTGACACATGAGATAATCTCCTGGTGATTGTTTGTAACTCTGGCCAAACCCAAGCTTCTGAGGATATTGTCGACCCCGCTCGGATACTCTCCTTTGTGGATGAGGTAGATGGCCAGTTCATACCGAAACCGCAGATGACGGTCCATGTCAAGCGGATTCCGGTACTCGTCAAACTGGTGGATCTCGGAAGCAAACTGTTCCAATAGCGTCTCTACGGAAAAGCCGTGCTTGTTGGCCGAAGTCAGGATGGTGACCAACCCCGACAATAGTTCGTCCGGATGTTCCTGAAGGAAGGTGACATATTCAGCCAAAACCTCGACACGTCCCATCAGGATGTCTAAGGCAAAAGAGTTCGCCACTGCGTATTCTTTAAACTTTTGAACCTCAGCTTGTCCGATTTCATCCAAACCTTCAAACCACCCAAGATCCGCGTAACCATTTACGTATGTCTTCGCCTGTTCGTAGTGCCCCTGTTTCTGCAGTGCACTTGCTTTCAAAAGAAACCCTTGACCGAAATACACGACGAGATGCCTTTCTGTCTGTAATCCATCACCTCCTTTGTTACTTCTCTTTTTTCGCAGCAAATCCTGATAGATGGCGGTCGATAACTCCCTCAATTCATCTGAATATTTCTCAACCTCCTCCCATTTATGGAGGGTAAAGCATATATTGGCTAACTGGAGCAATGCATCCAATTGATGTTGTTCGGGCAATCGCTTGCGATATGGGTCAAACCGGATCACTGCCTTCCAGTTTTCCTCCGAATTGGTTCCGATTAAGGCCAGGAACAGACGATACAGAGCCATCACGTAACGCTCAGAATGACTGTCCTTTTCCGTATCAATCACATATTGAAAGAAGGGAGCAGATTCCTTTCGCATTCCGTTCTCAAACAAATGCTCCGCCACAGCGAGAAGAATGGTCACATTTTTGTGATTTTCCAGTATTTTTGGGACAACCGACTCGATACAGTCCTGACGTCCGACCTCGGCACATCTGACCAGGTATGGCACCACACGTGGCCGTGACACTTTTCCCTGTGTAAAACACTCTTCCTCGTACAATTCATAGAGCCATCCCGGACTTTTATTAAATACGGCGGCCATGGCATCAAGCTGACCGATCGTGATTGCACGGTGTGGATAACGGTTCAGCATATCGCTGAGATTTCCAGGATTGATACCAGTCAATTCACCGAGCTTGCTCAGCGTATAGCCGCGCGCCTTGATTTGCTGTTCGATTTCCGATCGCAGCGTTCGATGTATCGTATCTTGTATCCCCACTCGCATTCTCCTTTCTCTCTTAATTTACCATCATTTTACCTAACTTTACATTTTTTAGGTAGTGGATTTTGTATTTTTTTAGCGAAATGACTAAAAATTTTGCTATTATTCTGCAAGGAGCCCGCATTGTCAACCTGAGCCCCTTTTGCTATGATGGGGGCGAAGTCAAACAAAGGAGCGAAACGCTTTGGATCATTCTTTACATCCTCTGGACAAGCGTCAATTCCTCTCCGATTTGGAGACGGTAAAAGAATTGGAACAAACCGATTTCGAGACGTATTCAATCGTCAAGAATCGTGAAACGGGGCAGCATTATCTACGGTATTCCTTTTCCCATATCAATCTATCCGAGGGCGGCAGACGCGACGATTTTGACCACTTCCTTCCGCTTGAATCCGATGACGTGCTTGCCTTCATGTTCGGCGAGCAGCCCTACCATTTCCCGGAGCATTGGCACTCTGCGTATCTGCGCACGGGGACAGATGAGCGGCTGATGCCCTTTGATCCCAGTGAGAATCATCATCTGGAAAAGGACGCCGAAGCGGAGCTGGCGCTCTTTGCCAAGCTGCAGCAGTTCAAACAGCAATGGGATCACGCGAAGGATAAAGAATCTTTGACGCGGGACTTGTTTCGCGAGCTGGATCAGATTATTAAAAAAGCAGATGACTAGTTGCACAGACTGTGTTTGATTCGCTATACTAAGGGAATCATAAAGAATCGATGATGAGGAAAGTACTCCGCTGAAGTGCCATAGCGAGCCGGGGATGGTGAGAGCCCGGTGCAGGACGGCGGCAGGAATCGCACCTCTGAGATGCAGCCTGATTGTCCGGTTTTCCGGATGAGTAAGGCAAGCCGGGCCTGCCCGTTATCGCAGAAGAAAGCGGCTGTTCTCCCGAGGCTTTGGGAGCGCGGCAAAAAGAGTGGCACCGCGGGAGCAATCCTCTCGTCTCTTCGATTTAGAGACGAGGGGTTTTTTTATTTTTTATCTTGAAAGGAGTTCATGTACTTTATGAGTTACAAGCAGCAAGTAGCCGAGATGATTTCGGCAGCCCTTACCCAGATGGGCGTAGACACCCTGAACCAAGAGCAAGTTCTTCACATGCTGGAAACTCCGCCAAATCCGGCTATGGGCGATATCGCCTTCCCTTGTTTCCAACTGGCCAAAGCACTGCGCAAGGCTCCGCCAATGATCGCCAGCGAGCTGGCTGCCCAGATCACCGGTACTCCAGTACGCGAGGTGCAAGCAGCGGGACCGTACGTCAATATTTTTCTCGATCAGCAAAGTGTCGCCGGGCAAGTCATCGGCACCATCCTGTCCCAAGGCGGAACGTACGGCAGTCGTGAACGCGGGCAAGGACGCCATGTTCCGATCGACCTTTCTTCTCCTAACATCGCCAAGCCCTTTTCCATGGGACATCTGCGTTCCACAGTAATCGGCAATGCCATTGCCAACATCATGGAAAAGCACGGATACCGTCCAGTCCGCATCAACCACCTGGGCGACTGGGGAACGCAATTCGGCAAGCTGATCGTCGCCTACCGTATGTGGGGAGACGAAGCAAAGGTAAAAGCCGAGCCGATCAAGGAACTGCTCAGCCTCTACGTCCGCTTCCACGAAGAAGCCGAAAACAACCCGTCGCTCGAAGATCAGGGACGTGAATGGTTTAAAAAGCTGGAGGATGGAGACGCCGAAGCGCTTCATCTGTGGCAATGGTTCCGCGATGAATCGATGAAGGAATTCATGAAAATCTACGAGCTGATGAACGTCACCTTTGACTCCACGCATGGCGAAGCTTTTTATAACGACAAGATGGAGCGAGTAGTTACGCTTCTGGAAGAAAAAGGGCTGCTGACAGAATCAGACGGCGCTTTGGTGGTCACTTTGGATGAGTACGACATGCCGCCTTGCCTGATTAAAAAATCGGACGGCGCTACCCTCTATGCGACACGGGATCTGGCTGCCGCACTCTATCGCCACGACAGCTACGATTTTGCCAAGGCTCTTTACGTAGTGGGCAACGAACAGCGCCTCCATTTCCAACAGCTTTACAAGGTGCTCGAAAAAATGGGCTATGAGTGGGCGAAGGAAATGTACCACGTTCCCTTCGGCATGATGCTCAAGGACGGCAAGAAAATGTCCACGCGTAAAGGAAAGGTCGTCCTCCTGGAGGAAGTGCTGAACCAAGCGATCGAGGATGTCAAAAAAGTCATCGAAGAAAAGAATCCTTCGCTCGCAAACAAAGAAGCGGTTGCTCGTCAGGTGGGTGTAGGGGCTGTGATCTTCCACGACCTGAAGAACTTCCGTCTGAACGACATCAATTTCTCCTGGGAAGAGATGCTCACCTTTGAAGGAGAGACCGGTCCTTATGTCCAATACACCCATGCCCGGGCATGCTCTCTTCTGAGAAAGGGCGGCTATGAAGCGACAGCGGAAGTAGCCCTGACCCAGGACGCCTTGGACAGCAAGGAAGCGTGGGCGGTTATCACTCTGCTGAATGCCTTCCCGGAAGTAATCGACCGTGCTGCGCACAACTTTGACCCGTCGCAAATTGGAAAATACGTGATCGACCTGGCGCAGGCTTTCAACAAATTCTACGCCAATGTGCGTATCCTGGCGGAAGAACAAGACGTGAAAAAAGCACGCTTGCAGTTAGTGGCAGCGGTTGTCGTGGTCCTGAAAGAAGGACTTCGCATCCTTGGACTGTCCGCACCGGAAGAGATGTAAGCGAGCCTCACACAAATAGAAAAACCGTCGAAGCTCTCTGATTCACGCTTCGGCGGTTTTTGGTTTATTGTCGCATGTCATTCGCATGCCTTTTGTACGGCTTTCCATCGTTTTTTCCCAGGTACCCGATTGGGGAGAATGGGAAGGTTACTCCGTTTTTTTCGCCTGTTTGGAAAACCATACTTTGCCCAAAAGCTCGACCACTTGCTTCGGCAGGGACAGCTCTTTTTGCACCTGACCGGACGCATCCACCAGGCGATACAACATGGCTTTGTCGTCTGCCGGATCTGACTTGGTCTCTACCTGGTACTCTCCGTACGCTCCGGCAGAGGCCCACTCTTCGATCATGACCTGGTATTCGCTAGGAGCAAGCTCGATATAATCCTCCTCTGTGACATCAATGATGGCATACCTATCATGCTCAATTTCTGCATCGTATGTACGGCCGTTCGCTTCCTGATAAAGCGCAAGCTCTGCGGGATCATTCAGATTCTCTTGCAAAAGAGCAAAATCTTCGATGGTTACTTTGACACGTCGCTTCACGTTCGGTTCCTCCTCGGTTCAACACGAAAAAACAATACTCAAACCCCACTCTACCATATCTGTGAATCATTTTTCTACACCCATGACAGCCGTCTCCTTCTCGGCTAACTGACGGATCAGCGCGATTTCCTGCCGATGGCCGCCATCAGCAGGGGCCGGTGTTTCCAAAATAATCGGAAGTTCAGACAGCTCCGGTGTCTGAAGAAGCTGACGAATGGGCTCCAGACCGATTTCCCCCCTCCCGATCGATGCATGGCGATCCCGAAAGGAGCAACAGGGATAGACCGAATCATTGAGGTGGACAGCGGCGAGCGCTGAAAAAAATCCACCAGTTCTCATTTTGTCTGCAACCTCTTCCCAATCGCCTCCCCGCCACAGCCCGCTGGCAAAGGCATGGCAGGTATCCAGGCAAAATCCGACACGCTCAGGGGACGTCAAAAGCGAACGTACCTGGATCAACTCTTCGATCGTGGTACCCATCCGATTGCCCTGTCCCGCATTATTTTCGATCAGGATCTTGGCCTCGCCCTGCCATTCTGAAAGCAGCTCATTCAACAGAAAGATCATACGCTTATAGCCTTCCAAGGGGTCCCCTCCCTTACTCTGTCCAAAATGGACAACAACCCCTCGCGATCCGCATGCCTCCGCGATCTCCAGGTCATTGCGCAAATGATCGAGCGTCAGCAGGTACATACTTTCCTCGACAGCCAGATTGATGGGATACGCTGTATGTGCGATCGAGATCAGCTCGTGCTCCCGAGAAAATTGACGGCATGCGGCCGCATCCTTCTTGTCAAAATCTTTGACGCCCATGCTTCGCGGATTTTTGGGAAAGTACTGGAAAGCATTCGCACCAATCATTACTGCCGTCTTTGCCGCTCCCAAATACCCGTGCTTGATGCTCACATGACAGCCCATATACACGTTTATGTCCCCCTGAAGCATTCATTACACCCAGTCTCCCCCTTCTCTTTTGTTTTCACTCCGGAAAGTTGCCCTTGCATTTCCTGCAGATTTGTCATACCTTATTAGTAAACCGAACGTTCAGTCTAGAAAGGATCGATAACCCGATGACACGCCGCCGCCTTGAAGGCGAAAAGACGAAGCAGCATATCGCGGAAAAGGCAACCGAGCTCTTTGCCCTGAAAGGGTATGCGGCCACCTCGATCGAGGATATCTGCAAAGCAGCTGATGCAAGCAAAGGTAGCCTCTATTATCACTTTACCAATAAAGAACAACTGTTTCTTTACCTGCTGGAGAAAAACCATCAGGATTGGATAGAAAAGTGGGAACGGTATTCCGCTCCTCATCCTACAGCCGTAGAGAAGCTGTACGCCTTGGCCGATTTCTTCGTGGATGACTTTTTAAGCCATCCCCTGAAAAAAGCGGTGGAGGAATTTAGCGGCAGCAAGCTGGCTGATCCGGAAATCTTGCAGCAGGTGATCACACTCGCGCAGGACTTTCACCGGGTATACATCCCGATTTTTGAGCTGGGGATACGCAACGGCGAACTGGAAGCCGATGATCCGGACGTATTGTCCTATCTTTTGGAAGGCTTTCTCAGCGGGGTTTGCAGCACTGCTTACTACGATAAACCAGATCAGTTGCACAGCGTCATGCGCAAGTCCGTCGATGTATTTATCAAAGGGATAGGGAAAAAATGACCCTATCTTTTTTTCGGGCATTACTAGACCGACCGTCCGGTTTAAAAAGTGAAGTAATTTTGAGGAGGAATCCTAGTGAAGGAGCTTTGGCGTAATCGCGTGTTTTTGATTGTATTTTCTTCTGATGTCCTTGAGAATATCGGAATCTGGATACGGAACATGGCCCTGCTCTTTTTTGTCATGGAGGTAAGTGGAAACAACCCTATCGCTGTTTCCTTGCTGACCGCCATCGAGCTTGTCCCGATTCTCTTTTTTTCCATCATCGGCGGTGCTCTGGCTGACCGCTGGAATCCCAAGCGGACAATGATATCGGCAAACCTGCTGAGCGCCGTTTCGGTTATTGTCATCGCCACCATTATATGGGGCGGCAGCTGGAAGGCTGTGTTTTTTGCCACCTTCATATCTGCAATTGTCTCGCAGTTTTCCCAGCCTGCTTCTGCGAAGATGTTCAAACAGCACGTCCCGCCGGATCAGGTAGGAGCTGCCATCTCTCTTTCGCAAAGCGTCAATTCACTCTTTATCCTCTTTGGTCCCATCGTCGGAACCGTTTTCTATCAGTCCTTTGGCGTGTATCTCTCCTTATTTGCTATGGCTGCTCTCTTTCTGATCTCAGCACTGATGCTGCTGGGTCTGCCTTCCCGCCAGATCGCGGAAGCCCTCACACAAGCGCGCGGCACCCTCATGGCACAGATCAAGGACGGTTTTTCCTATATCCGAAAATACGACCATCTCCGTGGCATTTTATGGATGTTCGTCATGCTCGGTTTGGGCTCCGGACTGATCAATCCGCTGGAGGTGTTTATCGTTACGGATCGTCTCCAGTTGTCAAAGGAAGCCATCCAGTGGTTTACTGCACTGGAGGGTGTAGGCATGTTACTGGGTGGAATTTTGGCCTCAGCCTTGCACGGTCAGCTCAACGGAAAGCGTGTCATCCATAGCGCCTTCTTCTTTTTTGCAGCCTCTGTCGTCATCGAAGCCCTCTCGACGTCTGTCCTGCTGACTGCGGCTATGCGCCTATTCACTGGGGTCGGGCTGGCTTTTCTGGAAATTCTGCTGGGGATGAAAATGATTAACCTGGTCACAGAAGAGTACATCGGACGTGTGAATGGTACCATCGCCCCGTTTTTTGTAGGAACGATGATGATCAGTTCCTTCGCAGCCGGTCCGCTGATGCAGGCCACGTCACTGATTGCTGTCTTCTCCGTGGCGGGACTTCTGATCTTACTCGGCAGTCTTTGGGTGGGGTCGATCATGGATGCCGTGACAGTCCCCTCTACCAAAGAAGCAGAACGAGAGGAGAACCTGCTGGCAAAACAATGAAACGAATATGAAACCCATAAACAACGAAGCTGTCCGCGGTCAGCGAACAGCCTGATAAATTGTACGAGCCTATTTTACGATCAAGAGCGGCGTTTTCGTGCGGTGAATCACCTTGAACGTGACACTTCCCATCAGGGTGCCGGCGATACCGCCCAAGCCATGATGACCAAGTACGATCAGGTCTGCCTCATTTTCCTGCGCGACATCCTTGATCAGGGTTGCGGGGTCGCCAATCAGGATCTTGCTTTCAAATGGCACCTCCGCAGCCTCCAGGATCTCCTGGTAAGGGCGTATCGTCTGTTCCCCCCAGGACTCCAACGTAGCCGCATCCTCCCAGCCTATGCCATACATGCCGGCATAGTTGACAGGAGGAATCACGGCGGTCAGCAGGATGAACCGAGCCCCCTCGTCTTTCCCCATCTGTATTGCTTGCTCCGCAGCCAGTTTGGCATGTTCAGAGCCATCCACTGCAATCAATACGGTTTTCCACTTGTTCTCGATCTTGGCTTCTTCAGGTACGAGAAACACGGGAATTTGCACATCATGTATCGTCGGGTAGCTGACGCTTTGCATCAGAAAACCGGTCATCCGGCCATATCCATGCGTCCCCATGACGACAGCGGCATACCCATTTTTTGCAAGATTGGCAATAACCTCTTGCGGCTCCCCAAAACGAATATCCAATTCATAGGAAACCTCCGCCTCTTGCAGCAGCTCCTCAAGCGGCTTCAAGTCCTCCCTGGCCTCTTCCCGTTGAAACTCTTCGACGGTTTGATCGCCCAACTGATGGACGACAAAACGGGCTGAAAACGGTTGGATCACATGCAGCAACGTGAGCGAATGCTTCCCTTGTGCAAAGGCGATGGCGAATTTGACTGCTTGTATAGAGTGAGGTGATTTATCTACCGGTACCAAAATGCTAGACATCGGGCATCATCCTTTTTTCGTAATGGGGTCAGCGGCTGACTGCCCCCTGATATCTTCATTGTAGGTGATGCACCCGATGATGTAAGTAGGGAAACTCCCTGATATCGAGCTGCCAATTCCCTGATTTGTATCCGGTTTATTCCAACATTCCGCTAATGAAGATCGTGGCTTCCTCTCCCAAATCGATGTCCCGAATGTCGTGATCCTCACTCGTCACTTGTCCCCCCGCTCTGTCTCTGCGGATAATCCGTACGACCGGACGGGAAGGGAGTCCCCTGTTTTGATCGATCACGATCCCCACTTCACCTGTGCTGAGCTTCAACGATGTTCCCGTAGGATACATAGCAATCGTCCGCAAAAAATGGACGACCATGGCATGGTCAAAGCGCTTCTCAGCCAGACCCATGATTCGCTCACAGGCCTCAAATGGCTGCAGTGTCTCTTCCTCTTCGGAAAACGGAGAAATCAGGTTGTCATAAGCATTGCAAATGGCCACGATTTTGCCAAAATCATGAATTTCTCCCCCGGATAATCCGCGGGGAACCCCTGTTCCATCCACCCACTCATGGTGCTGCAAGGCGATATGGGCGGATACGATGCTCATCTCATGCTTTTTTCGGAGCAGATTAAAGCCTGTCCATGTATGGTGATTCTCCAGACTATTCTGTTTGTAAACGGAGATTTCGCCCTCTTCTGTCGCCACTTTTCCAATATCGTGAAGCAATGCGCCGATCGCCAGTTCCTTTAATTGGTTTTGGGAATACCCGAGTCCCACACCCATGACCGTCGCCATCATGCACACATTTAGAGAGTGAATGTAGAGGGCGTTGTCATTCGTCCGAATTTCCCCGAGATTTAAAAGCACACGGCGATTTCGCAGTGTTTCATCGACAATAGTATTCACGGACTTTTGCAGTCCCCGGACATCCATTTCTTTCCCGGTCTGGGCACACTGGATGGCAGCGGATAAATTGCGGATGGCATCCTTTCTCGTCGTTTCCGTCAATACATCTTCCGTTTTTACATCCTGCAAATTCGGGTCCTTGATGCTAACCATGGTCACGCCAAACCGGCGCAATTTATTAATCATTCCGACGGTGAGCTGGACATCTGTCTGCAACAGCGTAAGTCCATCACTGGTATAAATGCTGCGGCCCAGGATATCACCCGGCTCAACCTGTTCCAAGCTGACATATTTCATGGGGTCTTCCTCCTGAATTCTACTCCCCTGTTGTACTTTCCCCTATCTTACCATGAAAAACCAAAAACAATAGAATGAAAAACGGGACTGTCCCCATCGTTTTTTCGACCGGACAAACAAATAGTCTGGGCGCTTTGCATATGATAGCTTTTGCAAAAATTGTATGCAGTGAAAGGGTGAGGGCCATGTGCGGGATAACCGGCTGGATTGACTGGGAAAGAGACGTCAGCGTCAGGCATGATATCGTCGAAGCCATGACGAGGGCATTAACGAATCGGGGGCCCGATGAAGAAGGCTATTGGTACGCAAGGTCCAGCCAAGCTGCTTTTGGTCATCGCCGACTGATTGTCGTCGACCCTGCTGGAGGCCGTCAGCCCATGACAAGACAGCGCGACGGGCAAGAGTTTACTCTCGTGTACAACGGCGAGTTGTACAATACGGAGGACGTTCGCCGAGAGCTTCTCGGACGCGGCTATGCCTTTCGCTCCCATTCCGATACGGAGGTCCTGCTTGCCTCCTACATGGAATGGGGAGCAGATTGCTTGCACAAGCTAAACGGTATTTACGCCTTTGCGGTGTGGGAAGAGCATACGCAACAGCTTTTTTTAGCCCGTGACCGCCTGGGCGTCAAGCCGCTTTTTTTCGCCCAGCGTGAAAATGCGCTTCTGTTTGGTTCTGAGCTGAAAGCCTTGCTGGCACACCCCTTGGTAAAACCGGTCATTGGCAGAGAGGGTCTGGCAGAGCTGTTTGTCCTGGGTCCCTCTCGCACCCCCGGACATGGCGTTTTTGCGGATGTACATGAATTGAAGCCCGGCCACTATCTCACCTTTAATCACAGCGGCCTCGTTCAGCGGAAGTACTGGGGATTGGAGAGTTATCCACATGAAGAGGATGTGCAACAGACGGCCCAGCACATTCGCCACCTGCTCGCGGACTCGATCAAACGGCAACTGATTTCGGATGTCCCCATCGCCACGCTGTTGTCGGGAGGTCTTGATTCAAGCGCCATCACAGCCATAGCGGCCCAGGTTTTTCAGGAGGAAGGACGCGGCACGCTGTATACCTACTCTGTCGATTATGTAAACAATGCCCTACACTTCCGGACAAATGCGTACCAGCCCAACGATGATGCCCCCTTCGTTCATTTAATGGCAGATCGCTGCAGAACCTCCCATCAGATCATCGAACTGGATACCTCTGCTTTGACAGAGGCTCTGGAGACTGCCCTTTATGCTCGCGATTTGCCGGGAATGGCCGATGTCGACGCTTCGCTGTTTCTGTTTTGCAGGGAAATCAAAAAACAGACGACCGTCGTGCTGTCTGGCGAATGCGCGGACGAAATGTTTGGAGGATACCCATGGTTTCATCGCGATGAACTGCTTCACACCCGCTCCTTTCCCTGGGCTCAGGCAACTGACGAGCGTGCTTCCTGGCTTTCTCCCGAGCTGCAGGACTGGGTGAAACCGAAAGAGTATATGACGAGGCGCTATGAAGAAGCCTTGGACGAGGTTCCTCGAATGCCGGCAGACAACCCGATGTC
This sequence comes from Brevibacillus ruminantium, assembly GCF_023746555.1. Lineage (NCBI taxonomy): Bacteria > Bacillati > Bacillota > Bacilli > Caryophanales > Paenibacillaceae > Brevibacillus > Brevibacillus ruminantium. The sequence continues at coordinate 3,330,357 of NZ_CP098755.1, forward strand.
AGCCAAACGGCGGGAAATGTTTTATCTGAACCTGACCTGGTTTATGAGCACGTTGCTGGACAGAAAAGACAGAATGAGCATGGCCGCTGGTTTAGAGGCAAGAGTTCCGTACTGCGATCACCGCTTGATCCAATACGTGTGGAACATTCCGTGGGAGATGAAAAATTGGGGCAATCGCGAAAAGGGAATTCTCAGACTTGCTTTGGAAGGAATCCTGCCGGAGCAAGTCCTGTACCGCAAGAAAAGCCCCTACCCAAAAACACATAACCCTGCATACGCAAAAGCAACCCGCTCCTGGCTATTGCAAGTGCTGGACGATCCCTCTTCGCCGCTGCATCAGATGATTGACACCCAAAAGGTGCGAAGCTTCGCCCATGAATCCGCTGAGGCTTCCGGCACACCCTATTTCGGGCAATTGATGGGCAGACCGCAGATGTTCGCTTATCTGGCGTCCATCGATTTATGGATGAGAACCTACCAGGTCACTCTTACCTCCTGACTCTAAATGTTGGCATATGAAAAAAACCGTCTGAGAAATCCCAGACGGTTTTGTTATCTCGTATAAGCAAGGAATGCTGTAAGCCAGGTTCTGTCTCTCCCGTGCTGCGAACGGATCTTCTCCTCGCACCAAGAGCGGTAGTCATCTATCTATGGCATCAGCAGATGCCATCCATCCCTCCGTTGAATTCCTTCGGGATCGGTTCCCCTACCAAATTTGGGTTTCTCGCTCGCAGGGTTTACCTCGTTCCATCTTCCCTGTCACCAGGAAAGCTACGTTTCTGTGGCACTTTCAGCGTACTCGGGTCTCCAAAGGAGAACCCTTTCCACGCCGTCAGCAAAGCCGAAGCCTCACTGCCCTGGTTTGCACCAGGTACGAACACTCCAGACATCTCAGTCTGGGCGAGCCTGGACTTTCCTCTACCGCCGACCGTAAAGGCCGCGGCAGCGACTACCCGCATTCCTTGCCTATCTGAATGAATCAGCAAAGAATAATTTATCATACCCAGGCATCTACCGTCAACCTGAAGTCACTGGCAACGCTGGTAAATTGTTTATATACCTAAGCTGTAGTACAATATGAGGTGTTCTTTTACATTGTACATCTACTGCTTGGAGGGATCTATATGCTGCTATTGCCATTTGAAAATCATGTCCCCCGCATACATGAATCGGTTTTTCTGGCCAAAGGGTCTGTCATTTCCGGCGATGTGACGATTGGAGAGGATACATCTATCTGGTACAATACCGTGATTCGTGGAGATATCGCCCCTACCGTGATTGGCCGCCGCGTAAGTGTCCAGGACAACAGCACCCTGCATCAAAGCCCGGGGAAACCGCTGATTCTGGAAGACGAAGTCACCATCGGGCACAATGTCGTTTTGCACAGTTGCGTGATCAGACGTGGTGCTTTGATCGGGATGGGATCGATTATCCTGGACGGAGCTGAGATTGGCGAAGAAGCTATGGTTGGCGCCGGAGCACTGGTCCCGCCCGGAATGAAGGTTCCGCCTCGTACGCTGGTCATAGGTTCTCCCGCCAAAGTAAAACGGGAGCTGACCGAAGACGATTTCAAAGAGTTTCGCCGTATTCGCCAGTCTTATGTAGACAAGGGCAAGATTTACCGTAAATTGGAAGAAGAACCGCTCTCCAGATCTTGACTGCCGGAGAGCGGTCTTTATTTTTCACACATTTAAGCAGCATGACTTGCCGCCGCTTCCTTTTTTCGCAGGTATTCAAATTGACGGTACGAGCGGATCGCCGTTTCCAAATGGATGCGATTGGGCTCTCGTGTCGTCGAATAGCGCTGTAAAAATCGGGAAACCCGATAAAGCAACCGACAGTATTTTCTGAGCCACTTATCCCCCGCCATCGCGATCAAAATCCCTGCAAAACCGGCACCAACGCTGTATACCAGGGGCGCAAAGGGAAGGACAAGCAGAAATCCAGTGAAAAACCAGACGACCAGATTGGTTGAGCAGCCCTCATTTACGATATCGGCTCGTGCGATCTCCTCCCACGCTTCCAGCTTCTTTTCTCCCATATGGCTAAACACCTTATGCTCGGCTCCGTGAAACTTTTTCAATTCCCGGGGAAAAACAAAGTGAAACCCGGCTGCATATACCGCAATCCACCAAGGGTCAAGCACCTCGATCTCCGGGAATATGGCGGATGCGATCACATAGAGCAGCATGAGCAGATGCAGCAATTGATAATACCAGGGAAATGAAAAAAATACCCGCACCCAGAGCTTTCCGATGGTCCGAAGGGTAATCTTCTCCGACCAGACTTCGATGACGCCGTTCTTTACTTCGGCGCAAGCCAAAACATTGCGGTCGTGAAACAAGACCCCGCGCGAAAAAGACATGCCCATGATCATTCTCTATTCTCCTTCCGGTGCATCATCAGTATAATGAATAGGATGTACGCAGAATGAAGGAGGGGTCATTCATGATCCGTATGGTACCAACTACGCCACTGACACCAAACCACGACCCGTGGGAGCCGCTGTTTCATGCGACTCCGCCTGCATACAAGCTGACTAGTGTCGAATTTACCGTTACCAACCTGTGCAACCTCCGCTGTGAGCACTGTGCGGTTGGTGACACCCTTCGGTTTAAAGATGACCCGGCGCTGCCCGTCGAGATGATTTTGCGTCGACTGGACGAAGCTCCCGAGCTGGCTACCATCAGTATAACAGGCGGCGAACCAATGTACAGTGAACGAACTGTAAAGGAAATGATCCTGCCGCTGCTCCGCTACGCTGCCGAAAGAGGACTGCGAACCCAGATCAACTCCAACCTGACCATGCCCTTTTCCAGGTACGAACACGTTCTTCCTTACATGGATGTGATGCACATGTCTTGGAACTGGTCATCGCCCGATGAGTTCCGTACCATTGTATACGCAAATAGCAGGCAAACGGTTTCTTTAAAACAGGCTGAGCAGCAATTCCAAACCATGTGGGACAATGCTCGTCAGCTTGCACAAGCGGGTGTTTTTGTGTCTGCGGAAACGATGCTAAACAAACGCACGTCACAAAAATTGGAAGTTCTTCATGAGCAAATTCAGCAAATGGGTTGTCGCCGTCATGAAGTCCATCCGATGTATGCCAGCGATTTTGCACGCGACCTTGAGGTGCTTTCTTTAGAAGAATTACGTCAGTCTGTAGATCGCTTGTTGCAGGTGCGAAACGAAGAGCTGTGGATGCTCTTTGGCACCCTGCCGTTTTTTGCATGCAGTCCGCTTTCAGCAGACCGTGAGCTGATTGGGCGATTGCGTTCAGCCAAAAATGTCACGGTTCGCAATGACCCGGACGGAAGAAACCGACTCAATGTCAATATCTTTACAGGTGACGTGATCGTGACCGACTTCGGTGATGTCGAACCCCTGGGCAATATTCGGACAGCTCGACTGGACCAGATGTTTGCACGGTGGCAGGAACATCCGATTAATCAAAGAATCAATTGCTATTGTCCGGCTGCATCATGTGCAGGGCCCAATCTGCTTGTTGCCAACACCTACTACCCTGCTGAGGATTTTACGAAGAGAAAAGCGCTGGTCTAATGGGCACACTAGCTGTGAGGTGATGCGCATGAGCAGACGCAGGCGGCCTCTCGTGCCGCAGGCACAAGCAGGCCTCGATCAGTTAAAAGCAAAGGTGGCCGGCGTGCAGCAGCCTGAGCAGGCAAAATACGAAGTAGCCAGCGAGTTATTGGTGCCCCTGCAAAAAGGGTATAATGGACAGCTCACTTCCCATGATGCAGGCCGTATTGGCGGCAAGCTGGGGGGTCATATGGTAAAGGAGCTTGTTCGCATGGCCATGGAGAAGCTGCCGAAAACGTAAATAGAGTCGTATTTATGTACGCAAAGAAGAACCGCTTCTGCAGCCAGTTGCGGTTCCTTCACTTTTCCCCTCTTCTTTAGCAGATTTTCCCTGCTTACCGGAGTCTCTCCAGTTTCTTGATGGTCGCCTTGAATGGCGCAACCATCGAGCGGCTGATGTTGTTCACTTTATGAAACGAATCAAACATCGTATCCAGGACCTCGACCAGTTCCCGCACTTGTACGACCTTGCCGTAGACGCCGTCAAAGTGATGGCGAATGTTTTTTCCATTCAGCCGTGGCATGAGCGCACCTCCTCTGTTTCTCTCCTACCACGGTATGCGCCGCGGGCGGCAGAGGGACATCAGAAATTCCAGTCTTTACGCCCAATTTTGAGGTAGCCGCTCACACTTACAGCCGGTATAGGTCAGGACGACGGTCAACCGTAACAGGTATGCGTTTGCGTACTTCATCTACCAGGGAAAGGTCGATTTCTGCACGAATGATCTCTTCCTGCTGCATTCCTTCCGCCAGGATTTCGCCCCACGGATTGACCACCATGGAATGCCCGCAAAACGTACTGCCTCCTCCCTCTCCTACACAGTTGCAAGCGACGACATACATCTGATTTTCAATCGCACGGGAAATCAAAAGCTGTCGCCAATGGTTAAGGCGGGGATGGGGCCACTGGGCACTGACAAACAAGACACGGGCTCCCTCCAGTGCATGCAGCCTGACCCACTCCGGGAACCGGATATCATAGCAGATCACGCTTGCAACTATCTGATTTTCCAGTAAGTACAAGCCCGGGCTGTCGCCCGCTGCAAAGTGTTTTTCTTCCTGCATCAGGCGAAACAAATGAGCTTTTGAATATGTACCTGCCACCGTTCCCTGGCGATCAACCACATACGTCGTATTAAATGAACACCCCTCCCTCTGGTCTGCCACAGAGCCTCCGATCACGTGAGCATTCAGTTGACTTGCCATCTCTTTAAACAAGGCTGTTGCTCGCTCCCCGTTTTGATCGGCAATTTCGCTGAGGCGGTCCAAATCATACCCTGTATCCCATAGTTCCGGCAAGAGAATGACGTCGGTTTTTTCACCCGATTCCGACAATTGACGGACCATTCTTTGCACGGTTTCTACATTTTTCCCCGGTTGTCCAAATGCGACGTCCATCTGCAGCAAGGCAACATTCCACTTCATTTGTTTCCCCCCTGTCATCATTCTCTTTATCGTAGCTTCCTCCCTTTGGGAGTTCAAGCATTATTGTCCACAGAAATTGAAAAGAAAAGCCCGAGGACTCCCCGGGCATACGCCGTCCTTATTACGTGCGTGGACGCGGACGGGACTCCAGTCTGGTCACCCGCTGTTCCAAACGATCTGCACGGCGGTCCAGGTCGCGAATGCTTTGTTCAGCCCGATTCATCCGATCCTCAAGCCGGCGAAGCCGTCGGTCTACATCGGTGCTTGGGGGCAGCGGCTGACCTGGAGGTCTTGTAGGGACAAAGATCGTTTGGCCAATGTAGATGTAGTAAGGGGCCGGAATATTGTTGACACGGATCAGTTCCTGTACTGGCACGCCAAAACGGGCGGCAATCGCGTTTAATGTATCCCCGGGTTGGACTACGTAATTCACGTAAACCACTCCTTTATTGTTTTGGATTCGTTATTAACCTATGCCCGCCCGCCTTGACGCGAAATAAACCAATACCTATTTTGAAAAGAATAGTCAATCACCCATGTCATTTGCCGTGACCAGCTCACTGGGTATAAGTAAGCCCTCCCCAAGCAAAAACACCCGAGCGATAGAGGCTCGGGTGAAGATGGGCTTACAAGCGATGTTACTCGTTCTACTTTTCAAGGGGCAATGCCAGTTGCCAATCTAAAGTTTCGTAGCTTTTCGCTTCCAACCTCAACTGAAGTTTAGCCTTTTTCGGTAGCTGATCCATGCCTTTGGCAAACAAAGTTCTTTCGCAGACGGTCAGCGTATCACCAGTTGAATCTGATGTGACCTTGCATGGCACAGGAACACTTTTCAGTGGGTACGACCGATTCTGATCATCCGTCAGATACCATTCACGAAGGGGATAATCTTTATATTCCTCCTGCACGCGTAAAGCAGGCATCATTTTTTCAGATTCCGGCTCCTGCTCCATAGACATACTCTTAATCGTTACACGCAGCCCTTCCCGCTCCTCTACGACTGGAGCCTTTGCCAGTGCATTTGCCTCGATTGGAATGGCTAATTGAGATGGCTCCTGCAAAGTAATACCATCAAGCTCGAACGTCATTTCTCCCTGCTGCTTGGATGGAATAAATACGATGTCATATACGTCCTTCTCTATGCCATTTTCCGTTACTTTTCTGATAGATTCATAGAGAGGGCTCTGTTCCTGTGTTGATCTGCGTGAGGTAGAGACGATTTCATTTCCTGCGTTATCCATGATCCGGTAATTCAATTCATATGCTTTCAGCGTTTTCAAGTCCTGTTCGGTCGCGTTAAGCTGTTTGGCAAAACCGTCAATGCGTTTTTGGGCTTCCTCTGACCATGTTGTTTCCAAAGTCAATCGAGCCGCACTTGGTGTGTACGCAATTGATTTGGCTATTATTGTCAAGCCTGGAGTGGTTGTGATTGTTTTGCTGAGCGGGACTGTTTTGGAAGCGGCCATGCTTTTTTCCATATCGATTGGTACAGTTATATTCCAGTTACCGTCCATAAACTCGTTTGCTGCCTCTTCTACTCTCGTTTCCAGCTTCTTTACTTCCAAGTGAAGTTTCAGCTGCTTCGGTGTATCTTCGGCGAGCATAAGCTGGTAGTACCCGTAGTCATCATTGCGCAAAAAGTAGCTGATGCGATCAGCAACGACATTCCCATCTTCATCGGTGACATATATTTTATTTTCCTTGTGATTGAGTATATGCTGTGACCATTTTTTACCATTTGTATCTTCAAGCTGAAAGGACACGATTATGCGAGCCGGATCAGCCATTACATCCGCCACTTTGATGATAATACCCTGATCAGTCGCACTTGCTTCGGCCTCTTTGGCATACCCCATGTCTACCGCATCTTGGACACCCTTGTCTAAATCTTTGTTAAAGAACGACGATACGTAATTGGCCAAAGTTGGTGAAACGGCGACGCTTACCGAAAAACCAATACCCAAAACAGCCGCTGTTACGAGTGCTATTTTTTTCAAAGACCACCCATCCCTCTTGCGGGACAGTCCCTCCCTTTCACTCTCATCTATTTTCTGGAACAAATTTTTCTTGAAGGCCTCCATGTCTACCTGGTGCATCTCATACTGTCGTTTTGCATTTTTCAACTTGTCTTCCATGGACACCCTCCTCTCTCATCACCCGGTACAGGCGGTCCCGCCCTCGGGCCAGCCTTGATTTTACCGTGCCTTGGCTGACATCCAGGATGCTACTGATCTCATCGACTGACAGATCTTCAAAGTAGAAGAGGATGATCGCGGTGCGAAAAGGTTCAGGCAGCTCAAGGACGTGCTGATAAATCTCTGCTGATTCCAGCTTGCCCATGAGTTCATCCTCCGCACTGACTAGCTGCCGGTTATCCGGAAGCCATTCCATCACGACCTCCCGCCACGATCTCCTCCAAGACATTTTGCATTCATTGATCACGATTCTGGCCAACCAGGGGAAGGCGTCAACCTGGTTTCGAAGCTGATGCTGCTGTTTATACGCTTTTACAAATGCATCCTGTACGCGATCCTCTGCTGTTTGCCAGCATCGCTCATACGTATAGGCAAGTCGTACGAGTCGGTTTGTGTATTGTTCTACCCACTCGTCTAATTGTTGACCATACAGAACCCCCACCTCCTTGCATTTGTCTGTATGATGCCATTGACTGCCAATCGGTTCCCGAGAACACCAAAAAAGCCATCAGCTAAAAATCACTGATGACTTTTTTTCTCTGAAACGTTCGGAATTTATTTAAAAACAGGCTCAGCAAATTGCGCCAGTTTTTCCATCGAGCTCTTTTCCACATCAGCGTGCAAGCTGTTGCCGTGAGCATCCATGGTTACGATTGCAGCAAAGCCGTTGACGCGAAGATGCCACATGGCTTCCGGAATACCGAATTCCATAAAGTCGACACCTTCCACCTTTTCGATACAATCTGCATAGTACTGCGCTGCACCGCCGATGGCATTGAGGTAGACTGCACCATGCTCACCCAGCGCTTTGAGGGTTTTCGCACCCATTCCGCCCTTGCCAATCACCGCGCGAATGCCAAATTTCTTGATAATATCGCCTTGGTATGGCTCCTCGCGAATGGAGGTGGTTGGTCCAGCCGCTTTCACATGCCACTCGCCCTGCTCGTCTTTCAGCATGACCGGTCCGCAGTGGTAGATAACCCCACCCTGAAGGTCAACCGGGCAATCGTGATCCATCAGGTATTTGTGCAACGCATCGCGTCCGGTGTGCATCATGCCGTTAATGATCACCACATCGCCTACTTTGAGGCTGCGGATTTGCTCCTCGGTGATCGGAGCTTGCAAAACGACTTCGCGGCGTTCTGCTGCAGGCTGTTCGGAGGCCGCATCCAGGTTCATTGCGACCGGCTCATCTTTGTAAAGGTAGCGGGTAATCTCGCCTGTCTCTGGATTGAGTCGAACACCTTGACGGCGGAATGCCCAGCAGTTGTACGCTACAGAGACGAAGAAGCTTGCTGGCAGTCTGTTTTCGACACCGATTTTGCAGCCGAGCAGTGTAGAAGCACCGCCGAAGCCCATTGTTCCAATCCCCAGATCGTTTGCTTTCTCCATGATGTACGCTTCCAGCTCAGCCAACTCTGAAATCGGATTAGTATCATCTACACGACGGAACAGTTGATGCTTGGCCAATGAATAGCCGGAAGTGCGGTCTCCGCCGATGCCCACACCGATAAATCCGGCTGAGCAGCCTTGACCTTGAGCCTGGTACACAGAGTGCAAGATGCACTTGCGGATTCCATCCAGGTCACGACCCGCTTTCCCCAGGCCTTCCAGCTCACAGGGGAGAGAGTACTGAATATTTTTATTCTCGCAGCCGCCCCCTTTGAGGATCAGCTTGATTTCAACTTCATCTTCTTCCCACTGTTCGAAGTGGATGACCGGCGTACCTGGTCCCAGATTATCACCGCTGTTGGCGCCTGTCAGTGAATCGACAGAGTTGGGGCGCAGTTTGCCTGTCTTAGTTGCCTCCACGATCGCCTCATGGATCGCTTTTTTGATCACGAGCTGGTTGACACCAACTGGCGTTTTGATCTCAAAGGTCGGCATCCCGGTATCCTGGCAGATTGGCGAAACCTTATCTTCCGCCATTGTAATATTTTGAGCAATGGTAGAGAGTGACAAGGCTGCACGCGTGCCACTATCTTCTTTTGCTTTCGCGTCATTGATGGCGCGGCGCACATCTGGAGGCAGGTTTGTCGAGGTTTCCGTAATCAGCTCCAGAATACTTTGCTTCCATGTATCCATCGTAAGTCCGCTCCTTTTACCCAGGTATATTCTTTGATCCTAAACCGCCTCTCATTATATCATACCCGCTTCATTTATGTCCGCAGAATGTGCCCCTCCCGCATGAAACATTTCCATGCGCTCACCGTCTTATAGGAAGAAAAAGGAGGGGGAAACAGATGAAAAAAGCAATCGGCTTTCTCTTGTCAGGAGTCCTTATTCTGGCTGCTGCCCTGGCCGCGGAAGGTATTTTCGGCAAAAAAGAGTCGGTCGTCGTAGCCGAAGAGATGCCATCTGTCTATCTGAAGCAGGCGGATGCTTCGAGCAGCGAGGAGCCCATACCGGTTCTCGGTTCCTATCAACAATTGAAAAAACTGATGAAAGAGTATGAAAAGAAGCAGGTCATCCGGGATGGCTATGCCGTCGCAGAAAAAGCGAGCGCACCCGTAATGGCCCCGGCTGCAAGCAGTCCTCAGATGGAGGCCGGAACCACTGCGAAAACAGTCGCAGATCAAGCTTCCTTTTCTTCGACCAATGTACAGGTGCAAGGCGTCGATGAGGCCGATGTCGTCAAGACAGATGGCACTTATCTCTACCAAGCCACGCAAGAAGAGATTCGAATTATTCGGGCTTATCCCGCCGACCGGATGGAATTGGTCAGCCGCATCACGTATGACGAGCAGCGATTCTCTCCCCAAGAAATTTACGTAGATGAAAAGCGTTTGGTCGTGATTGGGCACTCCCAGCCTGAAATGGTTCGCGACAGCGCTGTTAAGAGCAAACGATTCGCACCAATCCCCTCCCCCATGATGGTTCAGGCACTGATTTACGACATCTCGGAGAAAAGCACGCCACGCCTGACAAGAACACTGGAGGCGGCCGGCTACTACGTGTCCTCCCGGAAGATCGGGTCCAGTCTCTATCTGGTGACCAACAAAGGGCTGGACTGGTATGCCATCAACAACCAGGCAGAAGAGGTTCCGGGGCCGCTCTACCGTGACACGGCACAAAGCGCGGACTATCGGTCTGTCCCTTATTCCACGATCCGTTATTTTCCCGAAGCGATTCAGCCCCAGTATCTGATCGTCGCCGGAGCCAACCTCGATGATCCCAAACAGGCGATTTCCGTCCATACCTATCTGGGGGCAGGCGAAAATATCTACGCCTCCCAGGATCACCTGTACGTCGCCGTTACCCAGGATACCGCTATAGAGGCGAAGCCAGCCAGCTCGTCACACTTGCCCCGCAAGCCTGAATCACTGCCAGTGGCTGAATACGAGACACAGCTTTTCCGCTTTGCGTTGAAAAACGGGACGCTTGCCTATGCTGGCAAAGGAGCGGTTCCAGGCCGGATGCTGAACCAGTTTTCCATCGATGAACACAACAAGTTCTTGCGTATCGCCACAACCACGGGAGAGATGTGGCGCACGGACGAAGGCACTTCGAAAAACAATCTCTATGTGCTTGACTCCGAGTTGAAGCTGAGCGGCAAGCTGGAAGGGATCGCCCCCGGAGAGAAGATCTACTCTGTGCGCTTTATGGGTGATCGGGCCTACATGGTTACCTTCAAGCAGGTCGATCCTCTGTTCGTCATCGACGTCAAGGACCCGTCATCGCCTAAAATACTGGGTGCCCTCAAAATACCAGGCTACAGCGATTACTTGCACCCCTACGATGAAAACCATGTCATCGGCTTCGGAAAAGACGCAGTCGCTGATAAGGATATGGCTTTCTACCAAGGCATGAAGCTGGCTTTGTTCGACGTATCCGATGTGAGCAATCCAGTAGAGAAATTTCAAACCATCATTGGGGATCGCGGAACGGATTCGGAGCTGCTTGGCAACCACAAGGCTCTTCTCTTTTCTAAAGAAAAAGAGCTGCTGGCATTTCCCGTACGCGTTCATGAGCTCACCCCTAAACAAAAAGCAGCGCGTGACATCCATGCATACGGCGAATTTGCTTTTCAGGGAGCCTATGTATACAAACTGAATCAGCAGGAGGGCTTTGTCTTGCGCGGCAGCATTACCCATCTCGATCCCGATGACCTGAAAAAAGCGGGACATGATTGGTATGACAGCCGGAAAAACGTGGAGAGAATCGTCTATATCGGAGATACCCTTTACACGCTCTCACGAGAAAAAGTTAAGGCAAATGATCTGGGAACATTGGCAGAACGCGGAACACTGCGGTTATCCAAATAAATGCAACTATCTGTCATCCACCTGTATTCTGTGCTACTATGAAAGGGAGACACAGCAAAGAGAGGGTGTCATCCGTTTGGATTATTTTGACCTAAATCTGACCTCGACGCTTTCCGGCGTGGCCGTTGTGCTGTTGGTCGCTTTTTCCCGGCTGCACTGGCCGTTTCGCTTTCAGTACATGGGAAACCTGTTTAAACAATCCCCGGAAAAAAGAAAGCGTTGGCTGGAAGCTTCGTATCGTCGCAATCGTTCACGAATTGTCGCGATGCTGGATAAATCATCATCGGAAATCCTTTCAGGCAATTACGAGCTTGCAGAAAAGTATATTGTTCAGGGATTGCACGTCTGCAAAGAGCGCCCTTCCCTGTTTAATCAGGCAATGGCTCACTATCTTTTTTACAATTTAGCATTCGTCTACTTTACCTGTGGCAAATATACCGAAGCTCTGGATATCGCATTTCGCGTCTATCAGCGCGATCACGGAATGACGGACTCGCTGGGTTTGATCGCCTGTTCCCACGCAAGGCTGGGGGAAATAGATAGCGCTCTTGAAGCCTTTCGCCTCATCCCCGGAAAGCGATCTACCCGAGAGTGGAAAATCTTCTGCCTCGCAGAAATTGAAGCCGCCAAGGGCAACTATGAACACGCCGTTGGACATCTGCAACAACTGATGACCAAATCAGGCCTTTCCCTCTGTCTGAACCGAACAGAGCTGGAAAAGCGCCTCGAAGAATGGACAAAAGCCTCAACCCAAGCTGGGTGAGGCTTTTTTTATGCTTTACGAACGAGAGAAATGAGTTCCTCAAAAAAAGGAGCAATCTCCCCTTGGAGAATGGGACCATGCCCGGTCGCCAGATACTCAATCGGCCATCCCAAGAGAATTTCCAATCCTTCGGCCAGACCCTCAGCCACTTTTGGTTCTTCCTTGACACAGCGCTTTACGAATTGCCGGCAAGCCTCCCGCTGAAGACTTCCATAATCCACCAGCTTTTCCCAGGGTGTCTTGGCAAAATGGAGGTGATCACCGACAAAGCATACCTTGGTATCCGGATCAAAAAAAGCGACGGACCCCTCGGTATGGAATGGAAGGTGGCGGAACTGCAGCATGGGCAGAACTCCACCCGAGCCGGTAAAGGTGTGGCCGAAGAAGGTTTGAGAAAAATCATCTAATTCGTAGAAATCTTCGAGGTGAATCCAGTTATGCCTGGAAGGAAACAAATCAGAGTTGCCGATATGGTCAGCATGACGATGCGTAAAATACACATACGCAATTTCTTCTGATTTGACTCCTATCTCCACAAGCGCCTGCTGGAAGTAGGGGCGGTGCTTGCGAAGATGGGAGTCAATCAATATATACGCACCGTTTTTTGCAATGACATAGCTGTTGATATAGGTTTGCCACGCTTCTTCATAGGTGAGGATCGCCCACGTGGAATCGGCGATGAGTTCGGTCACGTTCGTCAAGCGCCCATCTCTCCTCTCCTTCCAAAAGTATATTCCTTTCTTTATTATACACAAATGTGGCGGAGCGTGTGGCAGAAAAGAGTGTTACGTTGCAGGTTGCCTCTCCGGCAAGCTGATCCAGAACCTCCCGCTCCCCTCCCGGATGTCCAGGGGTACTTCAAAAAAGCGGCTGAGCTCTTCTTTCGTCAAAACGTCCTTTGTCCATCCAGCGCGCTCTACTCGTCCCCGCTTCAAGAGCAAGGTGTGAGAAAAACAAGGAAGAATTTCTTCGATATGATGGGTCACGTAAATCAGCGTAGGTCCGTCCGGTTGTTCAGCGATCCGGGTAATCATGGACAGAAGCTGCTCGCGAGCCAAAATATCCAGCCCGGTGCAAGGTTCATCCAGAATCAGCAGTTTAGGAGATGCCATCAAGGCTCTGGCGATCAATACCTTTTGGCGCTCTCCCTGGGAGAGTGTCCGATAGGCGGAGTGACGCAGTGATCCACAGCCAAATTGCTCCAGCAGCTCGGCGGCTCTCTCCCGATGCTCGGCTGTCGGTCTGGTATACAGGCCGATGGTCGCTTCGGTGCCGCTGAGAACAACTTGTTCGGCCGTATCATTATCATGAAGCTGCGACATCAGGGAGGAGCTTACCCAGCCGATTGACTTGCGCATATCACGCAGGTCGACTTCACCATAGCGATGACCCAGCACGGAAACACTCCCTTTGGTCGGCCAGGTATACCCGCAAATCATATTGAGAAGACTCGTCTTTCCTGATCCGTTTTGGCCTACCAGGCACCAATGCTCACCAGGCTTTACCTGCCAATCAACTTGCTGAAGAATCTCCTTTTCTTCTCTCTGCCAGGAGACACCGCGGATGTCGATGATGAACGTCTCTCCCATTCTCTCCTCACTCCTCATCTCTGGTCTAAAAATGATATTAGTACGAGTATACACGTTGACCAATGAAAAGGCACGAGCAAAGATACGCTTTTCCCGCTCCCAGTAGCATCGTGTTACGAACCCTCTGATATAGTCTGAGCCTTCAAAAGTTTTTCCGCCTCAAACGCTGGCAAAGGCTTGCTGAACAAATATCCCTGAATTTCATCACAACCGCGTTCTGCGAGGAACCGACGCTGCTCCTCTGTCTCGACGCCTTCTCCCAGGACCTTTAGCCCAAGGCTGTGTGCCATGACAATGATAGAGGTCGCAATGGCTGCGTCATCTGCGCGATGAGGAATTCCCCGGATAAAGGATTGATCGATTTTTAAGCGCTTGATTGGAAAATGCTTGAGATAACTGAGTGACGAGTAGCCCGTTCCGAAATCATCCATCGATACTTGGACCCCTAAATCATGAAACTGCCTAAAAATCTCGGTCACCCGCTCTACGCTGTACATGGCAATCGTCTCTGTAATCTCCAGCTCCAGCCATTCTGCTGACAGGCCGGAGCTGCCTAAGACTTCCTTTACTTTGACTACGATCTCATTTTGGAAAAACTGGGCCGCTGACAAATTGACCGCTACACGGACGGCAGGAGCGCCATTCTCCTGCCACTTTTTGTTCTGCATGCAGGCCGTTTTCAAAACCCACTCCCCAATGGGGATAATCAAGCCTGTCTCCTCCGCCAATGGAATGAAAACGCCCGGAGAAACAATTCCTTTTTCTGGGTGATTCCAACGAATCAATGCCTCCATACCGACAATTTTGCCCGATGCGGTCTCGATCTGAGGCTGGTAGTACAGCTCCAGTTCGTTTCGCTCCAATGCGTGATGCAGGGCATTTTCCAGAGCCAGTCGTTCCGGGGTCAACCGATTCATTTCTTCTTCGTACAATTGATACCGGTTTCCTCCCAGCTTTTTCGCACTGTACATGGCTACATCGGCATTTTTGATCAGCATGGACGGGTCCATTCCATCTGCGGGGAAAAAACTAACGCCCACACTGGCCGTTGTAAACAACTCGTGGCCCTTGATGTAAAACGGTTGATACAGCTCCTTGATGATCGAAGAAGCGATGCTCGCGGCCGTATCAACATTATCCAAATCCTTGAGAATCACCACAAATTCATCCCCGCCGAATCTCGCGACGGAGTGCTCTTTGCCTAGACATTTACGAATCCGTTCTGCCGCATTTTTTAGCAGCTTATCCCCAATCGTGTGACCCAGTGAATCGTTGATGATTTTAAAGCGGTCCAGGTCTACAAACAGAACAGCCCCCAACTGCTGTTGGAAGGTCGCTTCCTGAATCGCGATTGCCAGCTGCTTCTGCAGCAAAAGCCGATTCGGCAAATCAGTCACATAATCGTAGAATGCCAATTTTTCGATGGTTTCCTTGTTTCTCTTCCCTTCCGTAATATCCCGAAAAGCAGTGACAGCTCCAATCACCCTGTCTTCTTCCACGATTGGAGAGGTGATATAGGCAACCGGGATTGTGGAACCATCCTTCTGGAAAAAGAGAGCATCCTCTACCTGACATTTTTCGCCGGTGCGAAGTACTCGGGCTATCGGGCATTCTTCGTCATCGTGGGAAGGATCAGGAGGTTTGCACAGGACGACCCCATCCATCTGCTTTCCGATAATCTCCTTCTTCTTCCAAATGAGAAGTCGCTCCGCTTCCGGGTTGACAAAGGTTATTCGCCCACTTCGATCAATGACGATAACGCCTTCTCCCAGTGTATTTGTGATGGTTTTTAACTGCTTTTCGCTCTTGCTCAAAGCAAGCCTAGCCTCCTGGTGACGCCGGAAGGGTTCTTCAATCGTGGCAAAAAAGATTCCTTTCATGAGACTGTAGTATCCTAAAAATTTGTAGATATGGCCCAGCGCATTGTAACCATCATAAATACTTTGATACATGGTAAAAATGAATCCGCCCAGCATGAGGTATAAGGATGCGATAGCCAGCCTGAGCATGGCCGGATTCCTGCCTCTGTGGTATTGCAGCCCGAAGAGAATGATTCCAGCCATGTTGAACAACGATGCAGTATATTCCAGCCCATTCTTCAGAGCGGTAGGTCCTGAGCCTTCCTGCACAAGCAGCGGGAGTTGCTCCGCTTTCGATCCGATCAGAACTGAAATGAGTACGATGAACAGTAACGAAATGCCGTAAACCTGCCTTCTTCTGTTTACACTCATCTCCTTATCTTTGGTCGAAAGAATGAAAAGAATGAAAACGGAACCGATCAGGCGAGACACAATCCAAAACCAGGTAGCCTTTTCAATCGAGCTTTCCCCGAGAAAGTCAGGCATTCCCTTGTAGCACATGGTATGAAAAAAATCGAGGACACCTACGACAAAAAACAGAGCACCGATCAGGAGGCGATGACGGGACATGGTTAGGGAATACAGCAGCCACCCCTGAAAAGCAATTGATATGGCTACCATGATGCTGAAAAACTCCAACAGTAGATGCAAAGCAAAAAATTCTTGCGGCATCAGCCGTTGAAGTATGGGAATCTGAACAAATGACACAAGAAGAAACAAAGCGATCGCCAAAAAAGCGGTAAAGATTGTCTTTTTTTGAATATTAACCAGCCAAACCTCTCCCGCTTTCTTTATTAATTGCAGCATCTCTTCACCCCGATAACCACCTATACTCACTTCGCGTCCTTATTTTCATAATGATTTTCCATACCGCTCCAGCCCTCTTCCTTTTGCTTGATACATCGAGTAATCAGCTCGGGCAAGCAAATCCTTCAATTCTTCACCGTCTTCGGGGAAAACGCTGATACCGATGCTGGTTGATACCTGGATCTTCACTCCTTCTATGGAAAAGGGCTTCTGAAGCAAGCGAACGATATCAGCAGCCGCTTCTTCTGCCTCTGCGCTGGAAATAAGATTGGGCAACAGGATGTTAAATTCATCACCAGACATGCGGGAAACAGTGACATGCTCAAAAAAATGCCGATGGAGTCGTTTGGCAACTGCCTGAATTAACCGGTCACCCATTTCATGTCCATACGTATCGTTTACATATTTAAACCCGTCGAGATCTAGAAAGAGGATGGCCAGCCGTGTATTTTCCGCTTTCGCTCGTTCAATTTGTTCTTCTACTCTTTTCTGGAACAGCAGACGGTTTGGCAACCCTGTGAGATAGTCATGATAGGCGTGATAGGTGATCTTCTCTTGATATTTTTTCTGTTCCGTATAGTCAATAAAAGCCGCGGAATAAAAAAGCACCTCACCGTTTTCATCGATCACACTGCGAATCGTAATGTACTCAAGAAACAACTCTCCTGTTTTCCGTCGATTCCAGATTTCACCTTGCCAATTGCCTTTTTGGGTCAATTCCGCCCACATTTTCTTGTAGAACTTGGGGTCATGTCGACCAGAACTCAGGATACGCGGATTTTTCCCAACAATTTCTTCTTTCGCGTAACCTGTCAATTCGCAGAAGGCTTGATTGACGAGCAGGATATTTCCTTTTGCATCTGTCAATAGGAGCGCATTCGGTGTCGTCTCAAAGGCAATGGCTGCCAACTGTTGGTAATCCGTCTCATTCACCCTCCCATTCTGATCTCTTTTATCAGAGAATGCCAAATGACCTAGATCTCTTTTCTGTTCTATTCCCTTTTTTCTGAGAGAAAAACCTATCCTCACAAAAATACCAAATATCGACAGGGAATGACATGATTTTGTCCACGGATATGTGAATATTTCGTACTTTTTTATGAATATTCTCTCTGGACTCCACAAAAAAACAGGCCCTAAGACCCGTCCTTTACGACACTCTTTTTGGAAATACATTTATCTTGTCACGGCATGACCTATTGAACCTCTTGTTTCTGATCCTCCATAACTTCCTGAATCAGGATTACACCATGAGAGAGTGTCGTACCTCCGCCAAAGGCTCCCGCAACGGCGACCGTCTCCGCGATCTCCTGCTCACTGACTCCTTCTGCCAATAATGCCTCCAAATGAAACACGATGCAGTGCTCATTTCCGGCATACAAGGCGATCGCCAATGCAGACAAATGCTTTTGCTTGGCGGACAAGGTTCCAGCCGAAAAACATTTGCTCGTAAAATCATTATAGGCCTCAAGCGCGTCTGGCATCATTTGGCCAAAGGCACTCAGTCCTTCCCGATATTGTTCCGCTAAGTAGTGCTCCATCTCTGGTCTCCTCCTGTGGAAATATTGGTTTTAGCTTCCCACCAAACGGAAATCACCATACATACCTTCCAGATCCTTTCGGGACAATAATCGTAGGGACAAGATACCCATCATGGAAACGGAGGGATCCTGGATGATACGGCTGGGTTATGCATGCATACGACTGGACAGCCCCAACAATCCCAACAAGAAAACGACGGTTGCACAGCTACAGAAGCTGGCCCCCGATGCAAGACTGAAAAAGCTGCGGCAAGTCTTGCAAACGAACTTTTTCAACCTGATGGATCTGCTCGCGTATAATGTTGAACAGCATATTTTTCTGTATCGGCTCCCTTCCGAGTTTATCCCGCTTGCGACCCATCGCGTCACAGCTGATTGGGATTGGGCAAAAGAATTTGCCTGGGATTTTGACAAAGCTGGCGCCTACATTCGCAAGTACGGAATTCGCGTCACCTCTCATCCCGGTCACTACAGTATTTTAAACACCGACAATCCCAGTGTTCTACAGTCTACTATCGCTGATTTTTCGTATCATGCCCGCGTTTTCGATCTGATGGGTCTGGACGATAACTCTGTTCTCGTCACCCATGTGGGCGGACTATACAACGATAAAGAATCCTCGTTACACCGCTTTGCAGAACAGTTTGCCTTGCTTCCGGATGCGGTGAAAAGAAGACTGGTGGTAGAAAATGACGATACCTCTTTTTCGATGATCGATGTTTTGACGTTATGCGAAAGCATTGGCATTCCCATGGTGCTGGACGTTCATCACCACAACTGCCTCAATAACGGAGAGGATATATTCGACTATATGCCACGGATCCTGAAGACCTGGGGCTCGCGAACGCCCAAGATGCATTTCTCCTCTCCCAAATGCGATACCGATTTTCGTGCCCACGCAGACAAAATCGACCCGGTACACTTCATGGAGTGGGCTTCCCGGCTCAGTGACTATACGATCGACGTGATGCTGGAATGCAAAAACAAAGATGATGCCTTGCTTACGTTAAGAAGGGAGATGCAAAAAGCGGGGTTCTCGCCCGAAGGGCTTTTCAAATGAGACTCCCCTTCTTAAGAAGGGCCTACCCCTGGTGAGGCCTTCTTTGGGGATACGTGGAATAAAAAAACGCGGCTCACAGTGAGCTGCGTTTTTGCGTATGTTGGTATTAGCAGTGGCAACCGTGATGGCTTCCCGAAGAGGATGATCCGTGACGATGATGTTTATGTCCATGTGACCATTTTTTGGCGCGATGCTCTGACGAACCCCAACTGGAGCCACAGTGGCAGGAAGAACTGCTGCTTCCATGATGCCGATGATGACAGCTATCGTGATAGTGGCGCATTCTCTCTTTATGGTGCAGGTATTGGCGATAGTACATGTGGTATTTCTTCCGATGATGCCTGTATTGTTCGCACTTCTGTTTATAGTGATGCATTCGTTCCATGTGCATCCGATACTTGAACAGGTACATTTCTAAGGTCCTAGACTCTGCATGGTGGGGCGGCATATTCGGCGACATGTTTGGCGATGGCATCATCCGGAATGGCAGGTTGGGTGACGGCATATTGGGCGACATATTCGGTGACGGCATGTTTGGCGATGGCATATTCGGCGACGGCATCATACGGTAAGGCCGATTTGGCATTGGTATATTGGGCGATGGCATCATGCGGTTTGGCCGATTTGGCGACGGTCTATTCGGTGAGGGCAGATTTGGAGACAGATTGGGTGATGGCAGCATCGGCGATACATTGGGTGAAGGCAGATTGGGATGTGGCTTTGGCATTTCTTTTGGCCTGCGGGGCATCGGTCTGGCTGGCGGCATAGGTGGCATATTTCGGCGTCTTTCCAATCTCACACGTCCTCTCTGATGAAATAGCACAGTACATGGTATGACATTCACCCGTCCAGAGAAACGACACTTGCCCATCTTTTTTAAAAAACAGCGCCCGTTTTTCTTTTTCACCTTGTGAGAGCGTTTTCACTTGACACCGTTTTAGCGTAAGTTACAATAGAACGTAGAATCGATTCATCTGAATAGGAAGACGAACGGAAAGCGGGGACGAAGATGCAGAACTGGACGCTTAGACGTTTTGTTAATCGAATACCCGCAAGGGAAGAGGGGTTAGGACCAACAGTCCTAGCCCCTCTTCCTTTTTGTTCTCTGCTATGCTAAAGGAGGAAAAACATATGAAAAAATGTACATCAAGTATGGTTCAGCTGGATGGGTATCACCTGACAATCGACGAGGTAGCAGCCATCGCCCGAGAGTTTCACCAAATCGAATTGGCGCCTGAAGCGATCCAAAAGGTTCGCCAATCCCGCGCCATGGTTGAAGATATGGTCACCAATCAACAGGTCGTCTACGGGATCACGACAGGCTTTGGGAAGTTCTCCGATGTCGTCATCCCTCGTGAAGACGTCAGTCAATTGCAGGAAAATCTGATCATCAGCCATGCGTGCGGAATGGGTGAACCGTACCCGACCGAGGTCGTACGAGCGATGATGGCCCTGCGGATCAATGCACTTGCCAAAGGCTTTTCCGGAATTCGTGAAGAAACGCTTTTGCTGCTCAAAGAGATGTGCAACCGGGGAGTCCATCCGATCATACCGCAGCAGGGTTCACTCGGTGCCAGCGGCGATCTCGCCCCCCTGGCACATATGGTACTCGTCATGCTGGGCAGAGGAGAAGCAGAATGGAAGGGCACGCGCATGTCCGGCAAGGAGGCTTTGCAAGCAGCCGGCCTGGCTCCGATCCGTTTGGAAGCGAAGGAAGGCCTGGCACTGATCAATGGCACACAAGCGATGACCGCGCTTCTTTGCCTCGCAGTAGCTGATGGGCATGCTTTGATTGAAAATGCTGATGTCATCGCCTCCATGACGATCGAGGCTCTGCACGGCATTCCCAAAGCCTTTGACCCACAGCTCCATGTCGTCCGACCTCATCCCGGTCAGCAGGAATCTGCTCGCAAACTGCTCGCCCACTTGCAGGGTAGCGAGCGCACCACAGCTCAGGGAGAAATCCGTGTTCAGGACGCGTACAGCCTGCGCTGCATCCCTCAAGTGCATGGTGCGACACGCGATACCTGGGCCTATGTCCATGCCGCCGTTACCCGGGAGTGCAACAGCGTCACGGACAACCCTATTTTGTTTTCAGAGACGGGGGACGTGATTTCCGGAGGGAACTTTCATGGGCAGCCGATGGCACTTGCTGCAGACTTTTTGGCCATCGCCATCGCAGAGCTTGCCAATATCTCCGAAAGACGGATTGAGCGACTGGTGAACCCGCAGTTAAGCGGTTTGCCCGGCTTCCTGACAGAAAAAGGTGGGCTTCATTCCGGTTTTATGATCACGCAGTATGTGGCTGCTTCGATCGTTTCCGAGAACAAGGTGTTATGCCATCCCGCTTCCGTCGATTCGATTCCTTCCTCCGCCAATCAGGAGGACCATGTCAGCATGGGAACAACAGCGGCTCGCAAGCTTCGCACCGTGATTTCCAATGCAGTCAAAGTACTGGCTATCGAATACCTGGCTGCGGCACAGGCCATTGATTTTGGAAAAGGAAAACTGGGAGCAGGCACCCAGAAGGCCTACGCCACGATCCGCCAAGTCATTCCGCCTTTGACAGAAGACCGGGAAATGCATCTCGATATGCACCAGGCCGAAAAATTGCTGGCTTCCGGAAATCTCGTCCCTTGATCAGGAACCTGTCACGCTCCAGAGCGAAATGCTATTGACCCCTGATCAGGCACTGGTATGATAAAGATAGCAAGGATGAAAGAGAAGGCTTTTTGGCTTGCGCAAAGGAGGCATAAGCCATGTCTGACACGAATGATCCCGGTACGATTCTGCTCTTTGACGGAGCGTGCAATTTTTGCCATGGCGCGGTTCGTTTCATCATTCCCCGCGATCCTGCGGGCCGCATACATTTCACCTCGCTGCAATCCGACGTTGGAAAGCGATTATTAGAGGCATACAGTATAGCACCCGACAGCATTGGTTCCGTCATCCTAATTGACGGAGGGAAAGCTTATCTTCACTCGGATGCTGTTTTGCGGACTGGGAGACTGTTGCATGGCGGGTGGCCTCTTCTCTCTTCAATCGGCTATCTGCTTCCACGGCCGATCAGAGATGCTCTTTACCGATACATCGCCCGTAATCGCTACCGCTGGTTTGGCGAGGCATCAGCTTGCCTGTTGCCTACGGCTGAGCTGCATGCGAGATTTCTGGAGTGACAAAACGCCAAGATGCTTCAATCCCCCGATGAGAGATTGACGTTTTTCACAGAAAAAGAGGCAGTGCCCACTCGGCATTGCCTCTTTTTTACGCGGTTTTATATATTTTTCGCCACATTCAACTGACTCGTGAATGCTTCTGTGCTCCGTTTTCTTTCCTTGCGCATGTTTTTGCGCTCCTCTGCGGTTTCAAACAGATAGCGCTCTTCCTCTGTCTCTGGAAGGACCGGTGGGACAGGAGTCGGTTTGCCGTCATCCCCGAGAGCGACGAAAGTAAGGAAAGAGGTCGCAGTCAAGGTGCGTTCTCCGGTGCGTAAATCCTCCGAAATAATCTTTACAAAAACCTCCATCGAGGATCTCCCTGCGTAGGAAACAATTGCTTCCAGGCAGACCGAATGACCCATTTTGACTGGGGAGAGAAAGTCAATCGAATCCATCGAAGCTGTAACGACCGGACGGCGGGCATGCCTCATCGCTGCAATCGCCGCTACCTCGTCGATGTAGGCCATCATTTTTCCACCAAACATAGTGCCGTGATAATTGGTGTCTGAGGGCTGCACCAGGGAAGCTTGAATGGTACGGGATTCTGTTGTTGTCTTCGCTTTCATCTCTGTTGCTCCTTTGCCAACTTCTTGCATAACCAAGCCATCATATCATATCGACACTACTGATCCAAGCTCTGCAAAGCATCCAACTTCTTCTCCTGGCTCCCCAAGAGGTCCAAGAGCTCCGCAGCATTTTCTCCCAGATATGCCTGCAACAAGAGAAGATTCCACTGATAAGCAGGCTTGTAACCATCCAGGGCGAAAAGCTCCGCATCGAGATGCTGTGCGGCCTTTCTCCGATCCATGCTGGCACAGTAAAAATGCTGCAAATAATCAGTACCCCAGCGGGAGAATGCCGCTGTTTCCCCGGTCAAGGCAGTTACTAACACCATGTCTCCGGTATCGATCAACTCCAGCGGATAGAGCTGACAACTGAAAGGCTTCAATGGTACGACATCCATTCCAGCTTTTTGCGCATAGGCGTGGATGGAACACCCGTAGCTTCCGTTGATCTCTTTGTAAAAGAGACAATTGCTGTGATCCATTCGAATGGTGCCAACTCCAAAATGTTTGTCCCAGATACCTTCTGCTGCCAGTTTGCGCTGTGCGCTTTCACTCCAAAACTGGTTCGCGATTGCTCCGGACATCTTTTCCAACAGATCAGCCTGCTTGTTTTCCAGGGCATAGGGCTGACCGCCTTCACAACAAGTCTCATGATGAACGTGACGGCAATTTCCACAATCCAGGTGAAAAGGAGTAAGCAAAGCGGGTAAATCGATGAGGAGATTCCCCACCCTTTTCATCGACTCCCGGTGGCTTTTGATGTATTTTTTACAGGAGTATGCCTCTTTTTCGTTCATTTGATCCGGTGTGCCGATGTATCGAAAATGACTGCTTTCTTTCATTTTGTCAAAATAAGCTCCGCTTCCGTACCAAAAATCGTTAGGCGCCCCTCGTTCCATTCTGCCAGGTTCTCTTCCTCTGCCGGGATCTCCATCAACAGCTCAATGTCATCTTCGCTCTTTAAGCGGAAAAGAATGAACAAATCCTTTTCTCCAAAATCGTTATCGGACAGCTTCCATTCTACCAGCGTTCCACGAAACTCAGTAACTTCTTCGTCGTCCCCTTCTCCATCCCATTGGGTAAACTGTACCGCGATTTGCCCTTCAGCAAACTGCTTCTGCAGCGTGGTGAGCAACTCATCATGTTTGTGAATATCCATCTGATCTCCTCCACATTCCTTGTCTTGTCCTTATCATACCAGAACTGTTCTCGTTTCCATGAGCCCGAACACACGAGCATTTGGAAAAACTTAGCTTATCGCCAAGTCGAATAGCGATAGCCTTAGTTTCTCTTATCC
Organism: Brevibacillus ruminantium; assembly: GCF_023746555.1. Classification (NCBI taxonomy): domain Bacteria; kingdom Bacillati; phylum Bacillota; class Bacilli; order Caryophanales; family Paenibacillaceae; genus Brevibacillus; species Brevibacillus ruminantium. Next base: position 3,354,545 of record NZ_CP098755.1, read on the forward strand.
TTTCACCATTTAATGAGTTAGCGAAATTAAATTTTCTGAAAGTACAAAAAAAACCGCCTCGCAGAACAAGGCGGGAGTGTTTCCATCAGCTTACCTTGCTAATCGTTTGTGCCAGAGCAAAATCTTTTCCAGTCAATCCCCGGGCTTCTTTGGTCATCACGGTAAAGGTTACCGCCTCCTGCTGGATCAGGATTTCGACGTGACGGCTATCCTGTTCCAGCAATTCCGCTACCCGGTTGACCAAGCTGACGGCGGTAGAAAAATCGCGGCACTGATACGTACGGGTCAGCGCCATCCGTTCTTCGATTAATCGCCAGCCGGGTACTTTGCTCAGATATAATTTCGCTTGCTCCACCGAAAGCTTGCTCATCAGCGCACCCCCATCATCCATGTTCACTCTGTTTTCACCATCATATTCACATGGATTACAGGTTAGTCACGCATATCCGTGCAATTTGCTATTTTCCACGCCTGGTTTTACGCTTTTTGGGCATAAAAAATCATTCGGGGCGATTGCTCATCCTGATACGCCTGAAATTGATAATCCCCGAAGGTCTGGATGTTAACGAACCCGGCATTTTCCAGCATGGCGATCATCTCGATTTCGGTAAATAGGCGCACCTGCTCCTGATACACGCGCGGTTCGCTTTGCTCCCCTTCTCTGACTTCAATCCTTTTTCTGACAAATCCGCCTGCCAGCCAACGCTCCTCCTCGATCAGCAGTCCCGCTGTTTCTTTCTTGGACTTGGCGACGAGATTGGCTTTTACATGGGCGGGATTCAAGTAATCAATGACGAGCTCTCCGCCTGCTTTAAGCGCTTTTGCCATATTGTGTACGACCTGGGCATTTTCCTGATCCGTTGAAAAATAGCCAAAGCTGGTGAACAGGTTTACTACGATATCAAATTCATCCTGAAACGGTATATGCCGCATATCGTGTTGGTAAAAATGCAAGTGGGGAAACTCATTTTTCTCCTGAGCCAATTGCAGCAGGACGTGGGATAAATCTACACCGACAACCTCATACCCTCTCCGGGCAAGAGCGCGGGAATGCCGTCCGCTTCCACAGCACAGATCGAGAACTCTTCCTGTCCGCTTTATAGGCAAGCGATCCAAAAGATTGGCGATTTCCCTGTCAGCCGATGTATCATCCCGGTGCTGATAAACCAGCACGTAATCTTCACGAAAGCTTCGTTCAAACCATTCTTCTGCCATGTGTGTGCTCCTTTTTGCTTCCAAGATGCACCTATTATACCACAGCCTTTTTCGCCCAGAAGCTGCTTTCCATCGCGTAAATGTGCTGAATTGCTTTGAATTTACCTCACGCGGGAATACAGGGCAGCATCATCTGAAACTGGAATTTTGATCATTCCCTCTGCCAGGTCAAGCAACTCCCAACTTTTTTTCAGGCCGTCCCAGAGCTGGTAGCGCAATCCGTCATCCACGATCAGGTACGGACCAAAGGAACGCATTTCCCCGCGGGCCAAGGGGATCTCCCGCAAAGGTTTGCCGATCTGCCACCAATAATATTTGGTGCTTTTTTCTTTTCCCGTTCTTTTCACGACAGCCCGCCCGTTGTCATCAGCCCAGATCAGTTCGCCCGCAGTGGTCCAGGACTGTCCCTGTCGCGATGTAAACTGGACCGTCAGTTTCCCATTAACTGACGTAGTGGTATACACGCCATTGCTGCGAACCCGGATGGGCAGAGCAGGATAATTCTCACGTGGCTGAAGAGAAACTTCTCCAAAAGACTCCGTCTTCTCCCATGCCAGCGAGTCCAGCCGATAGGTTCTTCTTTCAATGACGTACCGGTTTTTAACACCGGTAGGCAAAAGGTCGACTACATAAACGCTCCCTGCTTCTTTGTCCACAGCACTCTCCAGTGCGATCATCCCGGTATTCCTCTCATCAAACATAAGCTTCTTTTCACCGCTGGATACGTGATAGACCGTCCCTGTTTTTTCCCCGATGTAGAGGAATCGTTCCTGATCCAGCCATTGGAGGGTGACATGCGGTGACGTGCCTGGGGTTGTATAGTCGTGCTCGATGAATACAGGCGGCATGCCTGCTCTCTCAAGCACAAGTGCCGCAGTAATTCCCCCCTTCTTATAAAGATTGCTCCCCCGTCGGATCATGCCTACATAGCTTTTTTGATCGGGCGAGAGGAACATCTGCTGGTAAAAGGAGTCGTACGGGCTCATGCCCACAACCTTGCTGGCCGGATAGGTTAACCAGGTGCGCTTTTCTTTTTTATGAAGGGCGACATACCGGTATTCCTCTGGAAGGTAATTGCCTGTTTGAGAATGAAATTGAGTGAGATCAAGTGCATACCCTTTCATTTGTCGAATGTCCAACGAAATGGTCTGTTCATCCAGCCAGACAGCTGGATAACCGTTGACCGGCCGCCCTTTTTCCAGTTTTCCGACCATCGGTTCAGAAAAATGCAAGGCCAATTGCCCGATCCCCTCTGTCAGGAATAGGGAACTGGAGTCTTTACCCTCTGGCAGCAGCATGACGGCCCCCTCCGATCGAAAAGGCTCAATCGTCACCTTCAAGGGGTCCATTCGCTTCAGCACAACCGTCGGAATATTCCCAAAACGAAAGGCAAATTGGTCAGTTATTTCAGAAAAATACATGGATAGTTGATAATTTCCAGATGAGACCTCACGTACAGATGTGCTGAATTTGACATCGCCATATACTTCTACTTGGGACAAGAAATTCTCAGCTGCTTCCAGTGATTTTCCAGTCGCAACATCAATATGAATAAATGCTTCATTTTTGTGCAGGCCAAGTTGGATCGGCTCCTTGGGCATACGTCCCTTTTCAAACTCGGCTACCGGCCAACTTAACTGTTCGTCACGCTGCCCGATGGTAAGCCGCTGAAATGCCTGCTCAAATAACTGTTTATTTCCCGCCAGGACTTTTCGCGTTGTTTCTTCCGCCAGATTTGCCTGATAGGTTTTCAAAATCGTCCAGATGGAAGCAATGCAAATCGTGCCGAGAATACAGAGCAGAAGCCACCTCTTCACAAAAACTCCTCCTGAGTTCTCTCTTACCAACATAGTATCACAATGTATAGTTTTTGGGATGGAAGAAAAGCCCCCTCGCGGCGTTATTTCCTGCCAGACGAGGGGGACGCAGCTTACCGGTGATACGATCGTCCCAGATTTATTTTTTCCGCAACGCGGGAAAGAACAACTTCCACGGATGACATATCTTCCACCACATCGTATTCGTTAATGTTGATTCGTAGTACCGGACACGTCGAGAAGTTGCTGATCCAATCCTCATAGCGATTAAACAAATCACGCCAGTATTCGATCGGTGTCTGCTGTTCCATGGGTCGTCCTCTTTCCTGGACGCGATCGATGATATCGTCAAAGCTGCCCTCCAGATAGATCAGGATGTCCGGGTGGGGGAAGTACGGCGTCATGACCATCGCTTCGAACAACTGGGTATAGGTATGAAAATCCTCTTCTGTCATATGTCCTTGCTCATAGAGCATCCGCGCGAAGATTCCGGTGTCTTCGTAAATGGAGCGGTCTTGTACAAAACCGCCCCCGTATTCAAACATCCGTTTTTGCTCTTTAAACCGCTCCGCTAAAAAAAAGACCTGCAAATGGAAACCCCAACGCGAGAGATCCTCATAAAATTTCCCCAGGTACGGGTTGTTATCCACTTTCTCCACGGATACCCGAAAGCCGAGCAGATCGGCCAAAGCATGGGTAAAGGTAGACTTCCCCACACCGACCGTGCCGCCAATGGTAATGACTGCATTACTCGGTATCCCGTATTTTTCGCGAAGATCACTATTCTTAAAACCTGACATGAACGTAACTCCTTCTATCCACAGTAATCAAGAGAAAACAGGCAGAAACTAGGATTCCTGCCATGCATGCATATACGGTTTGACCTGCTCCAGTACATATTGAAGATCCTTTGGTCTATGTACAAAATCAAGATCATCACACTGGAATTTAATGACAGGAACTTCAGGATGGCGTTTTTCAAACGCTTTCATAAATTCGTTGTAATCGGCGATCAGTCTCTCCATATAAGCGACATCCATTTTCCGCTCTACATCCCGGTCACGCATTTCAATTCGATTCATAACCGTCTCGATGGAGGCCGTCAGATAAATAACCAGATGAGCCTGCGGAAGCCCCTCAGTGAGGATATCATAAATCTTCAGATACTTGGGCAGATTGTCTCCATCCAGGGTACGCTTGGCAAAGATCGTATTCTTGAAAATATTATAATCGGCAACCACAGATGTCCCTTGTTGCAGGTAGTTTCGATCAATATCTTGCAACTGCTTGTACCGATTACAGAGGAAAAACATCTCCAACTGGAAGCTCCACTCGGCAATATTTTCATAAAATTTTCCCAGAAAGGGATTTTCATACACGATTTCTTCCAGCAGTTTTAAATCAAATGCCTTGCTTAGTTCATGGGACAGCGATGTCTTGCCAATGCCAATCGGTCCCTCAATGGTCACAAAAATAGGCTTCATAATCGTCCTACAAATCCTTTCCCAGATATGAGAGCCTCCATATTGTAGCACGGAATAACAAGTTTTGTCGAAAAGATTCGGATAATGTCTAAGGCAGAGCAAACCGCCACTCCCGGATGAGAGGAAGCGGTTTTGCGGTCAGGTGAAGTATTCAATTTTGGACTTGGGAAACAGGCGGGCAATCTCCTTTTCCAGATGCTCCTTCAACGCTTTCGCCTGCAGGTCCGGGTACACGTATTTTCCCCTCCCGTATTTCCCCCATTTGTACTTGCGCTCTTCTTCGTTCATTTCCAGCTTGGTTTTGGGGTATCGCTGAAGGATCAACTTCTTGGCCACCTTGGTAAAGCGATGCTGAATCAATTCAAACGTAAGATCCTCCATCGCTTCAGGTACGAGTTGATCGCGGAGCCGCTCCAACAGATCGGTATAACCCTTTTCCCACCCCGCAAACCAGTAAAGAGGAGCCAAATTGAACGCTCCCGCCACTTAGCCTACTTGCGTTTGCTTGAAGTGGGGGATTCTTGGGTAATGACTTCTACCGAAGCCAAATGTACCAAGCGATCCCTGTGCGACCCACAGTTAAGTCAGGGTGACCCCTAACAATCGAAGTCCTTCTTGCTCAATATTCCTGCTTGCATTGATATCGCGATCATGTATGGTTCCACACGATGGACATTCCCATTCACGTAGATTAAGGTTCTTTACCTCTTTATGGCGATATCCACAAGAGAGATTTGAACATAGCTGACTGGATGGAAACTGTTTGTCTACGATACTGATGATTCTACCGTACCATTTTGCCTTGTATTCAACCATGGTACGAAAGGCAGCCCATGAGGCATCCGCGATTGATTTGGCCATCATGTGATTTTTGACCATGTTTTCTACTTGCAAGTCCTCCATACAGATCACTTGGTTTTCGCGAATCAGTCTGGCAGAGAGCTTGTGGAGAAAATCGTGGCGGGTGTTAAACAATTTTTCGTGTAAGCCAGCCACTTTGACCCGTGCCTTTTCCCGATTTTTCCCTCCCTTCTGTCTGCGAGAAAGGATTCGTTGCCATCTGGCTAGTTGCTTCTCATATTTTCGGTAATTCTTGGGATTCGCTATTTTTTCGCCAGTGGAAAGCGTAGCAAAGACCTTGATCCCAAGATCAACCCCTACCGTTTGTTCGACTTGTTTGAGTGGTTTGATTTCCACTTTACTGAGAATGGAAACAAAATACTTTCCGGATGGTTTGCGCCTGATGGTAGCAGACATGATGCGTCCTTCTATTTCTTTTGACTTGGCATATTTCACAAGTCCCAGTTTCGGAAGTTTCACATGTTTACCGACCAATTCTATATTTCCATTGGTGTACTTCGTTGTGTAGGATTGCACAAGATTCTTCTTACTTTTGAATCTGGGCCGATCATTTTGTCCCTTGAAAAACCGCGCGAAGCTGTCTCCCAAATTCTTTACAGTCGTTTGAATGGCAATGGAATCTGCTTCTTTTAGCCATCCATACATGGTTTTGAGAGCCGGAAGTTGTGAGGAGCAACGACGATACGTTAGTCCTTTCCCTGTTTCCTGATACGATTGATTCCACTTGTCGAGGAAATGATTGAACACAAACCGGCAGCATCCAATCGTTTTGTTGATGAGCGTGGCCTGTTCTGGTGTTGGATATAGACGGAATTGAAACGCTTTGTATTGTTCCATGGAGTTTCACCCCCTTTAAGAACACTTGTTCTTAGTCCAGTTTACCATGTAATTCCAAAGAAGTCGACCATTCATCTCCCACTTATAGAAGGTAGGAGTCTTCTGGTCAAATAATGATAAATCCAAGCGGATATCCCGCCCTCGCCACTTTTCCAGCCGCTTCAATGCGCTGTTCAAATGAAGAGGTGCCCGGCTCAAAGTTTTTGATCACATAATCAGCGTTCATGCTGAAACGGAAACGGGTATGCTGATTGTGCTTGGCATCGAGCAGTGAATCCACGTGATGAAACTTCGTGACAAAACGGAGTCGCCCCAAGGGCTGTATCCCCATAAATTCAATCGCTCTGCGCAAATTTCCGGTAATATGCTCAATGCCGATGGGGTCGGATGTACATGCCGCTTCAAAACGGGTGATTTCCGGCTCCCGCTCGCGGATATAGGCTTCCGCCTGCTTGAATATATCGTCAGTATTGACATAGACGCGGATGTACGGCTTGGTGCCGATATTGGTATTCAGGTAACAGTAGTGACAGTGAGCCGCACAGCCGGTTGCAAGCGGGATGGCATACTCCGCTGAAGGCTTGGACTGCTCGAATTTCAGTGTTTTGCGAACTCCGACTACGAGTGTTCGTTTGGCATTGCGATATTGTTCCACATCAGTCTCACCGGGAATTCCTCGCACCTGATTATGACTGGTCGTCATCCGGATGGGTGTTCCCTGCTCTTGATACCTCTGGTATAGCTCTTTGCCCAGCGGATAGTTCAAGGCATCTGGCTCAAAAAACACGAGATCAGGCTGGAAAAGCTTCGCCCCTTTTGATGCAGCCGCTTGCGGAGACTCCAGCAGCGTCGATGACATGTTGATCCCCCCTGGCGATAGTATCTCCTATAGATACTGGGATTTCCCGTGGAGGAACATGGCTGCGCCCTGCTACAGCCGCTCTTTGAATTCACGAAGCCATTCCAGGGCTTGTGGTTTCTCCTCAGACCTTACCTGCAACAAGTACACGTGGCCTGTCCTTTGTGTTTTCCGGACAAGAAGCCTGGACCGAATTCCCTTGGATTCCAAAAATCTCCCGTATTCCTGCGCCACTCTGGGCAGCCCGAATGATTCGTGTATCGTCACCCATTTGATCCACATCCCCTTTTTCCCGTCCTCTCTTCGCTCGCTTTACGATACCATAAGCGAAGCCGGAACGTCCGGTTCCCGAAGGACGAGATGAAAAAGCGATTTTTTGAAAACCGTTTCACGCTCATCGCCGTCTAATAAATAGGAGGGGTGAACGTGAATTTGGAACAACTCGTCTCAGCTGCTCAGCATGGAGACGATGATGCCTTTTATCAACTGATGCTCATGCACAAAGACAAGCTGTACAGGGTGGCATACGCCTTTCTGCGCAGTGAGCAGGATGCGCTGGAAGCCTTGCAGGAGGTTACTTATCGGGCGTATGTAAAGCTGCCCAAGCTGAAACAGCCTTCCTATGTTTCTTCCTGGCTGACGCGTATCATGATACACCTGTGCATCGATGAGCAAAACCGGAAAAAGCGTTGGAGTGGGTCAGAAGCTGTGGGTGAGCCAGCGAGCCAGGATCATGCCGATATGTCCGATATCCGTCTGCAAGTGGAAGACGCTATTGAAAGGCTGAGCCATGTTCACCGGCAGATTATTATTTTGAAGTACTTCGAGGATCTTACCATTCGCGAAATCGCCGCCACGCTTGGTCATCCCGAGGGAACGATCAAAACATGGCTGCACAAGGCTTTGCTTATCCTGCGTGAAGATTTGGGAAAAGGGTGGTGAGCGTATGATGAATGAGGAGAACAAGACAAAAGATATATTGGGTGAAAAAGAAAATGGCAGTAAGACGGAAGACTTCTGGCAAGCGGCTATGGCTCACCATCTCAAAGATGGAAAAGAAAAGTACCACTGTGTTGATGCACCGGCTGGGGCTGAAACGTACATTTTGGCTGGTATTGCCAAGGCGAAGCAGTATCGTGAGCAGCGAAAAAAGCGAACCCGAGTGCGCTGGTCACTTATAACGGTCTGTTCTTTGATTCTGGGACTGTTTTTCTCCATTCGTTTTTCGCCGGCCGTTGCCGCCTATGTCAGTCACATTCCTGGAATGGAGCCGCTGGTTCGTCTGATCCAGGCAGACAAAGGCTTGCAGATGGCAGCAAAGCACGGCCTGGCACAGACCATCAGTACAACCAGCGAAGCTGAGGATGTCAGCTTTACAGTTGATCAGGTCATCATGGATCAGCGGCGGATGTTGCTGTTTTATTCCGTCAAGCATCAGGAGACGGGACATGATGTGAAGCTGGAAAACCTGACGTTTTTAGATCAGCAAGGCAATCCCTTGTCTTTGGGATACACCCTTTCGCATGCGGGCCCCAACCAGACCAGCTTGGAACAGAACAAGGTCGAAATCTATCAGTATGAAGAGAACGTCCCGCTGCCGGATGTCCTTGTTGTAAAAGCCGCGGTTTCCGTCGACGGCCAGACGCTGTCTGAACCCTTTAGCGTCACGGTTCCAATCGACAAATCCCGCTTCGCGGACTTGAAAGAAAAAGTCTATCCGGTCAACCAGACCGTAACCATCGACGGTCAATCGATAACGGTGGTACAAATCGTCGTGTACCCGACGCAGACGGATATCACCTTTCGCTTTGATCCTCACAATACCAAATATATTTTTGGGTTTGAAGAGTTGCGGCTTGTAGATGAAAAAGGGGAAACCTATACTTTTTGGGGAAACGGGGTTCCTCATCAAACCCTCAATGAAAACGAGATGACGTATTTTGTGGAAAGCAGCTTTTTTCAGGAGCCGGAAAAGCTTGTATTAAAGGCAAGCGGGATACGCGCGGTCGATAAGGATAGACGTACGGTTGTCATTGATGCTCGCAGCAAGACATTTCTCCAGGTTCCCGATAGCAGACTGCAGCTGGAAGCTCTGAGACAAAACGACGACGTGGTTGGAATGGACTTTCTCCTCCGTGTGGATGACCTGGATCGTCACCGCTATGGCTCGCTGATGACGGAATTGACGGATGACCTTGGAAACCACTATGAATTCGTGCATGGAACGTCCACTTCTACGAGTGACGATCATCTGCAAAAGTACGGGGTCACATTCAGGCGGACATCCTCGAAAAAAAGCGGTTCCCCTTCGCAATACCAATTTGTGCTTAGTCACTACCCTACTTATCTGGACGGTACGGTTTCCTTGCCGATCACCATTCAAAAGTAAATTGCCATATAAAAAACGCCTAGCGCCAAGGTTGCCTGCGCCTTTTTCGGTCAGCAACCCGCACTGGGCGTTTCTTTTTTACATGTAATCAATGACAGCCCAGTGATTCGTCGGTCCATGTCCTCCGCCGATTTGGGGCGCCGTTTTGATCGCCTCAATGATAAAGCGATTGGCTCTCTCTACTGCATGTACCAGCGATGTTCCTTTTGCCAGCTCTGCAGTCAGTGCAGCAGAAAATGTGCAGCCTGTCCCATGGGTGTGCCGCGTGTGGATCCGCTTGTGAGCAAACTCGTAAAAATCCCGGCCATCGAACAGAATATCGACGATTGCATCATCTTGCAGATGGCCCCCCTTCATCATCACATGGCGTGGTCCCATCTGATGAATGACTTTGGCTGCTTCTCTCATTTGTTCAGGCGTCTCAATCAACAGGCCGGTCATGTACGCCGCTTCCGGCAAATTGGGCGTAATCACCTCAGCCAAAGGCAACAAATGATTCCTGAGCGCGGTGATTGCCTCGTCCTGAAGCAGTTTGGCCCCTCCCTTTGCGATCATTACAGGGTCGATGACCAGCTTGGTCACTTCGAAGTGGCGAATTTGCTTCGCGACTTCTTCAATAATCTCTGCATGAAACAGCATGCCTGTTTTCGCTGCATCAGTCCCGATATCGCTCAGGACTTCGTTCATTTGCTGACTCACCGCTTCCGTTGGCAGCGGATATACGCCAGCTACTCCTTTTGTATTTTGAGCGGTAATCGCGGTGATGGCGCTCGTCCCGTAAACCCCCAACTGGTGAAAGGTCTTCAGGTCCGCCTGAATCCCCGCACCTCCCCCGCTGTCCGAGCCCGCAATCGTCATCGCTTTTGCCAAACCAGCCATTTCTTCTCCTCCTGTCCATCTCTTTACGCTATGAGTATATCATCCGCTCCGCTCCTTCGGTATACTGGGGATATAGGATCTGGCAAATAAAAGGGGTTTTTCGTATGTCATACCGCGTTTTTTACTGGTTAACTGTCCTGCTTCCTCCTATTGTCATCGGAGGCTTTGAATTTATCCGCCATGATTTTCTGCTTCCTTACCTATCCATGGAAGCGGGAAATGTATACATGACCATCCTGACTTTGCTGCTATCTTTTCTTTTCGCCACGTGGATGTTTCGCAAAATTGATCGGATGAATGCCAAAATCGTGGAGGAACAGGCGCGCAGAGCTGTCTATGAAGAACGGGAAAGACTGGCCCGGGAGCTGCATGACGGCATAGCCCAGTCGCTCTTCTTTCTCAATGTAAAGCTGAAGCAGGGACAGCTGGAGGATGCACGGGGGGCTGTTTCTGCCATTGATAACCACGTTCGCCAAGCAATCTTCAATCTGCGGTCCCTCCCGGAGGAAGGCAGTACGCTTGCCCAGCGGCTGGAAAAATGGCTGGTACAGTGGTATTCCCTCTCCGGCGTCGATCTGACCCATGAGATTGATGTTCCCGACGGATTCTTCTCCCCTGCTGAGGAGGTACAGTTATTTGGCGTGATTCAGGAAACCTTCGCCAATATTCAGAAGCATGCAGAAGCGAAGCACGCCTGGCTGACCCTGAAAGCAGAGCCGACAGGAACATGGTTTCTGGCGATCGAGGATGATGGCGTAGGGATAAATCCGGAGTGTTCCCAAGCGAATAAATACGGTTTGAAAATGGTAAAAGAACGAGCCAAACAGTTGGGCAGCAGCATAGAGATCGCCCTCAGAAGAAACGGCGGCACCTCGATACGCCTGGCTTTTGATAGAGGAGGAAATCATACATGAATGCGTATCGCGTTCTTATCGCAGATGATCACCATATGGCGAGGCTCGCCATTCGCAGTCTGCTGGAGCAGGACCCATCCTTTGAGGTGATCGGGGAAGCGACAAATGGCGAGGAAGCGTATCACATGTGCGGTTCATTGCAGCCAGACCTGATATTGATGGATATCAATATGCCGAAATGGAGTGGTCTGGAAGCGACGAGAGAGGTAAAAAAGGCATATCCACAGATTAAAGTGGTGATCCTAAGCGTATCTGACGATGTAGGCGACTTGATCACTGCCATTCAGTTTGGTGCCCAGGGGTATTTGTTGAAAAATCTGGAGCCCGATGATTGGATTACCTATCTGCATGCTCTTTTGGGAGAGGATAGCGAGCTGACCAGAGAAATGGCCGCCCGACTGTTTACCCGTTTTCGGAAAGAAGAAAGCATGGACGAGCCGGTTCCTGATGTCTTGACTCCCCGCGAGCGTGAAATTGTAACCTATGTGGGAGCAGGCAAGACAAACAGGGAAATCAGCGATGCTCTGATCATCGCCGAAAACACTGTGAAAAATCATATTAAAAACATTTTGGAAAAGCTGCAGCTTGTCAATCGCGTCCAACTCGCCGCTTATGCCGTACGCCACCATCTCATCCTCAAGCAGAACGAAGAACAGTACTAATCCCCTCATGATCCCCTTTTTACAATTCAGCTCCGCTCTTTATTCGAATAGGATGATTCTTTATCCGGGACAGGTGACATGAACACCTGTCCCTGCATATGTTAAGGACAAAAAAAGGCTCAGGGCGTTTGACTGAGCCATAATTTGCATAAGGAAAACTTTTTTTCACCAAGGAAAATAGTGTTGCATAAGGACATTTTTATGTGTTAATGTTTCCCTAGGGAAACAATTGTGTTCTTGGGTAAAATATTTGAGGAGGGACAATCTTTGAAACGTACATACCACTATAAAGCTAAAGGAATGATACTTACCATTTTGAGCGCAGCCTTGATTTTTACCGGATGCGCGACAAAAAGTGAACCCGTAGACGGGGCAGCAGCCAAGGAAACAGCCTGGAAGATAACCACGACGACGGGGATGGTTGCCGATATTGTCAAAGAAGTGGGCGGCGAGCACGTGGCAGTGACACAGCTCATGGGCGCTGGCGTAGACCCCCATTTGTACAAGGCCTCACAAGGAGACATCAAGCGAATAGACGACGCTGATATCATCTTCTACTCGGGACTTCATCTGGAAGGAAAGATGGTTGAGATCTTTGAAAAAATGGGTGCCAAAAAACCAGTGAAGTCCGTTACCGACGGGATTCCAAAGGAACAGCTTTTGGCCGATCCGGCCGCACCTGACAACCCCGACCCGCACGTCTGGTTTGACGTCTCCCTGTGGATGAAGGCAGTCGAGCAGGTCCGTGACGATCTCAGCCAAATCGATGCCGCTCATGCAGCCGACTACCAAGCCAATGCAGAAAAATATCTGGGTGAGCTGAAAAAGCTCGATGATTACGCAAAAGAGCAGCTAAGCTCAATCCCGAAAGAGCAACGGGTTTTGGTCACAGCACATGATGCCTTCCAATACTTTGGTCGCGGCTATGACGTAGAAGTGCTGGGACTTCAGGGAATCAGCACAGCGTCTGAATACGGCCTGAAGGATGTGCAAAATCTGGTAGATACCCTCGTTGAACGCAAAATCAAGGCCGTCTTCGTGGAATCATCCGTTCCAGCCCGCTCTATCGAAGCCGTCGTTCAGGGCGCAGCGGCCAAGAATCATACGGTTTCGATCGGCGGCGAGCTGTTCTCAGACGCCATGGGAGAACCCGGCACACCAGAAGGGAACTATATCGGCATGGTTCGTCACAATGTTGATACGATTGTGAATGCCTTGAAATAATCCAATTTTAGAGGAAAGGGGAAATTGCAGATGACGACTCAACTTGGAGCAATACCTTTACAAGTGCGTGACCTCACCGTTGCCTATCAAAAAAAGCCTGTCCTGCGCAATGTAAACATCACGGTCCCCGAAGGTAAATTGATTGCCATCGTCGGTCCGAACGGCGCAGGAAAGTCCACCTTTATCAAGGCGGTTCAAGGCCTGATCCCGACCGCCTCCGGATCAGCCGAAATCTATGGAAAACCGTTTGCCGAACAGAGAAAGGCTGTGGGATATGTTCCGCAGCGCGAGTCGGTAGACTGGGACTTCCCTACCGACGCCCTCGACGTGGTTTTGATGGGGCGTTACGGACGCCTTGGCTGGTTTCGCCGCCCGGGCAAGGCTGATCGGCAATTCGCGATGGAATGCCTGAAAAAAGTGGGAATGGCCGATTATGCGGATCGTCAAATCAGCCAACTCTCGGGCGGACAACAACAGCGTGTCTTTCTCGCACGCGCTCTCGCCCAGGAAGCCCAGCTTTACTTTATGGATGAACCGTTCGCAGGGGTGGACGCCGCTACGGAGCGTGCGATCATCCAACTGCTGAACGACCTGAAAAAGCAGCAAAAAACCGTTCTGGTCGTCCATCATGACCTGCAAACGGTGGAAGAGTATTTTGACTGGGTGATTTTGCTGAACCGCAGGATTATCGCGGCAGGTCCGGTAAAAGAGACTTTCACGGCCGAAAACCTGCAAAAAACCTACGGCGGCAGACTGCAGGTATTGGGCAATCAGGTTCTGCTAACCAGCGAAAAGCCCGTTCAGGAGGATGAGATAAAATGAACCTGCTGCTCGTCCTGCAAGACCCGAATACACAATGGGTACTGATGGGCTGCATCCTGCTTGGGATTAGCAGCGGCGTATTGGGTTGCTTTGCCTTTTTGCGGGGGCGTTCCCTGGTCGGGGATGCCTTGGCCCACGCTGCCCTGCCTGGTGTCTGCCTAATCTACCTATTTACCGGTTCCAAATCAATCGGGCTTTTCCTGATTGGTGCCGGTATTGCCGGTTTGCTCGCCACTTACAGCATTACGGCCATCTCCCGCTACACCCGAATTAAGGAAGACACTTCTCTCGCCATTGTTCTTTCGGTATTCTTTGGCATCGGGATCGTCCTCTTGACGTTCATCCAGCACAGTGCCAGCGGGAATCAGAGCGGTCTGGATAAATTCCTTTTCGGGCAAGCGGCCTCCCTCGTAAAAAGTGACGTCATCACAATTATGCTTGTCGCTGGCGTGTTGATATTGATGACCACACTTTTATTCAAGGAGTTTACACTTCTCTCCTTCGACCCCGGATTTGGCCGAGGGCTTGGCTTCCCGATGGGTCTTCTCGATGGGTTGTTGATGTTGATGCTCCTGATGTCAGTGGTGATCGGCCTGCAGGCTGTCGGAGTTGTTCTGGTAGCCGCCATGTTAATCGCTCCGGCTGTAACAGCGCGTTACTGGACAGATAAACTTGGCCGGATGGTTGTGTTGTCAGGCACTTTCGGAGCGCTGAGTGGTGTCTTGGGCACCCTCATCAGTACCCAGCAGGAAAACCTGCCTACCGGACCTACTATTGTCTTGTCCGCTACCTGCTTCTTCCTCTTTTCCATTTTGTTCTCCCCTCGCCGCGGTATTCTGGCTCGCTTCTACCGCTTCATGAAGCTGCGCAACAAGGTACTGGTGGAGGATGTGATGCAATCGCTGTACGAATGCTTGGAAGAGCAGGCCGGACGTTCACGCGTGGGCGGCGTTTACCTGGGAATCAACGAAGCCGATATCGCCCACAAAAGCGGCAAGAGCATGTCGCAGGTAAGAAAAGCGCTGAGCGAGCTGACGCGCAAAAAATGGGTAGCGGAGCGTGCGAAACCTGGGAAAAGCTCAGCCTGGACCTTCACCCGTGCCGGCCTTCAAGCTGCCTATGCGTATATTCTTAATCAGCGTTTATGGGATTTGTACCACATGACGCAGAATCAGTACCACCATGTGCAAATCGACCAGAGTCAGGAAGAATTGGCCCCGCAGCTCTCCGATGAGGTATTGGCGCAGATGATGGCTCAGCTGGAAGCCTACGACCTGACGCCGAAGCTGACGGAGGGGACAACAGAATCTGGCCTCTATCTGGGTAAGCAAGAACAAGGAGGCGTTTCCCTGTGAACACTTTTCTCATCATCCTGACAGGCGCCCTGGTCGCTGCTTCCTGCGGTTTTCTCGGCTGCTTTCTGATCCTTCGCCGGATGGCCATGCTGGGAGATGCCATTAGCCACGCCATCCTTCCGGGTATTGTGATCGCTTTTCTGCTGAGCGGCAGCCGCGATATTGTCCCCATGCTGATCGGCGCGGCAGTCGTCGGCTTGGTAACCGTCCTGATCGTTCAGCTCCTCAGTCAAAACGGCGTCAAAACGGATGCCGCGATCGGGGTAACCTTTACCGCCCTCTTCTCCGTCGGGGTTGTGCTAGTCTCGATGTATACCGCCCAGGTCGACCTGGATCTTGACTGTGTGCTTTACGGAGAGATCGCCTATGTTCCCTGGGATACCTGGCAATGGGGCGGTATCGACATGGGACCACGAGCTGCCTGGGGAGTCGGTGGCGTCTTTCTCCTCAGCCTGCTGATCATCGGTCTGTTTTTCAAACAGTTCAAGCTTTGCAGTTTTGACCCTGCTCTGGCAGCGGCCATCGGCATCCCGGTTGTCTTTTTCCACTACCTGCTGATGACCCTGGTATCCTTAACCACGGTAGCCGCCTTCGAGAGCGTCGGAGCCATCCTCGTTGTCGCCATGCTGGTTGTGCCCAGCGCAACCGCCTACCTGCTGACGGAAAAGCTGCATCATATGCTGTGGATCAGTATGGGGGTCGGGGTTCTCTGCTCGATCTTTGGCTATCTGCTCGCCTCCTGGCTGGACAGTTCCATCGCCGGGGCCATGACGGCCGTATCAGGTTTCCTGTTCTTGCTGGCGTTTCTCTTCTCGCCAAGCCACGGTCTGGTCACTCGAATGATGACCCGCCGCAAAATGAGATTGAGTGAACAAGCATAATAGGGTCATCCCTGCGTCTGAAATCAGACGTTGGGATGACCCCTTTTTGTTCGTTTTTCTGTATTCAGGAAGAAGGGACGCCTTCAAAATTGTAGTAAACGTAAGGGTCTTTCGGTGCCGCTACAGGTTTAACGTCCTCCGCCTGCAAAATGAGCATGTCGTATCCATCCATATCCTTCAAGGCAAGCTTGCCTCGTACCTGTACCCAGCTATCTTTCTCCCATTTGCTTGCTTCCGGCAATTCGACAAGAATACCAAATACGGTGGCATCCGCTGTGCAGCAAGAGACGGAAAAGCGCGCGACGACAAATTGATCTTCTGTAAACCCTGTTTCCCGGTAGACAAAGCCCATTGTCTCCAATTCTTTTCCGGCAAACTCCTGAGCAAACAGCTCCATGGTTGTCAAACCGTCCAGGAAAAGCTTGTCGTCCAATTGAATCAGAGGCTTTTTATACATCGAAACGGCCAAATCCGTATAAAAACCGCCAAATTGCTCCGGATTGAACTTTTGGCGCAGCTCCTCGTCAGACTGCTGTTGGTTGTTGCGGGCAGCAGGTGCTTGGCTTGCAGGGAGCTCCCCCTTCGGTTCCCCTGACAGGCCTTCTGTTACACCAGAGCCGGCAATAGCATCGCCCGTCTGATTCTGCGTCGACTCCCCTGCAGCATCGGCCGGTTTACCTTCTTCTGGTTGATCAAGAGCATTGGTTGCCGTTACACCTTTTACCCAGTTGCTCTCGCCGGTCAACAGCGTGACACCCCGCTTTTCTGCCACAGCGCTGCCCAGAATCTTGTCCGGCAGCACAAACCCCATCAACAACGGCAAAGCGAACAAAGAATAGATCACAATCGAGGTCCAGCGGTTTCGCGGCAGCTTATGGGCATCCTCACAATCGCATTCGTATGCAGTCGGTCCGTAGAGCGCCTGACGGAGGCTGACAACTGTCAGCAAGACGAATACTCCCAATGTCACATAGCTCAGCATGTGGAGCCGGGGAGCCAAATACTGATTCAAACGCTCTGTCAGGATCAGGTCCGCGAGCAGCAAAGTAAACCCGATCAATACCAGACTTCTGATCCAATAATGCCTCTTGGCACGAGCCAGGTTCATCTTTTGCCCCTCCTGTTCTTCTCCTAAACCGGCACCAGCATGGTAACTGTCAGCACCAATGCGGTGACGATCACCAGGATTTTCATGACAAACGTGAAACGAAATGAGCCGAACAGCATCATCGTACTCTTCATGTCAAGCATCGGACCATACACGAGAAATGCCAGCAGTGCACTTGCGTGGAACGTATTGGAAAACGAAGCAGCAATAAACGCATCCGCTTCCGAACATAGCGAGAAAACATAGGCCATGCCCATCATGACCAGATGCGACGTCAGCGGTGTCTGTCCGATGGAGAGCAGCGTTTCCCGACTGATCAGCACTTGCAGGACCGAACTGATCATAGCTCCAAAGAGCAGATATTTGCCCATATCAAAAAATTCATCCACTGCGTGGTTCAAAGTGGCGCCCAGCTTGCCCCGCGAAGCTTCCAAATGCTCTCGCTCATGACGCATCTCGCGCTCCATCCCCAGTCGCAACGGGTTCTTTTTCACCAGCACCAGCATCAGGACTCCGACAATCATCGCGATCACAAAAGCAAGCCCTAACCGATAGTAAGCCAGATCAGGCTGTCTTTGAAAGGCCACCATGGTAGATGTGAAAACGACCGGGTTGACAATCGGCCCAGCCAGGAGAAAGACGATCCCGACATGCGCTGGCATCCCCTTTTGCATCAACCGGCGCACGACCGGGATGACCGCACATTCACAGATGGGAAAGAGTATTCCCAACAGTCCGGCAAAAGGAATCGCTAACAGCGGGTTCTTCGGCGTCCACCGCCGCACCTGCTCTTCGGAAATAAACGTCTGGATAAACGCGGAAAAAAATACACCCAGCATGACAAATGGAATGGCTTCCAGCATAATACTGAGGAACAATGTCTTTACATCCAGCAGGGCCGGGGTATTCAGGAAGCCAAACAGCTTGCTCAAACCTGCTTCGCCTTGATTGTTCCGCCCCAGTAACAGCCATATTGCTGCACCCAATAAGAGGGCACCGAGGATTTCTACTGCCAGCCCTCGCATTTTTGCAAACAAATCCTGTTCCTCCTATCAGCTATCTATCGTACTTGTCCCCTTTTATTTTATGTCTCAATTACCACTATTCTACCATTCTGCTGATAAAAAAGGAAAAACAGACTTATGAAATAGGACGAGTATCGCTTTTTTTCCAGATCATTCCGTTTTATAATACAGACACAGGGGAGGGAATCTTATGCCATCTGACGATACACTTTGGACAAACCAAGAGAGCCTGTCGGCGCTGCACATGGTCGATGAAACGAAAGTAAAGCGACTGAAACCGCGCATGAAGGAAACTGTTGGTGTCGCCCCTATTTTTAAGGCACTTGCTGATGATACGCGGGCAAAAATCATTTACGCGCTCGCACTCGAAGAGGAATTATGCGTCTGTGACGTGGCCCATGCGATTGACAGTACCATGGCCACTACTTCACACCATCTGCGCCTGCTGCGGAGCATGGGACTTGCCCGCCATCGAAAAGAAGGGAAGCTCGTGTACTACTCCCTCGATGATGACCATATTCGTCATCTGATTCTCACAGGTGTCGAGCATGCAGCTGAACAAAATCGAAAAAAACCGTGATCCCGGGGCACTCTTTCAATCTTCTTCGCTCTTCTGCTCCGGGGTTTGCCCCGCTACTTTCCAGCCTTTCCATTTACCAGTACCTCAACATACCATCTTTCTACCATACCAACTTTCCAACTTCTTAATTGACGACCATTTACCCTCTCAATTAACTAACTTACCTGCTCTCTTCAACAAAAAAGCATCCTAGTCCGTGGAATCACTCCTGCCACTTTCATGACGAAACCATAAAGGGAAAGGAGGTGGTATACTGCACCCTGTCATTGATTCGCGGTTTGACGTAACGACTGGTCAGAGCAAACTCTCGACAAAAGGAGGCGTCATGTATGAATCAACCAGACATCGGCAATATGGACGTATGCATTCAGGATGTAATGACAGCAGCGTTAGACAATGATCGCGGCCCCAAGGACCCTACCGATTTTTCAGATTTGTACACGCGTTTGATCGCTGCGCAGGAAAAGCTTCCTCCCCTCTATCGGGAAAGAGTATTTCAGCCTTTTATCAAAGCCTTGGACGAACTTTCCGAAAAAGGTTTTAAAGAGCTTCTTCGCCGCGACCCCAATCGGGAACAGGCAGCGGGCTTGCTGCTGGATATCGCACAAGCCATCCTGCAAAACGGTGAAGGCTATGAAGAAGTGGCCACCGATGCATTCCAGGAGGTGGTAAGCGACCTTTACGACGGTTTCCTCAGCGCAGCCGACCGCAAAGGGATCAAACCGCCTGATTTGAGCGTGACGGCACCTTTGGTCAAATGGGGACGTCCTGAGTATGGTCCCTATACCTGGACGATTGATGCGGCTTCACATTTTGGCCTGCAAACAGGGATTGTGAATCTGCCGCCTTCTCATGCCAAGCGCGGACTCCTTGGCTGGTCTGCACTGAGCCACGAAACAGCCGGTCATGATATTCTCCATGCAGATACCGGTTTGCTGAAAGAACTGGCCCAAAAAATCCGGGAACAGCTGCTGGAACACAACTTTAGCGCAAGTTTGGCAAACTACTGGTCACAGCGCGTGGATGAAACTGCCTCGGACGTCATGGGCATTCTTAATATGGGCCCTGCCGCGGGTATCGGCCTGATCGGTTACTTCCGCGGTCTGAACGGCGCCTGGGGAGGCAAACCTACTCTGCGAAACTCAGGTCCGGAGCACGATTCTCATCCGGCTGATATTCTTCGCGGTTACCTGGCTGCCGGAACGGTACGACTCCTGCATTTTGACAAGGCAGAAGCCTGGGCCGATCTGTTGTCTGCAGAAACGGACAAGGATCTGACTAAAATACAACTGGGAAGACAGACCGTCGAGCCGGATACAGCCCGCCAGTCGGCGGCCATCGTAGCACGCGCCATCGCCGAAACCCCGCTGCAAACGCTGGAGCAGCATGCCTTGGGAGAAATTCAAAACTGGCACAACAAGGATGAATGGATTGCCAGCCAAATTCGCGCGCACATCCACTCCGGTACTCCCCTCCATGATTGCCACGTCTCCGGCATGTACGCCGCCCATGTGGTTGCAGCATGCGTAACCAGTTCTCTGGAGAAAGGGGCGGATCTCTCACTTATTTTCAACGGCATGCTGGAGCTTTTGAAAACGATGCATGACGCCAATCCGTCATGGGGCCCGCTCTACATCAATCATCCGGGGGATTTGGCACAGCACCGCGCTTACAGCATCTCTTCACGGGAACAGGTTGCAGGTTAAAAACGTGTGATAAACATAGATGCCGCGAAAACAGCGGCTCTTTTTTTAAACTAATATTCAAATGTATGTTTGAATGTTTGATTTTCTTTTGGTATACTTTTCCTACAACCAGAAAAAACAGCATCGCATGCATCTGTCAAAACATGGACGAGTGGAAATGAGGGACATGATATGCAAAAAACCGAGGTTATCGTCATTGGGGCTGGCCAGGCTGGACTAGCCATGGGGTATTATTTAAAACAACAGGGGATTCCCTGCTTGCTGCTGGACAACCATGGGCGGGTTGGCGAGGTCTGGCGCAATCGGTACGACTCCCTGGTCTTGTTTACTCCACGAAATCAGAACGCGCTCCCTGGTCTCGCCTTTCCAGGCGCTCCAGAGGGACTTCCTGATAAAGACGAAGCAGCAAACTACCTGGAGCAGTACGCTTCTCATTTTCAACTCCCGATCCAGTTGGAGACCGAGGTACATGCTTTGCTCCCCGCCGAAAAAGGATTCCGGCTTGCCACCTCAAAGGGTGATTTTCACGCTGGGCAAGTCGTCATTGCAACTGGCCCGTTTCAAGCTCCGCTGATCCCTGCCATTTGGCAACAGGCAGGTGCAGACGTATTCCAGATTCATACGGCCGCATACAAGAACGAGACCCAGCTCCAGGATGGCCCTGTCCTTGTTGTCGGTTCCGGCAATTCCGGTGTGCAACTGGCTGCTGAACTGGCCGCCGGGAGAAACGTTTTCCTTTCGATGGGCCAAAAACGGGTCTTTTTACCGAACACCTTTATGGGCAAATCCATTTTCTCTTACTTCCAGGCACTGGGCTTGTTATCTGCTCCCAATACCACAACCGTAGGAAAATGGCTCAAGTCCCGCCCTGATCCCATTTTTGGATACCGGCGAGAAATTCGCTCTTGGGAAAAAGCTGGACATTTACAGATAAAAGGCAGGACCGTTGGTTTCTCTGGCAATACTGCGCTCTTTTCGGACGGAGATCATGCAAAGATTGCCAATATTGTCTGGGCGACTGGTTTCCGGCCTTCCTACGAATGGCTGCAAATCCCGGGCGTGCTGGATGATCGTGGCTTGCCCACCCATCAGCGTGGAATTTCTCCCGTCCGGGGATTGTATTTTCTCGGACTGCCCTGGCAATACCGCCGATCTTCAGCCTTGCTCGGAGGCGTCGGCAAAGATGCAGCTTTTTTGCTCGAAACCATCCGTAAGCATTCATGAGGAGACATAAAGGAAAAAAGCTCCCGACGAAACAGTCAGGAGCTTTTGCAATGGATATCCATTTATTAATCTTCCATGGTAGACAGATCTCCAGTAGGCAGACCCAGCTCCCATGCCTTCAGAACACGGCGCATGATTTTTCCGGAGCGTGTCTTTGGCAGCTTGTCGCGGAACTCGATCTCTCTGGGAGCCGCGTGCGCCGCCAGACCTTCCTTCACAAATTTGCGAATCTCTTCCATCAACGCTTCGCTTGGTTCATAGCCTGCACGCAGGGAGATGAACGCTTTGATGACTTCCCCGCGCACCGGATCAGGCTTGCCGATCACACCTGCTTCAGCAACAGCCGGATGCTCTACCAGCTTGCTCTCCACTTCAAAGGGACCCACACGCTCACCCGAGGTGTTGATCACATCGTCTACGCGGCCCTGGAACCAGAGATACCCATCCTCGTCCTTGTAAGCCGAATCTCCAGATACATACCAGCCTGGGAAGCGGAAATATTCTTCGTACTTCGCCTTGTTTTTCCATATCTGTCTCATCATTGCAGGCCAAGGCGCGCGGACAGCCAGGTTGCCCATCCGGTTTGGAGGCAGTTCATTTCCCTGATCATCGAGGATCGTGGCATAGATGCCGGGAAAAGGCTTGCCCATGGAACCGGGCTTGATCGGCATGCAACGGAAATTGGAAATGATTTGTCCGCCTGTTTCTGTCATCCACCAGTTGTCGTGGATTCGCTGGTTAAAGACGCGCAATCCCCAATACACCACTTCCGGGTTGAGCGGCTCTCCGACGCTGAGCACATGACGCAGGGAAGACAGGTCGAATTGCTTCACAAGCTCGTCGCCCGCCCCCATCATCATGCGGAACGCCGTAGGGGCGCTGTACCAGATCGTCACTTTGTATTGCTCAATGGTTTTGTACCATGCTTCCGGGGTGAAGCGTCCGCCGCGGACGACATTGGTCACTCCATTCAGCCAGGGTGAGAATATGCCATAGGCGGTGCCAGTCACCCATCCAGGGTCTGCCGCACACCAGTAGATATCGCCTTCCTGAAAATCGAGAATCCATTTTCCCGTCTGCAAATGCTGGATCATCGCATTGTGCACATGCAGTACCCCTTTGGGTTTGCCTGTCGAACCGGAGGTATAGTGAAGAATCATGCCATCCTCTCGGTCCACCCATTCGATCTCCAGATCAGCAGAAGCCTCGCTCATCGCCTGTTCGTAACGAATCAGGCCTTCTTCCTGTGTTTCATTTGCTCCGACGACAATCACATGCTTCAAATGCGGCAATTCTTTGACCGGGATACGGGGCAAAAGCTCAGGGGTGGTTACGATCGCAACCGCTTCGCTGTCTTCCAGGCGGTCACGGACGGCCGCTTCCATGAATGCTTCAAAAAGCGGTCCAATAATAGCCCCAACTTTGAGAATGCCGAAAAAGCTCACGTATAATTCGGGGGAGCGCGGCATGAAGACAAATACGCGATCTCCCTTGCTGATTCCCAGGTTGCGCAGTACATTCCCAAATTTGTTGGACAACTCGCTCAATTGAGCAAACGTGTAGCTTTCTTCTCGAGTTGCATTGCTATAGATGAGTGCAGTTTGGTCCCTACGGTCTGTCAATAGATGTCGATCAAGCGCTTCGTACGCCATGTTTACCTTGCCTGTTTCGTACCAGGTAAACTGCTTTTCCACTTCGGCCCAATCGAAGTTGGCATAGGCTTCGTCGTAGTTCGTCAGATTGCTATGCCCTTCCACAGGCTTAATCATTTCTACTTTCATACCTCTCACTCTCCTTGTGCAACTAAAGGCCTTTCTCTCAACTTTTATAATTATTCTTCACTTTCTGACAAATTCCTCCTACCAATAACCTACATATTCTCCCAAGCTCCAAATCATTTATAATAGAGTCTAGAAAATCATATGCGGAGGTGAGATCCGGGATGACCTGGATTTTCTTTTCTTTATTCATCATTGTTCTTTTTGCCCGCGCCTACCGCAATACGTTTGACGTGAATACAACCTCTGTCGGCATTGCGCTGAAACCTTCTGATCGCTTGGCCGATGCTGAGCGTCATGCTCCGCTCTCCATCTTGCATCTTTCTGATCTGCACATGGAAAATATCTCTGTGAAAGCGGAGCAGATTGTTCGCGACTATTCGGAAGAGTCGATTGATTTGATTGCCATCACGGGTGATCTGTTGGATCGCCATAAAAATATTCCCAAAGCCGTTCATTATGTGGAAACGATCATGTCACTTCGTCCCCGTCTCGGGACATTTGTCGTCTTGGGCAACCATGACTACGTACTCCCGTTGCCCAAGCTGGCCCAGCTCACTGCGGAACTAAAACGCCTCGGCTGCCAGGTCTTGATCAACGAGCATGTCACGATGGAGTTGGATGGACGCCCCCTGCATATCATCGGGGTTGACGATTACGGCACGGGACACAGCAATCTGAAAAAGGCTTTTCAGGATATTCCCGAGGAAGGCTTGCGTCTCGTATTGACCCACGATCCAAACCTGGTCCTCGAAATGAAGGATTACGCCTATGACTATCTGCTGTCCGGTCATTTTCACGGGGGACAGATTCACTGGCCGAAGCCCTTTCATCTGGCGAAAATGGGGAAACTGCCCAAGCTCAATATGGTGAAAGGATTGCATCATTACGATGGCCGTCCTTTTTATATCAGTGAAGGCTTGGGTCAAACCGGACTGAATATCCGCTTGCGCTCTCGTCCTGAAATTACGCTGCATACGCTTGCGCCGGCTTCCTATTTTTCTTCTGTAGAGGCACGGAATATGACGTTCCCAGAGCGGACAAGCCACGTGGGCGTTCACACCATCCCTGCTGCAGAAGCCGCCTCCACCCTGGCGGTCGATTAAGGTATAATAGGCACATCGGATGTGGAGACGAGGTGCTGGCATGTACGAGTGGAAAAAAGCAGCAGAAAAAGTACGGCAGGCTACCGGCCTGCCTATTTCCTATTTCTATGGAAAAGAACATGAAGTCGCACAAAAAATGAGGCAATGGAAAAAGGATGGCTGGGAAATCGTCGCCTACTCCTTTTCCCCGGAAGAAAGCAGTCTGGTTGCCATCCCCAGCGATGCCTGGGAAGGCGTTTCTCGTACCCTTCTTTCCTTGCTGTTTTCAGAACCGCCTGAGAGAGAAAAAGATACCGGTGGATCTCTTCACGCTCAGCTGACCAGTTGGTTAACCGCAATTGTTGCCGGCGGTCCTGCCCTCCCCCCGGAGGGGTTGGTGCAGCAGTGGCATTGGCAAGAGCCGCGACTCCCTTTTTTACTGGAGCATGCCCGGGATGAAGGGAGTCACCTCTGGACGGCGCTCACCCCGATGCTGGATGATTTTTTCAAAGGGGCGCCCCCCTCTGCTTTTCTCTTGTCCTCTTCCTATTTTTTGCTCGCTGTACCCGTTTCGTCACTGGGGAAAAGCCTTGATCTGGAGACGAGGATGGAATGGGCCTCCAGCCTGCATGATCTGATTACAACAGAGTGCATGGAAAATGTCCGGGTGATCGCAGGGGAACCGATTGATCAGCCGAGCCTGTTGGATGATGCCCTCAGCAAAGCCTTGACCCTCTCAAGGACGCTGCGAAAATTTCGGTCCAAAACGATGGTTGCCTGCACATCGCATTTTCCATTGGAGCGGTGGGCTTTGCTGCTTCCCTCCGAAACTCAGGCCTCCCTGCTGCGCACCGTGGAAGAGATGATGCCGCTTCCCCAACTGAGCAGCGAGCAGATCGAGACGCTGGAAGCGTTTTTTGCCCTTCAGTTAAACATCAGCGAAACGGCCCGGCAGTTGTTCCTCCATCGCAATACACTCATTTATCGCCTGGACAAGCTGACTGAGCAGACAGGACTGGACCCCCGGCAGTTTACGGAAGCCGTACTGCTCCAGCTTCTTCTGCTCTTTCGTCAAAAGTAACCAAACGTTTTGTAGCAGATTGACCATAGAGGCTCCCCGCGCATTGTTGATACGATACTGATAGAAGCTCATTTATCGAAAAAGCGAGAAAATCGACAGGAAAACGGGGGGACTTTTTCATGGCAAAAGTAGTACTGGATCACATCTACAAAAAATACGGAAACAACGTCATCGCCGTCAATGACTTCCATCTGGAGATTGAGGACAGGGAATTCCTGGTGCTGGTCGGACCCTCTGGCTGCGGAAAATCGACCACACTGCGGATGATCGCAGGATTGGAAGAAATATCGGAAGGCGATCTGTTTATCGGTGATCGCCGTGTCAACGACGTTGCCCCCAAGGATCGGGATATCGCGATGGTATTCCAGAGCTACGCCCTCTACCCGCACATGAATGTATATGACAACATGGCTTTCGGTTTGAAGCTGCGAAAGTTTTCCAAGGCTGAGATTGACAAACGGATTCAGGAAGCTGCTCGTATCCTGGACATTACCCATTTGCTCGATCGAAAGCCGAAAGCGCTTTCTGGAGGTCAACGCCAGCGTGTCGCACTCGGCCGCGCGATTGTTCGAGAGCCGCAGGTATTTTTGATGGACGAACCGCTCTCCAACCTGGATGCCAAGCTGCGTGTACAGATGAGAACTGAAATCTTGAAGCTTCACCAACGCCTGAATACAACGATTATTTACGTTACGCATGACCAGACCGAAGCGATGACCATGGGTGACCGTATTGTCGTCATGAAAGACGGGGTCATCCAGCAGGTAGCAACGCCAACGGACATTTACAACTATCCTGTCAACCAGTTTGTCGCCAGCTTCATCGGCTCGCCGGCTATGAACTTTATCAAAGGGAACATTTCGGAAAAAGACGGCCGACTGGTCTTTGACGCAGCCAATATTCATGTGAGCTTCCCGGCGGACAAGGAAAAGATCCTGCGGGATCGCGGGTATGTAAACAAAGCCGTCACCTTTGGTATCCGTCCGGAGGATATTTACAGCGATAACCAATTTATGGAAGCGAACCCGTTTGACAGCTCGATCGAGGCGGTCATTGATGTTGTAGAAAATATGGGTTCTGAGCTGTTCTTCTACTTTTCCAATGTGGGCGATACCCAAATGGTCGCACGTGTCGATGCCCGCGAAGGCTTTAAACCGCGCATGTCTGTCAAGCTGGCCATGGATTTGTCCAAATGCCATGTATTTGACAGTGAAACAGAATTGGCGGTATTCTAAAGGCAAGAAAGGCAAAAGGAATGTCCCTGCCGACATTCCTTTTCTTTATTGTATAGAGACAAAAAGATCACGTCTGGTGAGAATTGGAGAGGAAGAGGAGAGAATGGCATACAAGATCGTCTTTTTTGACATTGACGGCACGTTGTTGAACACGGCTCACAGCATTCCCCCCTATACAAAAGAGGCCGTCCGCCAACTAAAAGCAAACGGTGTGCAGGTAGCAATCGCCACCGGCAGAGCCCCTTATCACCTGCGTCCGATCGCACAGGAGCTGGACATCGATACCTTTGTCAGCTTTAACGGCTCCTACGTCATCGCCGACGGAAAGCAAATCTCCCATACTCCGCTGCCGCTTGAAACGCTTGCAGCCCTGGAGCAGGCGGCGAGTGCGAACAATCACCCCATGGTCTTTCTCGGTCCAGAAACCTGCTATGCGAATGCCGAGCAGCATCCCGAAGTAATTGATTCCTTTCGCTTCTTGCGGTTATCACCGCCGGATGCCCATCCACGGTACTGGGAAACCACTCCGATTTACCAAGCGTTTCTCTACTGCAAAGCTCACGAGGAACAAAGGTACACTGCCGGAGCACACCGGGTTTCCTATGTGCGCTGGCATCCAAATGTGATGGACGTGCTGCCCCAAAACGGTTCCAAGGCACGGGGGATTGAAGCGGTCCTTCGCTATTATGGTTTGCGGCCTGAACAGGCGGTTGCCTTCGGTGACGGCCTCAATGACCGCGAGATGCTCTCCTATGTGGGCATGGGAGTTGCCATGGGCAATGCACATGACGAGGTAAAGCCGCTGGCCAAACGAATCACACGCCATGTAGATGACAACGGCATCTATCACGGTTTGCGCGAGCTGGCGTTAATCTGAGAGTTGCCTTCTAAAAATTGACAGTTTTTTTATCTCATAATCACTCCCTCCATGCACAGGCTATAGCCATAGAGCATGGAGGGAGTGAGTTTTTTTGCGAGTCTTGCCCCCGATATTCGTAGCCCTCGCATTGGTCGGCTTGGCGGTTATTCCTTTGACCTGGAAACAAAACCAGGAGATGCGCGAGCCTCATCCCCGCCTGACCTCAGTGAACAGCAGCATTCCGAGGATTAACTATATCGAGCAAGTGCGGGATATCCGCCGGGATCTGGAAAGCCGATCCCATATCAAGGTCCTGCACCATAATGAGCGGGATAAGAGCCATTATGTCGAGCATGAGGTCGTCGTCCGTTTTCACCCGCGCCCCGATGCCAAAACGGTCGAAAAACTGCTCGCTTCGCTGGACGCAAAGGTAAAGAAAGATTACGGTCAAGCGATGATCATCAAATCGCAATCGCTCACAACCCACGACCTGATGAAAAAGCTGGCAGAGCATCCCGACTCCCTTTACGCTGAGCCCAACTATCTCTTGCTTCCCAATCGCGTCCCCAATGATACCTACTACAGGGAATATCAGTGGAACCTGCCGATGATTGGCATGGAAAAGAGTTGGGATATCACGCAAGGCAGCAGCAAGGTTGTGGTAGCCATCGTGGATACCGGGCTTGACCTGAAGCATCCCGAATTTAAGGACAAAGTGGTGGATGGCTACAACGTGCTGGAGGATAACAACCACCCGGAAGACGACAATGGTCATGGCACACACGTAGCTGGAGTGATTGCAGCGCGAACCAACAATGCGAACGGAGTTGCCGGCATGTCCTGGAACAGCAAGCTGATGCCCATCAAAGCCATCGGCTCGGATGGCGCCGGCTCCGCCTATGACATCGCGCAAGGCATCTATTGGGCGACTGACCATGGAGCCGATGTGATCAATCTCAGCGTAGGCAACTACACCCCCTCGGCAGCCTTACAGGAAGCCTGTCGCTACGCTTTTGAGCGAAACGTAGTCCTGGTGGCCGCTTCAGGAAATGACGCCAGTGAACAGCCGAGCTACCCTGCCAATTACAAAGAAGTACTCTCGGTTGCCGCCGTCGACCACAACAAGGAGCGGGCCGATTTTTCCAACTACGGAGATAGTGTCGATGTAGCTGCACCCGGTGTTGATATTCCCAGCACGTACATTTACAGCGACTATGCTGTACTGTCAGGCACCTCCATGGCCTGCCCGCACGTCACTGCTCTGGCCTCTCTGATCCGTTCTGTGCGGCCGGGCATGAAAAACACGGAAGTCATGGAACTGATCCGCACATCGGCAGACGACTTGGGACCTCCCGGCAAGGACAAGCTGTACGGTTACGGGCTGATTAATGTCAAGAACGCCCTGAACGGGGCAAAACCAGTCAAGCAAGAACTGAAGAAAAGCAAAGAGCCGGAAACACTCGGCGGACTCTTGCACAAATTCTTCTTGCGCCTTCGATTTGGAACGGAATAAGGGAGGGAAATCCTTTGAAAGCGTATATTGTTTTTGCACATGAAGGACATACGAGCTTTTGCCATGAAATCCTGAATCGTACCAAGCAGCTCCTTGAGCGCGAAGGAATCTCCTACAACGTCCGCGACCTCTACCAACACCATTTCCAGCCGGTCTTTCGCGGTGAGGACATGCATCGGGTCGAAGTAGGCGACGTGAGCGCCGATATTGCGGAAGAGCAGCAGCAAATTACCGATGCCGACCTGCTTGTGATGATCTTCCCTATCTGGTGGTGGTCCCCTCCCGCAATTATGAAGGGGTACCTGGACCGTGTCTTTACCAATGGCTTTGCCTTTCGCTACGGTGAAAAAGGGCCGGAGGGTCTGCTTCACGGGAAGCGGGCACTCGTCATGACGACTACGCGGGAGTCCGAGCATGATATGCGGGCAAGCGGCTTGGATCATGTCGTGGAAAAACAGATGGCTGATGGCACGCTGAGCATGATGGGCTATCAGGTCGTTTACCATAATTTCGCAGCCGTTCCCTACGTAAGCGAGCGAGCTCGCAAAGGGATGCTGAATGATATCGAAAACGATTTGCAGAAAATCCTTCAGCCTGCCGGCGTATAAGAAAAATCCCTGTCACAGACATTATTGTCATGCGGCAGGGATTTTCATTTATTTTTATGCGTTACGCTTGTTGCATGCGTCTTTTTGTAATGTAGTCAGTCTCATAGTAATGAAGCTCATCACGCAATTGTTCGAATACCTTGGACAAAGATAGCGTCAACTGTTTTAGCTCAGGGGTTACCTCTTTGCGGAAGATAATGGCATCGTGATCCGTGTAGGAATAGCGGCCATCCTCGTCGTACACTTCACCTTTGGGATAGTAGAAATTGTTAATACAGGAATGATACACCTGATACAGGACCTCTTCAGCATACTCTTCATGGAACTTTACCCGGCGCAGGGCTACGCCCAGCCGTTCGTTGGCATTTTCACAATACACCAGCAAATGGCGCAGGTCGGACAAATAGTTCCGGTAATACGCCTCGTATTCCTCAGGATCACCAGACTGTTCAATTAACCCCGACAAGGTTACTTGATTCAAATAGCGTTCCAGGTCCATGCTAACTCTTTTCAACTTCGCATACGTCTCTTCACACAACTGCTTCAGATGAGTCACTGACATATTGTCCCCCTTGCGTTGAAAGAATCCAGCTATTTTTGATTAGTATACTGGATTGCTTCTTTGCAATTCAAGGATTTCTTTTCTGCAAATCTTGCCTACGCACTTGTCGTTTCACCCGCTGCAGAGGAAGCTTTCTTGCTTTGTACCAGGTAGGTAACATATGCGGCAAACAGCCCCAAGAGCGTCATGAACAGAAGCACAGCCAAGTGATAGGTGACTGCGGACAGGCCGTGGCCTTTTGTCAAAATCTCTCGGACGCCATCGAGAAAATAGGTCAGCGGCAGTGATTTACCGATGGCTGCAATCGCTGTCGGCATGGACATGAGCGGCCATGTATACCCGGAGAGCATAAAGGATGGAACCGCGATCATCATCGCTGCCTGTGTCGCCTGCAGCTGGTCTTTGGAGTAAAAGGAGATGGCAAAGCCGATGGCCAGTACAGCAAGATTGAAGGCCGTGCCGATCAACAGCAAGTGGCCGGGACTTCCGTAATACGGAATGCCAAAACCCTTTAGCAATAAAGTAAATGTGAGCACGAGGTTAAATGTTGCAACCAACAGATAGGGCAGCAGCTTGCTAAAGGCAATCGCCCAAAACGAATGCTGCGCCACCGTGCTTCTCCAGGTTCCTTCTTCTTTCTGCTGCGTCACCGAGAGGGCGATCCCTAAAAACAACACCTGCTGCATGACCGTTCCGGCCAAGCCAAACACCATAAAGGACATGTAGCTGAACGTCGGGTTATAGAGAACGCGATAGCGGTAATCAATCCCAGTGTACAGCTTCTTCCCTTCTTCTCCCCATCCTCCGTGTGCTTCCATTTTTTTCAGAGTTACACCGGCAGAAACCGTTTTCGTTACTGTGTTGGCTGCCCGCACGGCTGTATTGGAAATCATCATATTGCTGCCATCAATCACGGTCAGCACATTCGCTTCACGACCGGCCTTGACATCCATTTCCAATTGGTTCGGAATGATGACGGCAACCAATGCTTCCCCTTTGTCGATGAGCGCCATCGCTTCCGTTTCCGTCGGTACCATATGGGTCACCCGGAACGTCTGATCGGCGTCAAAGGCTCTGGACAATTCTCTGCTCAGTTCACTCTGATCCGCATCCACCACGACGGTGGGAATCTCGGTTACTTTTTTCTCACTGTATAAGAACCCGAACAATGTCATGTAGATCAGCGGCACGACGAACACGACCAGGCGAATCGTCTTGTTTGCAAAAAGACGGCGCCACTCCTCCCAAAAGAGTTGGGATACGTTACTCACGATTACCAGCCCCTTCGAGCTTCCATTCGACACTGAGGCCCGGTCGCAGTTCTGCATCCTGGATCTCCATTTTTACCTGGAAGGAGCGAATGTCGCGATCCCCAAGCTCTTGGGTCGCTTTTTTCACAGCGAAATCAGCGGCAGGGGCTACGGTCAGTACACGGGCCCGTGTGTCCCGATTCAGGGAAGGGACATGCAACGACACCTCATCCCCTGCTTTGATGCCGGCAATCTGGTATTCATCTACATAAAATTTGACGTAATTGTTTTCTCTGCTTTGAATCGTAAGCACGGTAAACCCTTGGGCCACCAGCTCCCCTTTTTGTACGGCAATCGATTTGACCACACCATCCATAGGGGCCATGAGCTTAGTGTTGTTGAGATACGCCTCGATTTCATCCAGCGCACCCTTTGCCTGCTGAACACCTGCTTCTGCAGACTTTACGTCCAGCTCCTTAAGTCCGACCTGACCGCGTCCGGCAACAGCCTGGTCATAGGCTGCCTGTGCCTGTTCCCACTGAGCTTTGGAAGCATCCAGCTGTTCTTTGCGAGCGCCTGTTTGCGCCATTTTGAGCTGTTCCTCGACGGCTTTCAGTTCGGCCTCCGCTTTATCGTAATCCATGCGGGCTTCATCCACTTTTACCTGTGGAACGGCTCCTTCGGCCAACAGCTTCGTCATCCGGTCGAGCTGGGTTTGTGCGATCTGTTTTGCCGTTTGGGCGGCTTGCTGCTTAGCCTGGAGCTGTGCGATTTCTTCCGTGCGAGCGCCGTTTTTATTGGCTTCGTATTGGGCTTTTGCCGATTCGACGACGGCTTTGGCCTGATTGATCTGGGCGTTGCTGGAACTATCCGTTATGCCGACCCCTTTTTTTGCCTGCTCCAGTTTTACCTGGGCGAGATGATAAGCTGCTTGCGCCTGCTCCCGTTTCGCCAGCAGTTCCTCACTGTTCAGGGTTGCCACCAGTTGTCCGGCCTTTACGTCTTCGCCTTCCTTGACGGCAATCTCTGCGATGGAGCCTCCCATCTTGAAGGAAAGGTCGGCCTCTGTTCCTTCAATAACACCTGCTACCTGCACCGCTCGTTGTCCTGCCACACTGCCTGCCCCCGGGCCCATGAGATATACTCCCAGCACAGCAATACTGGCGACAAATCCGGTAACTCCCAACCACGCGCGTTTATTCATTTCTCCATTCTCCTCTTTCTCCTATATCTCGTTCGTTGTCACTTTTCATTCACTGCTCTTTGATCAGTACGCCCGAAAGCATCAGATGCAGAGTCCGCCGATCGGCGTCGGAGACTCCTTTTTCTTTGCGAAATTGTTTGCGCAGCATGGTAAATCCAGCCATTCCAAAAAGAGAGGAAATCATCGTGCGCACCTCAATATCCGGTCGTACATATCCCTCTTGCTGCAGTTCGGCGACATGCCCTTCCATCGTCAAAAAATACCCGGACAACAGCCTTCCGATCATTTCATCCCGCTGCTCGTCGCCGGTGAAAAAGCTGAGCAGCAGCAGGCAAAGCTCCCGATTCTCGGAAAAGAAGCGAAGATGCTCATCCAGTACACAAAGCATGCGTTGATCCATCGACAAATCCTCTCGCTGCATCACGCGGTCTACGGAATCGATCAGCATCTTCACGCCTTTTTCAATCACGTACAGAAACAATTCTTCCTTCGTGGAAAAGTGATAGTACAAGGTCCCTTTTGCGACCGTTGCCACTTCGGCGATGGTATCCATCGTCGTCTCACTGTAGCCGTATTGGGCAAAGGCCGTGACAGCTGCTTCTACGATTTGATCTTTCTTGGATCGTGCCATCCCTCCCTCAACCTCCTTCTGCTGTTTGAACTGACTGGTCAGTACAAAATGTAGTTTAGTGCTTTTTCCCATTTTCGTCAACAGTTTTTCCGATATAATGAAAAAATACTATTGACATCCTGAAAGCGTAGCAGTACGATACCTGAGTAAATCAAACGTCCTCGTTAGGTGAGGCTCCTATACAAACACAGGCCACTGCCCAGAAATATCGAAAGATGCCTATGGGTAGAACAGGGATTGCCGGATTAAGGCTTTTCATAACGTGGCTAAGAGGCTTGCTCTCTTTACGTTGTATAGTGCCAAAACTCGACTAGGGGGAGCGGGATTCGTTTTGTGAAATACGCCTTGACGTTTTTCATAAAATTGGATGTGAACGCTTGCGGTCAACACTTTTTCCCTATGAGCGGGAAATCGGACATGACCGTTTTGTGTTGCATGCACCCAAACCCTCTAGACGCTCTAGAGGGTTTTTCTTATTTGCAAAGGGGGGATACCCACATGGAAGGCAGTCCTAGGATACGCAGCCAATCGTCTTTTTATCACCAACATTCTGTGATGCGGGAGAACCAGGTTCTCTATGCGTTCTTATGTTTCTTACGCAACGTTCTCAGCCCGCCCCTTCCAAAGAAGTGGGTTTCTTTCCCCATGCGTAATTGACATCCGAGCGAATAGAGAAAGATAGGTTCTGACAAAGAACTCTCCCGACAACAGGGGGAGTTTTTCTATTTTTCTCACTCGGAGGGATCGACTATGAAAAAACAACGGATCGATACACAAAACACCACAAATATGAAACGGCTCATCGAGTTCGCCACAGCTGATCTGGACGCTGTGATGAACGAGG
Organism: Brevibacillus ruminantium; assembly: GCF_023746555.1. Taxonomy (NCBI): domain Bacteria; kingdom Bacillati; phylum Bacillota; class Bacilli; order Caryophanales; family Paenibacillaceae; genus Brevibacillus; species Brevibacillus ruminantium. The sequence continues at coordinate 3,389,037 of NZ_CP098755.1, forward strand.
TGTCAAGCACACCGACTGGTCTGTCAGAACAGGAAGCAGCGCAAAGACAAGAGACGTTCGGGACCAATCAAGTCGGACATGAAAAGCCGCCAGCATGGTACATCCAGCTGCTTTCCTGCTTCAAAAATCCCTTTATTCTGATTTTGCTGGGACTGGATCTGTTTTCCTACCTGACAGATGATGTAGAGGCCGCCATCATCATCACTACGATGGTATCAGTGAGTGTACTGATTACCTTCACCCAGGAATTCCGCTCGATAAAGACGGCAGAGAAGCTGAAAGCACTGGTCACCACCACTGCTACCGTAATTCGCGAGTCCGCGCCCAGGGAAGTAGAGCTGAAGGATTTGGTGCCAGGAGACGTGATTCATCTGTCAGCAGGTGATTTGGTACCGGCCGATGTACGCATCCTCTCCTCCAAAGATCTGTTTATCAGTGAATCTGCCCTCACGGGGGAAGCATTGCCTGTGGAGAAAAAGGATACGCTTGATCACACACCCAAGAATGCCTTGGAACTGGCGAACATTTGTTACATGGGGACGAACGTGATCAGTGGAACGGCTACAGCAGTCATCGTCGCCACGGGAGGCTCCACCTATTTTGGTTCCATGGCCAAGGCCATCTCGGGAGCACGTCCGCTGACCAGCTTTGACAAAGGCGTCAACAGCGTTACGTTTGTCCTGATTCGTTTCATGCTCATCATGGTCCCGATTATTTTCTTTATCAACGGCTTCACCAAGGGAGATTGGATGGAAGCACTGTTTTTTGGTCTCTCTGTTGCGGTTGGCTTGACGCCAGAGATGCTGCCCATGATTGTCACCGCGAACCTGGCCAAGGGCGCTGCCACAATGGCTCGAAACAAAGTGGTTGTGAAAAAACTGAATGCGATTCAAAACCTTGGTGCGATGGACATCCTGTGTACCGACAAAACTGGTACCTTAACCCAGGACAAAATCATCCTGGAGAAGCATCTGGATATCCACGGTGACGAGGATGAAGCCGTACTAAAATATGCGTACCTGAACAGCTTCCATCAAACAGGGTTAAAAAATCTGTTGGATGTGGCTGTCCTGGAGCGTGCTGAACTGACTGATCTGCTCGGCGCCGAAAAAAACTACAAAAAGGTGGATGAAATTCCTTTTGACTTCAACCGGCGCCGAATGTCTGTCGTCCTGGAGGAAGGCGGAAATGGCCACCTGATCATCTGCAAAGGAGCTTTGGAGGAGATTCTCTCGATTTCTACCCATGTATCTGACCGTGGCGACATCGTTCCCCTCACTCCCTCGATCAAAGGCAAGGTTCAGTCGATTGTGCAGGATCTCAACACGGAGGGTCTGCGGGTTGTCGCTGTTGCCATCAAGCGCGTTATGGCCAGCAAGAAAGACTATCATCTCAGTGACGAGCGCGATCTGCTCCTCGTCGGTTACATCTGCTTTCTTGACCCGCCAAAGGAAAGTGCTGCGGCTGCGATCAGCGCTTTGCGCGAACACGGTGTAGAAGTAAAGGTACTGACGGGGGACAATGCCGCCGTAACTCGAAAAGTATGCACAGATGTCGGCTTGCCTGTGAATCACATCGTGTTGGGCAGTGAAATTGAGGACTTGGATGATGAGGAATTAGCCCGTATGGCAGAAAAAACAACAGTCTTTGCCAAATTAAATCCGCTGCAAAAATCACGAATCGTCCGGGCATTGCAAAAAAACGGACATACGGTTGGATTTATGGGCGACGGGATCAATGATACAGCCTCTCTTCGGGACGCCGATGTGGGAATTTCCGTCGATACGGCTGTGGATATTGCCAAAGAATCAGCAGACATCATCCTGTTGGAGAAAAGCTTGCTGGTATTAGAAGAGGGTGTCATGGAAGGGCGGAGAACCTTTGGCAATATCATCAAATACATCAAGATGACAGCCAGCTCCAATTTCGGCAATATGTTCAGCGTTCTCGGGGCCAGTGCATTCCTCCCCTTTCTGCCGATGCTGCCGATTCATCTGTTGATTCAAAATCTGTTCTATGATATTTCCCAGCTTTCCATCCCATGGGACAACATGGATCGGGAATTTCTCAAATCCCCGCGCAAATGGGATGCGCAATCAGTCGGGCGCTTCATGCTCTATATTGGGCCCATCAGCTCCATTTTTGATTATGCCACCTACCTTTTGATGTATTTCGTGTTTGCGGCCCATACAGTCGCAGACCAATCCCTCTTTCAATCGGGCTGGTTTATTGAGGGACTGTTATCGCAAACGCTGATCGTGCATATGATCCGTACCGAAAAAATTCCGTTTGTGCAAAGCCGGGCAAGTCTTCCCGTGTTGCTTTTGACCGGACTGATTATGGTAGCCGGGATTTATATTCCATTTTCTGGATTTGGTGCAAGTATCGGTTTGCAGCCATTGCCGCTCGCTTACTTTCCATGGCTCGTCGCCATTTTGCTTGGCTATGCCCTGCTTACTCATTTGATCAAAAAATGGTATATCCGCAAATTTAACGAGTGGCTGTAGCGACACCTGCACTCAGCCAAGAGGGAAAGAAATGACCGCAAAGCAGAGAGAGCTTTGCGGTCTTAGCCTTCCATGATCTTGCGAAAGGTGTCCACTGTCGGCGGCATCGGCTGAACCCCGAGCTGCTTTTGCAAATTGGCGACGCATTTTTCATACCAGCGAATGGCCTGCGCCCGATTATTCTGCCGGAAGTATGCCAGCATCAGCAACCGATAGGCTTCTTCCCAGCAATCATCTACCGTCAGAATGGATTCACACCAACGGATCGCCTCATCCACTCTATCAGCATCGAGCAGCATCCGGGCCAAGCGCTCTGCCCCGCGCAAAAAGAGCACCCGCAGCCGCTCCCTTTCCGAACCACACCAGTCTTCATACCGGCAATCTGGCAGGTAGTCGCCTTTGTAAAACGAAAGTCCTTTTTCCAAAAGAACGATGGATTGGGCAGATTCATTCGCTTCGAGGCCGAGCGTGACAAAGCGCTCAAACTCTTCCACATCGATATGAAAACCAGAGGCAAGGTTAAAGCCGTATGAGCTGCCGTGCCGCTGTATGAAGAAAGCATGAGCCCGTGCCTCCCTGTTTGGCTCCAGCGCTTTGTTCAGGGCATTGAGTGCCACCTTGAAATCGCGTGTAGCCGTTTCCTCATCACTCTCTTCCCAGAGGATCGTAACGATGTCTTCTCTTGCCAGCAAATGCTTGCGCTTGGTCAGGAGAAGCTGGAACAGCTGCTTTGCCTTTCCCCGCTGCCACGCCTTCTCCCCCAGCTCCCGTTCCCCCAGCCAGAGGCGAAATTGTCCGAGCGTCTGAATTCTCAGCGTATAGCCAGGATGAAACGAGACATTTTGCAAGCCGAGATCGGTCAGCAGAGACGACACGTAATCAGGAGAAACCTGACGGCGCTGGGCCTCAATCAGGACCGGCATCAACTGCTGTACATCATGTGGGGTAAACATAGTCGGCCGCTGGAGCAAAAAGTGATACGCGCCGGTCTGGATCGCGGTAAGAGCCTGGCTTACTGCCGGGATAAAAGTATTCCACTCCTTCTGGCGGTAAGCGAAGTAGCTGAGCCACAAATGACAGATCGCGACTCCAAAGCTATCTCCGCATCGGCTCAGCCGCTTTTCACAATCGCGAATCCACTCTTCCGCCTGCTGCTCCTGACCACAGGTCGCATAGGCGATACCAATCGCCAGACGGACCAGGCTGTTCAGCCAGTCATCACGCATCGCTTCGGTCTCCTGGAGCCCTCGCTGTCCATACGAAAGGGCCATATCCAGATTCGCCTCTCTGCCGTAAAGCAGCGTAAGCCCTAGCAGCGTCTCCGATTTGCCTCTGGTCGATTGGAGCTCTTCCATAATCCGCAGCCCCATTTGATACAGCTCCCGAACCTGGTCAAAGGAGATCTGCTGACTCACCAGAGCCGCTGTCGCTTTCCGAACATACCCGTTTGCTTCCACAAAAGGCGAGTGAGCAGCTTTTCCCAGCTGAATTGCCGTTTCGGCTGCATCCAGGCCCTTCTCCCACTCTCCGTTCAGGCCGTAAACAAAGGCAAGCAATAACGAAGTTTCACGGTATGAGCGGGTCAATGCAGGCTGCTTTAATTGCTCGCTCTTCCACTTGCTCTCTAAAAGCTCAATGGCCGACTGCAAGCGCCCCGTCCGGAACAGCAATCTGGATTCCAGCTCTACCTCGGTTCGCTGTTCCCATTCCTGACTGCGCTGATACCAGTGAGCCGCTTGCTGTGCATCTCCTCGGTTCGTGTAGATTTCGGCCAACAAACGAAACAGCCTCGGTGCCATTTCGTGATCATCGGGCTGCAGCAACTGGATCGCCTGTTTCAACAGTTCCTCTGCCTTTACACCTTGGACACTGTCCAGATGCACTCGTGCAAGCCCTTCCAAACCACGGCACTGGCCGATTACGTCTTGTTTCATTTCGCAGAGCGAAAGGTAGCGGCGATAGGAAAGCAGGGCTTTTGGATACAGACAGCGGTATCGCTCAACTTCTGCCTGATAAAACCACAAGACATGCATCTGGTCTTTGATCTCGTCGGGAAGCAGTTGCAGCCAGTGTGACAGGAAATCGAGCTTTCCCGCTTGCAAGAGGGTACCTGCCGCTTGAGTGAGCCACTCTCCGAGCTCATCCCACGCTTCGATCAATCGCAAGTGTTCAAATCCCTGTTGAGCCTCCCCTTTTCGCTTGTACCACTCGGCAGCAAGACGATGCATGCTGACGTATTCCTCCGGCAGTCCTGCCAGCTTGCTCACCAGCAAACGACGAAAAAGCGGATGATAGGCATAGCGATTCTCTTTCGAAAGCAAGAACAGATGCCTGCGAAGGACCTCATCCATCCGCTTCCCTTCCTGCTCTCCGAAAACCTGACGTATATCCTCTGCGTCGAAGCTTTCAAACACAGCCGATCTCATCAGAAACGCCTGCAGTTCGGGCGTCTGCTTATCCCAGACCTCCGTCTCCAGAAACGGAAGAAAACGAGATGATTCGGAAGCACTGCCGACCGATTGCACACCGAGGGCTAATGTCTCGCCAATGGTCCGTACAGCTGTCGCCCAGCCCTGGGTCACATTTTCGATCCGCTCCCAGTCTTCTCCTGACAACGTCACATCGTACTCATCCAGAAAAAAGGTTTCCATCTCTTCTCGTGAAAAAACCAGATCAGCCACTGTGATTTCCATAAAATCTCCGCGCGCACTCATCACTTCTAAAAATGGCCAGGCTGGTCTGACGCGGGTCAGGATGACTACCCGAATATGCTGTGGCATGTTTGTGAGAAATTCCTGCACCCACCTGTCTATTTGTCCATCCGGGTGTACGTGATGAAAATCATCCAGAACAATGGTCAGCTCACTTGGCAGTTCCAAACATGCCTGAATAAACATATCCACGAAGGAATCGATCCCTTCCGCTTCCAAGCTCTGCTCCTCCCATGATGCAAGAGCCTGTTGAACGGCTCCCCCATGTGCGGGATACAAGCTGCGAATGCTCTCCAGCAGGTGCTGCAAAAATACGGGAAGCGTGTCATCCTTTTCCCCGACCCGATACCAGCATGCTTCTTTGCTTGAATGTTCCAGGAAGGCGGCAATCGCCGTTGTTTTGCCATACCCGGCACCCGCATGAACGATAGTCAGTGCTTTATGCCGCATTAATCTCAGTTTTTTGGCCAGAGATACTCGGTGAAATACGAAGGGCTTCAGGCGTGGAGAGGTTATTCTTGTGGGGCTAATCCGGGATGCATTCATCTCGCGTACACTCCTCAACGATCACATCATTCCTCATAATAGTTCCATGAGTGGCCGCAAATTCCTCCATTTCGAAATGACAAAAGCTTTTCTGCATGACAAAAGCCACCCGATGATCAGGTGGTCTTTCAACACAGTGCAACAGGGAGAAACAAGGTGCATTTAGTCGATCAGATTGAAGCCCTTTGTTGTGTAGCCAATATCATTTAACAGTGTTTGAAACTCCTCTTCCTGAACCTTTTCCCCTCGGACGATTCGCTGGTGAATATCGGCAATGCGATGATAAACGGCCGGGTTGGTCGAGACAAACATGATATTGTAGCGGGTTTCAGTCGCTAAGCGTGTCCCCATGACTCCAGCGACTCGTTGCTGCAATCGATCCGTGTGTCCATTATCAATGCGAACCGGCTTTCCCGGTGTATAGGCAACAGAGGGCCTGGGATTGATCGTATCCTGCTTCGGAGCCCCATCTGGCAGTACCCCGATCAATAGGTTATCCTTATAAGCAAGTACCTTGATGTCGACGACACCAGGAATCCTCTCTGCTCGATTTTCCAGCGCCCGAATGAGGTGCGGTTCTCGCGCATGACGATTTTTCTGCGTAATCATCGCCGCTGGCCCTTTATCCCTGCCGAAATTGTCGCTGGTCAGATTGATTCCAAACGCGTCGAATTTGGCGGGCGGGCCATGATAGTCCTCAGAGCCTTGCTGCTTGTTCGGCGTACACCCCGCGGTGCAAATCCCCAAAAGGGCAAGTACAGAAACGGCCTGTTTCCATCGATTCAAAGAAAACACCCCCTCAGTACTAGTGTGAGGAGGCAGGGTGGTTCTTACTCAGCCCCGAGCCTGTTTCATTTTGCTAATTCAAGTAGATGAACGTTCCGCTCCGACGGAGGAATACAACTTCGTACCTCCAACTTATTACCTATTTTGCAATTGTTACAAAAATGAAACCAATTCGCTACAAAAACAGGCTACAATAGACATACAACGACGACATTTTTCTCGAAAGAGGCCGAAGCTATGAAACGATTTATTCCTTTCCTCATTCTTGTCCTTATTTTAACGCTCTTCCCCCCTGGCGGTAGCTCCGCCAACACATCGGCCGTACTGCTGGGAAGTGACGTGCTGTTCAGCCAGTTTCCCCAAGTCATCAAAGGCAAAAAATTGGGCCTGGTGACGAACCAAACTGGAATCAACAGCAAAGGCACCAGCACGATCGATGCTCTTCGCCGTGAAAAAAATGTTCAATTAGCTGCTCTGTACACACCGGAGCACGGTCTTGACGGAAAAACGCCGGCGGGTCAGTATGTAAAGTCATACAAACATCCTGTCTATGGTATCCCCGTAAACAGCTTGTATGGCGCCACGAGAAAACCCACCCCGGAGATGCTGGCCGGTATTGATGTCCTTCTGGTTGATCTGCAAGATATCGGGGCCCGTACGTACACGTACATATCCACCCTCCAATACTGCATGACAGCAGCCAAAGAACAAGGCAAGCCGATTGTGGTGCTTGACCGCCCCAATCCCGTTGGAGGAACCATCGTTGACGGCCCCGTCCTGGAACCAGAATTCCGCTCTTTTGTCGGAGTCGATGAACTCCCGATGGCCCATGGCATGACAATCGGCGAACTGGCTCAGTACTTCAACCGTTCCATCGGTGCTGATCTTACCGTGATCCCCATGAAGGGCTACACCCGCCAGATGATCTTTCAGGATACGGGATTGAACTGGATTCCCAGCTCCCCGCGAATTCCCGATCTGTCAGCGGTTTTCGGCTACATGGCAACCGGTCTTGGTGAGGGAACCGGCATAACCCAGGCTGACAACTTCCGCTGGATCGGAGGCGACGGCATTGATTCTGGAAAATACGCTGATTCTCTCAATGGCGCATTGCTTCCCGGTGTCGTCTTTTTACCGGAAGATAAAGACAAAATGGGCGGTGTCCGGCTCCAGATTACCGATCCGCATCAGTTTAACCCGGCGAAGACAGGCTTGTACGCTCTCACCTACGCTTATCAACTCCATCCTTTCCAAGTGCCAAAGAGCGGCAAAGCCAAAACCATGTTCGATCTGGTGATGGGCTCAAACAAAATCGGTCAGTATTTGGAAGAAGGGTTAAGCCCGCAACAAATCGAGCAAAAGCTTGCCCATGATTTGGAAGCATTTCGCAAGCTGAGAGAATCGTATTTGATCTACACCGATATTCCTTTTATGCCGGTCGAGCCGATCCATCAAAAGGCGCAGCCATCTCAATCACAGACGGCTTCGTCCGCACAGCCAGTTCAGACGACTCAGCCTGCTCAGACAAGTCCGCCTGTTCAGTCAAATGCACAACAGCCAAATGCTCCTGGTCAGGCCCAGAGTACTCCACCCGCTTTGCCAGAACAACCGGCTCCCGGCTCCTCCCTTCCTTCTGAAGGGCAGAACCCGCACCAACCGGATGCGAGCAAACAGACAGAAGATAAAGTGGCCTACCTGACCTTCGATGATGGACCTTCTCCAATCACCAAGGAGGTTCTGGACATTCTCAAGCAATATGACATCAAAGCGACTTTCTTCGTGGTGGGAACGAGTATACACGGGCACGAAGACTTGCTCAAGCGTACCATTGCCGAAGGGCATGTGGTTGGCGGCCACACGTACTCCCATAACTATCGGTCTATTTACAAAGACATTACTGCCTTTTTTGCAGATTTGGAAAAAGGAAATGAACTCATTGAAAGTGTGACTGGAATCAAGCCTTTGGTGTTCCGCTATCCCGGAGGCAGCACCAACACAATCAGCAAAACCTATCAAGATCCTGCCAGGTACAACAGTAAGCAGACCGTGATGAGTGCGATCAAGACAGAGGCAACCAAACGGGGCTATACGTTTATCGATTGGAACATCACCAACGGGGATGCGCGCAGCAACAAGTACACGCCGGATAATGCTTTGGCCAATATCAAGCAGCAGGTTAAGAATCAGAAGGAGATCGTGGTCCTCATGCATGATTCTTCAACAAAAGCTTCCACCGCCAAATCACTTCCGGCAGTCATTCAGTTCCTGAAAGATCACGGTTATCGATTTGATACGATTCATCCGGAAAAATCTACAGTCGCTACTGTCAAATAATCCCCGTTTTGAACCAACTCTTTACGCGAGTTGGTTTTTTTATTTTGGCAACAATATCACTGACGCACTATTATTCGGGGAGGAAATGAAGTGAGTTACACCTGTTACCATTGTGAGCACGAGTCAGAGAACGCTCACCTGATTACGTTTTTTCAGGGCACTGACGAGCGCGACGAGTTGCTTTGTGACCATTGCTATCGCGATTGGCTTGAAGGTCTGAAAGTTGATACGTAGCCATCGTTTGCCAACAACAAAAAATAAACCGCCTGATGCTTCCATTCTCAGGCGGCTTTCCCTCTTATTCATAACGGTCCTTTTAACCATCGGTCATTTTTTACTTTTCGGAAGTAGTCAATCCTTCGTAGCGAAGGCGCAGTTCCCGTTTTAAGATTTTGCCGCTTGGATTACGCGGCAGATTTTCGGAGATGACCACGTACTTGGGTGCTTTGAAGGATGACAATCGCGCCTTGCAAAAGTCCAGTATATCCGCCGCTTGCAGCACTTCTCCCGCCTTGGGAACGACCACTGCTGTGACAGCTTCGATCCAATACGGATCAGGAATTCCGATGACGGCTACCTCAGATACCAGGGGATGCTGATAGATCACTTCCTCAACTTCCCTGCTGGCAACATTCTCTCCACCCGATTTGATCATATCCTTTTTCCGATCGACCACCGTGATATACCCTTCCTCATCCATAATGCCGAGATCGCCGCTGTGAAACCACCCCCGCTGAAAAGCTGCTGTTGTTTTCTCTTCATCCCGGTAATAACCAAGCATTGCATGACTCGTACGATGCACGATTTCACCGACAATACCACGGGGGACCTCCATCCCTTGATCGTCGACGATCATCGTCTCGACATTTAAAGCCGGTCTGCCTGCTGATCCTGCCTTGCGAATCTGTTCGGAAGGTTTTAGTACGGTTGCCAGCGGTGCCACTTCAGTTTGACCGTAAAAATTGTAGAATTGGGCATTGGGCAAGCGCGTTCCCAGTTCTTTCAAGATTTCGACAGGCATGATGGCTGCTCCGTAGTAGCATTTGCGCAGGGAAGAAAGATCGCGAGTCGAGAATTCGGAAGAGCGGAGCAGGGCAATCCAGACCGTAGGCGGACAAAAAAGCTGGGTCGCTTGATAGGTTTCCACGTTTTTCAAGATCAGGTCGGGCTGAGCCTGCTCCAGAATGATCCCACTCGCTCCGAGGTAGACATAGGGTCCTAAAAAACAATGCAACTGGGCACTGTGGAAAAGCGGCAGGGCATGGATCGCCACATCATCCTCTGACATCCCTCCGTCGACAATGGTACTGACATATTCGGACAGTACATTTTTATGTGTCAGCATAACACCCTTTGGTTTGGATTCCGTACCGCTCGTGTACAAGATATGTACGACATCATCATCGTCCAGCTCTACCTCCGGTTCTTCTGTACTGGCGTGACCAAGCAGTGTGCGAAAATGAGCCCATTCCCCTCCCGGCTGCTGAAAATCAGAGATCGAGGCCCGCATCACTGGGCGGCAATTCGCTTTGCTTATTGCTTCTTCGCTCACTGTCTGGAACTCTGGGGAAGAAAAGACAGCACGTACCTCGGCATGTCCCAGGATAAAGGCCACGTCGTCAGCATTGAGCATATAGTTGATCGGAACCATTACGATTCCTGCTTTGGCCAGAGCAAAGTTGAGGATGACAAAGTCCATCGAGTTGCGCGACAATACAGCTGCTTTCTCTCCTTTTTGCAATCCGCTTTGGAGGATGACGTGCGCAGCCTGGTTCACAAGCTTGTCAAGCTGCTCGTATGTAAGGGCCTCGTCACCGAAGCGCAACGCGATCTTATGGGGGAATCGTCCTCGACTTCTGCGCAAAATATCCCCCAATGTATTTCTTCTGGCTCTTTGAATCTCTCTCATGTACTTCCCCCCAGACTTTTCCTTTTTTCCATTATACTATGAATATTCAGATAAAATCAGCTTTCTTGCCATAAAAAATCCCTGACAAGAAAAGCGTCAGGGAGAAGAACTCAAGGTTATGAGGTTGTATCTATATTATAGTATATATCTTTAGATATACTCAATCGGTATATTTAGTATGCGAAAGAAAGCCTTGCCGTCTGTTTAGCAGTGCGAAAAAAATAAGCGGCGACTCGCTCTGCGTTACTAAGTCGCCGCAGCCCCCAAGAAGCTCGTATGAGTGCTTACTTAAAGAATATATCATGTTCTACATACTAGGGAATATGAAGTGGATGGCTACAGAAGAAAGTTTTGGTTTTCGACATATTTCACTTGCAAACAGTGTTAAATTGTTGCTGTTCCATTGCGACTCTTCTCATAAGTCGATAGAATATTGACTAGTGGTACGATTCATTGGAGGTGTTCCATTTGCTACAAACGCCGCTCGGCCGACTCCGTTTTATCGGCCTCATCGAAGGTATCTCCTATCTGGTATTGCTTGGCATCGCCATGCCGCTCAAATATATGGCTGACATGCCAAAAGCCGTAACCATCGCCGGTTCCCTGCATGGTGTGTTCTTTGTGCTGTTCATGGCTGCGCTCGCCCATGTATTTTTCGCCAATCGCTGGTCCTTCCTGCGCGCCGTCGGTGCGTTTATCGCATCGCTCATCCCTTTTGGCAATTTTGTTCTCGATGTACAGTTGAAAAAAGAAGAAAATGCAATGAAGCGCTCTTAACACCGATTTACACGGATGGATGTGCCCCCGAACAGGGGGCTATTCTTTTTTTTGTCCGCAATCGCTCTTCATCCTTCCCTGCTGACTAACACGAAAAAATAAAAAAACGGATGCTCACATCCGTTTTGATCGCACTTGTATGGCGGAGGGAGAGGGATTCGAACCCCCGTGGGCTTGCACCCTAACGGTTTTCAAGACCGCCCCGTTATGACCACTTCGGTATCCCTCCGTATTAATTACATCGTTAACTATAGCATATTTTTGTTTCCGTTTGCAAGAGGGTATATCAAAAGAGCCCCTCCGAAACGAGGAGCCCTCTTTCCTGTTTTTCTAACGTTTTACGACGACGAGTTTCAGTTCCGTAAGCTCTTCGATTGCGTATTTGATACCCTCACGCCCCATGCCGCTCTCTTTTACCCCGCCATACGGCATGTGGTCCACGCGGAAGGTCGGAATGTCATTGATCATCACACCGCCGACGTGAAGCTCATCTGCACATTTTAGCGCCAGTGAAAGATTCTGCGTATAAACGCCGGCTTGCAAGCCAAAGCGGGAATCGTTGACCAATTCCACCGCTTCTTCCACGGATTCCACGGCGTTGACGATGACAATCGGACCAAATACCTCTTGGCAGGACAGTTTGGCGTCGGCAGGTACCCCGGTCAAAATAGTCGGCTGCAGTATGCGCCCTTCTACGCTGCCGCCGCACTCAACCCGAGCCCCTCTCTCTTTGGCCTCTTCGATCCAGGCCAGGGCACGATCTGTCTCTTTTGGCGAAATCATCGCGGAATAATCGGCTTCTTCGGACAGAGAGTCGCCTCCGCGGAGCTTGTTTGTCTCGGCTATCAACCGCTCCAGGAACGTCTCGTATACTTCCTTTACCACGTAGATTCGCTGTACGGAAATACACACCTGACCAGAGTAAGCGAATGCACCAAAAATGCAGCGAGGGATCACCTCATCCAGATTGACACCGCGGTCAATAATCACGGCAGAATTGGAACCAAGCTCCAGCGTGACCCGCTTCAAGCCAGCCCGATTGCGAATGTCAATCCCAACTGCAGGACTTCCGGTAAAGGTCAGCGCTTTTACCCGCGGGTCTTTCACCAGCAAATCTCCCACGCTGGCCCCGCTTCCGGTCACCACATTGAGTGCCCCTGCCGGTACGCCTGCCTGCTCGGCAACCTCTGCCAAAAAGAAAGCAGAGAGCGGTGTTTGGGAAGCGGGCTTCAGAACGACCGTATTCCCGGCTGCAAGTGAGGGCCCCACTTTATGGGCGACGAGATTCATGGGAAAGTTAAAAGGTGTAATCGCGCCAATTACGCCGAGCGGCTCCCTCACCGTATATGCGAGGCGTCCCTCCCCGCCGATTGCTGCATCCAGCGGGAGCGTTTCACCGTGAATCCGTTTGGCTTCTTCCGCCGCAAACTTGTACGTCTGAATCGTCCGGATCACCTCGCCCCGTGCAGTCTTGATCGGCTTCCCTGCTTCGAGGGCTATGATCTTGGCCGCTTCTTCCAGCCGCTGATCCATGATGTGCGCGATTTTCTCCAGTATAGCAGCCCGTTGATAGGCTGGCATCCGGCGCATGACCTGGGCTGCTTCCTGCGCAGCAGTAATCGCTTTTTCTACCAAATCACTGTCTGCCTGGGCAATTTCGGCAATTTGCTCGCCGCTGTAAGGAGCGTATAACGGTGAATAACGCTCTGCCTCTACCCATTGCCCTCCAATGTAGCATGCCTTCTTCATAATCCAGCCTCCCTCTCTCATCGCCTTTTTATGAAAATCCGCTTCGTTCCTCCTGCTTCAAGCCTCTGTCAATTCACAGGTGTACACAATGTTTCCAATACATTTTCCATCACACGCAAGCCTTCCTCCAGTTGCTCATCGGTGATGACCAGCGGTGAGAGAATCCGAATGACGTTGCTGTAGAGTCCGGCCGAGAGAACCACTAAACCGCTCTGGCAACACGCCTGTGCGATTTTGGCAGTCAATTCTTTGTCCGGCTCCTTGCCGGCCTTATCTTTGACGATCTCAATCGCGCACATCGCCCCGATTCCGCGGGCATCCCCTACCTGTTCAAAGCGCTCACTGAATCCTTCAAACCGCTGTAGAATCTGGTCTCCGATCTGATTGGCCCGATCCATGAATCCGTCCTGCTCCATCATTTCGATTACCTTCAGCGCAGCGACACAGCCAAGCGGACTGCCCCCATACGTCCCCCCAATCTCTCCCGGGTTGGGCGCATCCATGATTTCTGCCCGTCCGGTAACGGCACTAATCGGCAGTCCTGCCCCGAGGGATTTGGACATGACGATCAGATCAGGTTCTACTCCAAAATGCTCCATCGCAAACATTTTTCCGGTCCGGCCAAATCCGGTCTGCACTTCATCCGCAATAAACAGAATGCCATATTTTTCGCAGATCGCTTTTACGCCCTGTACGAACCGTTTGGACGGAATAACAAATCCGCCTTCACCCTGCACCGGCTCCATGATGATGGCTGCCACTTCGTCAGCAGGCACTTCTCCGAGGAAAAAGTCCTCAAAACGGCGCAGCACCTGTTCATCGCACTCCTCGGGAGTCGTTCCCGGAGTTGCGCGGTAATAATACGGATAGCTCATCTTGTAAACATCGGGAGCAAAGGGGCCAAACTGGTATTTGTACGGTCGCACCTTGCTGGTCAGGGACATGGCCAGAAGCGTCCGGCCGTGAAAGCCTCGCTCAAAGGAAATAATCGCCTTGCGTCCGGTGTATTTCCGGGCAATCTTGACGGCGTTCTCGACAGCTTCCGCTCCGCTGTTCAGAAAGAAAGTCTTTTTCGCATGTGCGCCAGGGGTAATTCTGTTCAACGTCTCTGCCAATTTTACATACGGCTCGTACATCATCACGTGGAAGCAGGTATGGATATACTGATCCAGTTGTTCCTTCAAAGCTTCCACGACGGATGGCGGACAGTGACCCGCGTTGATCGTTCCAATCGCACCGCCAAAATCGATAAATGTATTGCCGTCCACATCCGTCAACAGCGCACCTTCTGCTTTCTCCACGAAGGTCGGTACCGTGTTAAAAGGGCCACGTGGTACGTGATCTTCCTTTCGAGCCAGCAGTTCCTGCGCTTTGGGGCCAGGAATAGCCGTTTTCAGTTGAATAAATTTGGTTTGCGTAGAATCCATCTGAATCTGCTCCCTTCCATCGGTTATTTTTCGAATGACTCAAATTCTTCGTACCCACACCACTCCATCATCGTCAAGGCAAAAATCTCGGCGCATCGGAAAACGGCATCCAGTTCGACCGACTCGTTCGGATAATGGGCGACGGCTGTCGTACCCGGACCCACGACGATGGCAGGCGTATCAGCCAGCACAGTCAGCAGACCGCCATCTGTCCCCCAGGGGGAAGCCTCAACAACAGCGCGTTCTCCTGTGACCCGAACGAACTGCTGCTGCAAAATTTCCATCAAGGGATGATTTTCAGCGACTTCACCCGGGACCCAGCGGGCTCCGAACCATTCCAGCTCGACCGGATGCTCGGCAAACCAGGGATCGTGATTGGCCAACTCAGAGAGGGCTTCCGCCATTTCCTGTTTGGCGTCTTCCATCTGTTCGCCAGGCGCTACACCCATTCGCCCCTCCAGCTTGACGAGATCGGCAACCGAAGAGGGCCATTTGCCGCCTTCGATCACGCCGATGTTGATCGGGATCGGAATGGGCAGTTTGGCATACAGCGGATCGGTAATGCGTTCGTTCCGCTCTTTTTCCAGCTTGGCGATCGCATAGACGACCTGCATGCTTTTCTCGATCGCGCTTACCCCCTCATAACGGGTACCGCCATGCGCAGAGCGGCCTTTGACGCTCAAGCGAAACCACATTGAACCTTGCTGCTTGGGGAAAATCTTCATGTTGGTCGGCTCCGGGATCAAAGCGGCGTCCGCTTTGTACCCTCGCAAAATGGTGGCGAGCGTTCCCGCACCTCCGCTTTCCTCTTCTACGACACTCTGGAAGATCACATCCCCTTTCAAGCGGATGCCAAGTGCTTGCAAAATTTGAATCGCCAGCAGCGAGGAGAGGTTTCCTCCCTTCATGTCTGTAGAGCCGCGACCGTACAGCTTGCCGCCGACGATTTCTCCGCTGAATGGATCATGCGACCACTGGGCCGGGTCTCCTGCGGGCACCACATCAACGTGTCCGTTCAAAATCAGTGATCGCCCGCCGCCCGTTCCCTTCCAGACGCCGACAACGTTGGGACTTCCGGAAAATTCAGTTCGCGGGGAAACGAAGTAGGGGTGCTGGATCAGTTCTTCTCCCTCCATCACCCACAGATCAACCTGCATCCCCATCGCATGCAGTCTCTGTGCAATCTTCTCCTGGATGGAAGCCTCCTTCCCCTGAACACTTGGTTCTCGAACCCACTCCTTCAGCAATTCGGTAGCTGCCGGACGTTCAATCTCCATCTTTTCCCGTATCAGCTCATGCCAATTCGTCATGGAAATCCTCCTTTATCGGAAAACTCTGACCTCTTTGTCTATTTTTAATTCCGCTTCCGTCGCCCCTATTACCTCTGCCACACTATATGGATACATTACTTCACGCAGATACAGACCATCCGAGCATACCTCCAGCACAGCCATATC
Source organism: Brevibacillus ruminantium (assembly GCF_023746555.1). NCBI lineage: Bacteria > Bacillati > Bacillota > Bacilli > Caryophanales > Paenibacillaceae > Brevibacillus > Brevibacillus ruminantium. Next base: position 3,405,240 of record NZ_CP098755.1, read on the forward strand.
GGTGATGATCAAGTGGGCAGCACCGACAGCAGTCAACGGAAGCGAGCATTCTTTGACGATTTTCGATCTCCCGTTTTTATCCAGATGCGTCGTCAATACCATCACTTTTTTTGCTTTTTGGGCTAGTTCCATCGCCCCGCCCATACCTGGCACCCTTTTGCCTGGTAGGATCCAGTTGGCGATATCGCCGCGTTGGCTCACCTCTAAAACGCCCAGAATCGTCATGTCGAGCAACCCTCTGCGGATAATGGCAAAAGCTGTAGCGCTGTCAAAGAACGATGCACCGGCGGCGAGTGTGACCGGGAAACCTCCCGCGTTGCACAGCATCGGGTTTTCTTCCCCTTTTAACGGGCTTGGACCCGTGCCGAGAATGCCGTTTTCTGCGTGAAACAATACGTTTTTCTCTTTAGGGATAAAGTCGGCTACCAGGGTGGGAATACCAATCCCCAGATTGATAATCATGCCATCCTCTACCTCTTGAGCTGCCCTGCGCGCTATTTTTTCACGAAAGCCCTCAGTCTCCTTTACTTCTCCCACGCCCATTGCCAATTCACCCCCTCACTTTTCACGATGTAATTGACAAAAACGCCCGGCGTCACGACCTCTTCCGGATCAATTGCTCCGATCTCCACGATCTCATCGGCTTCCACGATGGTAATATCCCCTGCCATCGCCACCAATGGATTGAAATTGCGAGCGCTGGTATCGTAGACGAGATTGCCAAAGCGATCCGCCTTTTTAGCATGGACAATCGCAACTTCTGCGGTAAGCGGTGTTTCCAGAAGGAATTCCTTGTCGTTCACCAGCACCTTCTCTTTCCCTTTTTCGGCGATGGTGCCCAGGCCGATATCGGAAAGGATGCCGCCCAGCCCTACACCGCCAGCACGCACGCGTTCGGCGAGAATGCCCTGGGGACAAAACTCCACCTCCAGCTCTCCCGCTGTCATCTGTGCACCGGCATTCGGGTTGGAACCGATATGTGAAGCGATCACTTTCTTTACCCGTCTTTCCGTTATCAGTTTCCCAATGCCGATATGGGGAAACGCCGTATCATTGCTGATCAGGGTAATATCCTTGACGCCTTTGTCCAGAATGCCCTGGATCAGGGTAGGTGGATTGCCTACCCCGCCGAAGCCTCCCGCTAACAATGTCATGCCATCATGGAAATGGGCCAGCACCTCTTGTATCGTCACTACCTTGTCAAAACCGTTTGCCATTTGTCCTCCTCCCCATGCATTTGCCTAGGATTGCTCTTTTCTCAAATCCTCTTGGACTTGCATCACAGTCTTTTTCAACAGCTCGACCAATTCATCGATCTCCTCGGTCGTAATCGTCAGCGGTGGTGAGATGATAATCGAATCACCGGCTATTCCTTCCAATCCTCCGGTTGCCGGATAAACCAGCAGTCCGTTTTCAAACGCTTTGGCGATCACCTGATTGGCAACTCCTTTGGATAATGGGAATGGCTCCCGCGTCTTTTTCTCCTTCACGAACTCCAGCCCGCACAGAAGCCCCAATCCGCGTGCTTCTCCGATCAGGGGAATCTCCTCTGCCAGCTCTTGCAGTTTTTTCAGGAGGTAAGCACCCTGAACGGCTGCCCTCTCCACGAGATGATGTGCTTCCACGTAGCGCAAGACCGCCAGCGAGACAGCTGCCGACTGCGGATTGGCACTGTATGTGTGCCCTGCCATGATCAGCCCTGAGCCGCGGGTAATGGTGTCAATGATCGCATCCGTAGCCATTGTCGCCGCCATCGGCGTGTAGCCCGCACTCATCCCCTTGCCCAGCGTCATCAGGTCCGGCTTGACTCCCCAGTGGTCCATGCCGAACTTCTCCCCGGTGCGTCCGACTCCGGTCATGACTTCGTCAGCGATAAACAGGACATCGTATTTATCACAAATCTCGCGAATCCGCTGGAAATAACCGTCTGGGGGCACCACAGCTCCGCCGGAAGCCCCGATAACCGGCTCGGCAATAAAAGCGGCAAGCTGATCAGGCCCTACACGCAAGATGGCGGTCTCCAGCTCATTGGCACAATGGCTGGCATATTGCTCAAGTGACATGCCATCTGGCCTGCGGTAAGGGTATGGGGGTGAAATCGTCGGATAATCAGCTAACAGGGGTACAAAACGTTTTCTGCGCAACACATGGCCGGACATCGACAAGGCCCCCATCGTAATGCCATGGTAGCTCATCCAGCGGGAAACCATTCTCGTTTTGGTGGGCCGTCCTTTTTCTTGCCAGTATTGAATCGCGATTTTCTGGGCCGTCTCTGTCGCTTCTGACCCGCTGTTTACGAAAAAGCTCCAATTCAGTTCGCCGGGCGCCCACGATGCGAGCTTTGCGCCCAGCTCTTCCACCGCTTCACTGCTAAAATGCGAGCGATAGGCAAACGAGACCTTCAAAGCCTGTTCCCGCATTGCCTCGGCAATCTCCTCAATGCCATGACCGATACTGGCCGTGACCGCGCCGGAACAGCCATCGATGTATCGTTTGCCGGCCACATCGTACAAATAGATCCCTTTGCCGTGGGAAACCTGGGGATAGGTCTTCCCCAGCTCAGGCTTTATGACATAGCTTCTTTCCATCAAAGCCACCTCTCCTTCTTTCCTTCATCCTATCTGAAGCAGAATGGGGTGCCATTCGACTGGCTGCAAGAAAAAGCGTGACAAAGAGACGGAATGTTTTATACATTTTGTATAAGAGATACAAAAAGGGGGACTTGCCATGACGATCACAATTCGAGAAGCACTCCAGCTTCCTGACATGGTGCAGATACGTCTCGTTGGCGGAGCCGGCGGCGTGGATACTCCCATCCGCTGGGTAACGATTGTTGAAGTATTGGAGGATGTAGAACGGTTGCAGGAAGGGGAATTTCTCATCACGACCGGCTTCGGACTTGCTGAGAATACAGAACGCCGCCTTTCTCTCATTCCCGCCTTGGCCAAACGGAAATTGAGCGGCATTGCTTTTCATACAGGCTTCTATCTTCGTGAGATTCCTCAAGATTTGATTGATCTGGCTAATCAGCATCAATTGCCTTTAATGGAAATCCCTGTTGAAATGAACTTTTCGACAATTACGAAAGCAATCCTGCAACCGATCGTAAATCGACAGTTTGAAACCCTCGCCTATTCCCAGGCTATCCATCACCAAATGATTGAGACCGCGCTATCCAAGGGCGGTTTGCACGGCATCGTGGAAAAGCTTGCTTCTTTGACCGGCGGGCGGGTATCCCTCACCGATGCACTCGGCTTCAAGGTATATGGGATGTCAGACGGGGAGGAGACAGAGCGAACGGAAATCCGCGAGCTGGAGCAGGCTCATTCGGTTGACATCCGGGCCAATCGGACACGGTTCGGTACGTTGCAGTTGGCCAAGCCCCGCTCAGAATGGAAAGAGCTGGACGATGTCGCCCTTCAGCATGCCGCTACCCTCTGTGCCATGGAATACATTAAGGAAAATGCCGTAGCTGCCACAGAGTGGCGCTTGAAAGGGGATTTTGTCGAGGAGTTGTTGAGCGGAAGGGAGTTTTCTGCCTCCGAGCTGGAAAGCCGGTGCCGCATGCTCGGTTATCCGTTGGCAGGCTCCCATCTGGTAGCGGCTGTTCAGGTCGAGGGCCCACCGGCACTTCTCTCCTCCTCGCTTCATCAGGCTTGCATCACGTTGATGAAGCGGCTGTTTGATACGCACCATCGCTCCTATTTGCTGCGCGAGCGTCCCTCATCACTGCTGTTTATCATGTCCGATGACCAGCAGAGCCGGCAGCTTCTCGAACAATTCGCATCACGCTGGGATCGGCTTCATCGTGAGTATTCGCTGCGCATTGGATTGAGCAATCCGCGCGGGCAATTGACTGAGCTTGCCGATGCGGTACATGAAGCGTCGTTTGCCATGCAGGCATATCCACTGCTCGCACAATCACCTGCGCTATTGTCCTATCGTCAGATGCGCGGCTATCAGTTTCTCTTTCCTTACCACCGGCAAACAGAGAGTTTGGAGGCGATCTGGAGACCGCTTCTTGAGCCGTTGCTGCAGCATGATTCCAAGCATAACCAGCAGTTGCTGGAGACCCTGGATATGTATTTAGCCCATAACGGAAACGGCCTCCAAACCGCACAAGCCCTCTATATTCACCGCCATACGCTGACATACCGCCTGACCCAGATCAAAGAAAAAACCGGATTTGACCTGGAGGATGCCCATCAGCGCTGGCAGCTTCAGCTTGCTTTTATGGCCCGGCGCCTACAGGAGAAGCTCTACCCGGATAAAATGTGAACTACTCACGTACAGGTCGCAATGGTTTTACCCAGATGTTCATGTCCTCATAGCCCGAAAAAATCGTACAATTGTTTACCAGTCGGCCCCGGTATTGGTAACCGTGCTTCGCAGCCGTTACGTTCATACCTGCCGACTGGGCACGTGTCAGCGTGTAGAGATAAAAGATGCCCATCTCCTTCATTTTCTCTTCCAGCGCTTTAAATATCGGCTGCAGCAAACCCTTGCCCAGATGCTCCGGATGTGTAGCGCAATCTGTCATCTCTGCCGACCCATATCGCGGGGTTACCTCAGCAGATGCGGCACAAGCGATGCTTCCCTGATATTCAATCACCATGTAATAAGTGGAGTCACTCATCGTTTTGCGTACGTATTCCGGGTCATCCATCGGTGTCGGATAGGTCGGAAACACGGTCCTGTACAAATTGGCCAGCTCTTCGGCGTCTTCTTCTCTCCCCTCACGCAGTGTATATCCCTCTGGCAATGGCTTTTCTTCCAGTGCACCAGCCTTTGACAAACTCAGCTTCAGAATATCCTCCGCTGTTTGGGGATGGGTAGATGAGGCGCGTTCTGACGTTAAAAAACAGGCGAGCAAATGAGCATTTTCTCCCTGAAAAAAGCCATCAATGACCCCTTCTATTTGATAGCCCAAACTCTGCCATGCCGGAATGTCTTGCTTTTTTGCGTAGACAATCAGTTTCGTCGCTTCTGATTCCTCTGCCAGCTCTTTCATTTTCGCGTGGAGTTGAACAATTTCATCAACAGCATATGAATGAAGTTTTACCCGTCGATTTCGATGATCGATGACCAAATCTCCCGAAGCAATCAGCTTGGATGCGTCCATCATGTGCAGATCCCGCCTTCCCATTTCCGTACTTTATTCGTTATCTGTCATTGTATCATGTTGTGTTTCCGTTTCATTCTCCAGTCTGTATAAAATCTTGTTTTTCTGTTGCCAGGGCGGGCATTTGGCCATAGCCATTTGTTCGGTCCTTACATAAAGTATCATAGCTCTTATTGAAAGGAGAGATAAAAATGAGTTGCGGCTGCAATAACAACGGCAGTGCTTTGATCCTGGTCCTGTTTATATTGCTGGTGATTATTCTCTGTTCCTGCAACTGATTTTTTGCTTTTGCCTCTCTTCTAGTCGTAGAGAGGGGCTGCTTACATATGTATGTAATAACGTACTCATGACATGGCCAGTGTAGTCCATACGGAAGGAGGAAGCTCTCGTGCCCCCCTTTATCTATGCTCATCGCGGTGCTTCCGGCAGCTATCCGGAAAATACGATGGAAGCTTTCCGCGCTGCCGTTCGGCGCCGGGCAAACGGGATTGAACTGGACGTTCAGTTGAGCAAAGATCACAAGCCTGTCGTCCTCCATGATCATTACCTGGAGAGAACCACGAACGGTCATGGGATGGTTCATCAGCAGACCTTCGAGCAATTAAAAAAGCTTCGGGCAGACAAGTTGCACCCCATCCGCCAGCGTACCGTACGGATACCCGGCTTGCGCGAGGTTTTCCACGAATTTGCTCCGACCAAGCTGCACTTTTGCATTGAACTGAAGAATTTTTTCTATCCGCAACCGCTTTTGGAGGAACAAGTACTGGAGCTGATCCGCCAATACGATCTGCGTGAACGTACCGTCATCTCTTCCTTTAATTTCGATAGCTTGCTCACTGTAAAAAAACTTGATCCCCGGCAGACGACCGGGCTATTGTACGTAGGACCGATACAGCATCCCTGGACTGTTGGAAAACAATACAAGGCAGACGAGCTGCATGTCCCCGATGACCAACTGAGCCCTCATCTCGTGAAAACGGCCAAAGAACACGGTTTTCGTGTACTCGGCTGGACGCTGGATTCTGCTTCCTCGATCCGTAAAGCAGCTCAGATGGGGGTAGACGGGGTGATCACGAATTATCCGGGCAGAGCGCGCAAAGTCCTTGCACACGTATCGACCTAGGCCTGCAGAGCCAATAAAAGGAGGACGTACACACGAGTCTTTCACAGACCGTGGTACGCCCTCTTTGTGCTTACGATGAATCATGCTCTGTAGTATTGCTTGTTTCGGGAGTGCGACAACCTATCTTTCTCCGCGGCTGTACAGCTTCCCTTGCCAACTGTTTCGACGAACCAGTTCTTTGTCCATTCCGTTGAGAACCTCCCATTTTTTCCGGCTCCACATGGGACCGATCAACAGATCGCGAGGTCCGTCTCCCGTCACCCGATGCACAATCATCTCCGGCGGCAGAATCTCCAACGTATCGACGACCAGCTTGGTATACTCCTCCTGTGTCAGAAACTCCAAGAGTCCAGCCTCGTACTGTTTGACCATCGGTGTTTTTCGCAGCAGATGAAGCAGATGGATTTTGATTCCCTGCACATCCAGATGAGATACCGCTTTTGCTGTCTCCATCATGTCCTCGTGGGTTTCCCCAGGCAAGCCGTAGATGATATGCGAGCAGACCCGGATCTTGTGCTTCCGCAGTTTTTCTACCCCATCCAGATAGCACTGGTAGTCATGGGCCCGGTTAATCAATTGAGCTGTACGTTCGTGGATGGTTTGCAGGCCCAGCTCAACCCAGAGGTACGTCCGTTCATTCAACTCAGCCAGATACTCCACAACATCATCCGGCAAGCAATCCGGTCTTGTCGCAATCGACAGACCCACAACTCCCTCCTGTTTCAGAACAACCTCGTACATCTCACGAAGCTCCTCTACAGGGGCATAAGTGTTTGTGTAGGCTTGAAAAAATCCAAGGTATTTGGCAGTCGGCCATTTTTGATGCATCCGGTTTTTCACATCGTCAAACTGTTTCTCCAGATTCATCCGACGATCTCCTGCAAAGTCTCCCGAACCCCTCGCACTGCAAAACGTGCATCCACCCGTGGCGACACTGCCGTCCCGATTGGGGCAGCTGAAGCCCCCATCCAGCGGCACTTTAAAGATCTTCTCTTGAAACGTGTTGCGTAGGTGATAATTCCATGTATGATAACGCTTGTCTCCCCACAACTGGGGTGATTCCAGCGGTGTCATCCGCGCATCCATCGTCCCGACTCCCTCCCGGTGGCTGAAACTACTTCGAACTTTCTTCCACGCGAAGCCTCATCTGCTGTCCCCGCAGGGGGCTTCCCGGTGGCTGAAACTACCTCGAAATTACTTCCTCGCGAAGCCACATCTGTTGTCCCCGCAGGGGGCTTCCCGGTGGCAATACTACCTCGAAAATACTTCCACGCGAAGCCTCATCTGCTGTCCCCGCAGGGGGCTTCCCGGTGGCAATACTACCTCGAAAATACTTCCACGCGAAGCCACATCTGCCGTCCCCGCAGGGGGCTTCCCGGTGAAACCCATACACATTATACCAAATCAAACGTCCGATATGAGAGGCTTCAAAACAGGAAACCACAGGGGAGGTGCCCTGTGGTTTTTTGTGTCTCTTTTCTATTGTTGAATCTCTTCGATCCGGATTGCCCGTGTATGAGAGGTATGACTCCAGACCTGGTTTTTCTTCGTAAAGAAGGCATAAAACATGATCGGCAGCCATGTCAGGAAAAAGAAGGGCAAGAGCAGCAGACCAAGGTAACCCTTCCACGGTACCTTATCCAAGAAAAGAGCCAAAATCGGCAACAGGTAGAACATGGCTGTGGAACCATAGATCAGCCAGTTGGGAAGAATGGTTGCGATCGGCATGAGCATGTCGATTTCAAAGAATCGGCCCATAAAGAGCAGCGACATCATCGTCACCATCAACACATACATCGGTTGAAACAGATAAAAAGCCGCATCCAGCATGCCCAGCTTACGCTTTAGCAAACCATTTTTCAGCACCGAGCCAATGTAGCGTCCAGCCACATCGTAATGGCCTTGCATCCAGCGCAATCGCTGACGCATGGATGCTCTCAGGTCAATCGGCTTTTCATCCCAAACCTTTGTATCGTGGGCCCAGGTCGGGTATATTCCCCGCTCAATACATCGCGTGGCAAACTCCAGGTCTTCCGTCAGACTGGTGGCTCCCCATCCCATTTCTTTTAGCAAATTACTCTCGATGCAAAGTCCCGTACCGCCCAAAGTATTGGGCAAACCCAGATTATGCCGCGCCAATTGCCACATCCGGTTTGTAAACCAATACGTTACTGCATACGAAAGGGTAATCCACGAATCGAACGGGTTTTTGGAATCCAGATAACCTTGGATAACACGTGCGCCTTTGCACAATCGGTCATTCATCACTTGCAAGAAGTTTTTCTCGACCAGGTTGTCAGCGTCAAACATGACTACCGCATCATACTGCTTGGGCATGGCCCAAAGGTTTTCCAACATCCATTCAATGCCAAATCCTTTTCCTCGCTTGGAGGTGTCAAAACGCTCGCAAGCATAGGCTCCGTGCTCCCGTGCGATCTCCGCTGTATTATCTGTACAGTTGTCGCAAATGACGAAGATATCGTACTTCTCACGGGGGTAATCCAGTTTTTTCAAGTTTTCAATGAGTGGCGCAATCACAGCGCTCTCATTGTGTGCTGCAACCAATACGGCAAATGTTTTCTCTGGCTCGTGAGTAACCTGTTCCTTTCTGCGGAACAGTCCTGCACTTGACACGAGTGTCTGGTAGGTACCGACAACACTGACCGTAGTGGTAAATCCGATGAACAATCCCTCAATGATCTCTCTTAATGCACTCATGAATTTCTTCTCCTCGACCTAAACCTGTTTTTTATCTTGTCTTGGTTCAGGTTCCTTTTCCATTTTTTTACTTTTTCTTTTTCTCAATTGGAAGTTTACCTCAAAATCGACTGGATCGCAATGAATCAAAAGTGGGAAAATGGAGGCGCTTTTATCACCATTCCCACCTTACTGCGGTTCTATTCGATAAACAGGTAAATGAAAAGAAAAAAAAGCCCTTAGACAAAGGCTTTGCTTCAAAAGAATATGCCAAAAAATGGTGACCCGTAGGGGATTCGAACCCCTGTATGACAGCGTGAAAGGCTGCTGTGTTAAACCGCTTCACCAACGGGCCATAGCAAGAAACTGCTTCTCTCTCTTATGGTTATATCATGCGGTCGGCGAGACTCGAACTCGCACGGGTCGCCCCGCCACCCCCTCAAGATGGTGTGTCTGCCAATTCCACCACGACCGCAAAATGTATAAAGTGGCGTCCCAGGAGAGATTCGAACTCCCGACCGACGGCTTAGAAGGCCGTTGCTCTATCCAGCTGAGCTACTGGGACATGAAAAATGGAGGGAGTACCCGGATTTGAACCGGGGGTGAAGGTTTTGCAGACCCGTGCCTTACCACTTGGCTATACTCCCATAATGGGGCGATCGATGGGACTCGAACCCACGAATGCCGGAGCCACAATCCGGTGCGTTAACCCCTTCGCCACGACCGCCATATACATGAATCTTTTTCTTGGCAGGGGCAGTAGGAATCGAACCCACACCAAAGGTTTTGGAGACCTTCGTTCTACCTTTAAACTATGCCCCTATGGTAGCGGCGGAGGGGCTCGAACCCCCGACCTTTCGGGTATGAACCGAACGCTCTAGCCAGCTGAGCTACACCGCCAAAGGTATTGTGGCGGAGAGTGAGGGATTCGAACCCTCGCTACGCTTGCGCATACTAACGGTTTAGCAAACCGTCCCCTTCGGCCTCTTGGGTAACTCTCCGTGTGATTCATGTACCTTCAAAACTGGATATGCATGATTGCTAAAGGTTTGTGGATAAGTCCTCGACCGATTAGTATTCGTCAGCTCCACGCGTTGCCGCGCTTCCACACCGAACCTATCAACCTCATCGTCTATGAGGGGTCTTACCAGCTTGCGCTGTGGGAAGTCTCATCTTGGAGGGGGCTTCACGCTTAGATGCTTTCAGCGCTTATCCCTTCCGCACATAGCTACCCAGCTGTGCCACTGGCGTGACAACTGGTGCACCAGCGGTGCGTCCATCCCGGTCCTCTCGTACTAAGGACAGCTCTCCTCAAACTTCCTGCGCCCGCGACAGATAGGGACCGAACTGTCTCACGACGTTCTGAACCCAGCTCGCGTACCGCTTTAATGGGCGAACAGCCCAACCCTTGGGACCTACTTCAGCCCCAGGATGCGATGAGCCGACATCGAGGTGCCAAACCTCCCCGTCGATGTGGACTCTTGGGGGAGATAAGCCTGTTATCCCCAGGGTAGCTTTTATCCGTTGAGCGATGGCCCTTCCATGCGGAACCACCGGATCACTAAGCCCGACTTTCGTCCCTGCTCGACTTGTAGGTCTCGCAGTCAAGCTCCCTTCTGCCTTTACACTCTACGAATGATTTCCGACCATTCTGAGGGAACCTTTGGGCGCCTCCGTTACCTTTTAGGAGGCGACCGCCCCAGTCAAACTGCCCACCTGGCATGGTCCTCTCACCCGATCAGGGTGATGAGTTAGAAACTCCGTACATCAAGGGTGGTATCCCACCGACAGCTCCACAGAGGCTGGCGCCCCTGCTTCTCAGCTTCCCACCTATCCTGTACATGATGCACAAAGTTCCAATACCAGGCTACAGTAAAGCTCCATGGGGTCTTTCCGTCTTGTCGCGGGTAACCTGCATCTTCACAGGTATTATGATTTCACCGGGTCTCTTGCCGAGACAGCGCCCAAGTCGTTACGCCTTTCGTGCGGGTCGGAACTTACCCGACAAGGAATTTCGCTACCTTAGGACCGTTATAGTTACGGCCGCCGTTTACTGGGGCTTCGGTTCAAAGCTTCGCTTGCGCTAACCCATCCCCTTAACCTTCCAGCACCGGGCAGGCGTCAGCCCCTATACTTCGCCTTGCGGCTTCGCAGAGACCTGTGTTTTTGCTAAACAGTCGCTTGGGCCTTTTCACTGCGGCCCCCTCGGGCTCAGCCCACCTGACACAAGCTTACGCTCGCGTCAGGCGGGGTCCCTCACCCTACCGGGGCGCCCCTTCTCCCGAAGTTACGGGGCCATTTTGCCGAGTTCCTTAGCAAGAGTTATCCCGCGCACCTTAGGATTCTCTCCTCGCCTACCTGTGTCGGTTTGCGGTACGGGCACCTTGTTCCTCGCTAGACGCTTTTCTTGGCAGTGTGAAATCAGGGACTTCGGTACTTAAATTTCCCTCGCCATCACAGCTTGCCCTTGATAGTGTGCGGATTTGCCTACACACCAGGCTTGCTGCTTGGACGGCCATCCAGTAGGCCGCTCACCCTATCCTCCTGCGTCACGCCATTGCTCAAACGGTACAGAGGTGGTACAGGAATATCAACCTGTTGTCCATCGCCTACGCCTTTCGGCCTCAGCTTAGGTCCCGACTAACCCTGGGAGGACGAGCCTTCCCCAGGAAACCTTAGGCTTTCGGTGGACAAGATTCTCACTTGTCTTTTCGCTACTTACACCGGCATTCTCACTTCCAAGCGCTCCACCGCTCCTTCCGGTACGGCTTCACTGCTGCTTGGAACGCTCCCCTACCCAGTCCGTAAGGACTGCCATAGCTTCGGTGGTATGTTTAGCCCCGTTACATTTTCCGCGCAGAGTCACTCGACCAGTGAGCTATTACGCACTCTTTAAATGGTGGCTGCTTCTAAGCCAACATCCTGGTTGTCTGGGCAACTCCACATCGTTTCCCACTTAACATACACTTGGGGACCTTAGCTGATGGTCTGGGCTGTTTCCCTCTTGACGATGGATCTTAGCACTCATCGTCTGACTCCCGGACATAAGTCATTGGCATTCGGAGTTTGACTGAGTTCGGTAACCCGATGAGGGCCCCTAGCCCAATCAGTGCTCTACCTCCAAGACTCTTATTGGACCCACCGAACGCAAGCTTACGCTCACGTCCGGCGGGGTCCCGATCCGAGGCTAGCCCTAAAGCTATTTCGGGGAGAACCAGCTATCTCCGAGTTCGATTGGAATTTCACCGCTAGCCACACCTCATCCCCGCACTTTTCAACGTGCGTGGGTTCGGGCCTCCAGTAGGTGTTACCCTACCTT